>JBAWCO010000807.1:0-9935 GCA_049590315.1 Occallatibacter sp. | reverse complement strand
GTGTAGTTTGAGGCATCGGGCGTAAACTCGACGGGGACAAAACGCACTCCGTCAATCATCCGCGCGTTGAGGTACGTAGCCAGGGTAGAGGCATCGATCCACGGTGCGCCCACCAGTTCAAAGGGCGAATCTGTGCCGCGCCCTACGGAAATGTTTGTGCCTTCGATCATGCCGATACCCGGATAGAGCGTGGCTGCGGTCATGCTGCGCATATTCGGAGACGGATTGACCCACACCCTGCCTGTTGAATCGAACCAATCGCCGCGCATCCAACCTTGCATTTGA
Source organism: Occallatibacter sp. (assembly GCA_049590315.1). Classification (GTDB taxonomy): domain Bacteria; phylum Acidobacteriota; class Terriglobia; order Terriglobales; family Acidobacteriaceae; genus Telmatobacter. Next base: position 9,650 of record JBAWCO010000807.1, on the reverse strand, counting down.
ACGACGCTCAGTTTCGCGCCAATGGAGCGCTCGCCATTGAACATTTGCGCAAGTTCGCCCACCGTCATTCCGTGGCGTACAGGGATCTGCCAGTAGCTGACGAATGACTCGCGTCCCGCATCGGCTATTGGGCCCTGCACATATCCGCCGCCAATCGGATTAGGACGGTCGAGCACATAAATTGCCTTGCCGCTCTTCGCCGCAGCCTCAAGAAAGTAGCCCAGCGTGCTCTCGTAGGTATAGAAGCGCACACCAATGTCCTGGATGTCGTAGATGATCGCATCGATACCAGCCATTTGCTCTGCTGTCGGACGTCTCTTCGCCTCCGTGTCTCCGTAGACGCTGTAGATGGGAGCGCCGGTAATCGCATCGCGCGAACTGCCGATTGCCGTGGTATCGAGATTGCCCGCAAAGCCATGCTCCGGGCTGAAAATTGCGGCCAACTCGATCCCCGGCACGTGAGCAAGGATGTCTGCAGTGCGCTGGCCTCGTGCGTCAAGAGCGGTCTGGTTCGTTACCAGTCCGATCCGTATCGGATGGCTTGCATCCGGATGAAGCTGGCGGAAGTTATCCGCCTCAAGCACATCGATTCCGGTTTTCACTTCGCCGTTGCGCGCTGTAAGGCGTCGTTCAGCCATCATCGATTCGTTATATCCCGTGATGCGCGCAAGCCGCAGCTTGTCGGCTTCGTTCACGGTAAGATCCAGTGATCGGATAACGGCGGTCGCAATACGCGCACGTAGCGATATCACGGATCCGTGGCCCCGGGGATGTACTGCATTTGTGAGGATGATGATGTAGGTATCGGTCACCGGATCTATCCACAGCGAAGTGCCTGTAAATCCCGTGTGCCCAAAGGATCCAACAGGAAGCAGGTCACCACGATTACTGGAAAACGGTGAGTCGATATCCCATCCCAATCCACGCAGACTTGCGGCGTTGGCCGGCTGCTGCGGTGTCCCCATCTTCTCGATTGCCATCCGGCTGAGAATCTTGTCACCGCTGAGCAGTGCCTGCGCAAACTTGGCTAGATCGTCCGCGGTCGAAAAAAGTCCCGCATGTCCAGCCACGCCTCCCATCCTCCGCGCCGTGGGATCGTGAACCGTACCGCGCAGCATCTTCCCCTGCTCGTCGTATTGCGTCGGCGCAATGCGCGCCGTCCAACTGGCGGGCGGAAGGAACGTTGTATCGCTCATCCCCAACGGCTCAAATATCCTCGTGCTCGCATATTCATTCAGCGGCATTCCTGAGACCTTCTCAACCAAAAATCCGAGCGTCTCAAAGTTGATGTCGCTATAAAGAAATCGGCTGCCCGGAGGATGATCCGGCTTCGCTTGCATGGCCATATCGAATGCAGCAGCACGGCCCTCCCAACTTTTCTTCAAATCCAGGTCGGGCCCCAGGCCGGAGAAATGCGTGAGCAATTCGCGGACCGTGATTTGCCCCTTGCCGTTCTGCGCAAACTCGGGCAGATAAGTAGCGACCGGATCGTTGAGCCTAACTCGGCCCTCCTCGATCAACTGCATCATTGCCGTGGTCGTGACGATGCATTTGGTGAGAGAAGCCAGGTCGAAGATCGTATCCGCTGTCATCGTTTCGCGGAGAGGCTCCAGGGATCGCGAGCCAAACGCCTTGCGATAGACAACCCTGCCGTTGTGACCCACCAACACAACTCCTCCGGGGATCTTTCCATCGGCGACGGCCTCCTGCATGATCATGTCGATCGCCGCAAAGTCATGCGCTTCATGGATGCTCTTCGTTGGCTGCAGCTCGGAGCGCTGCGCCTGAAGCTGATCCTGACCGCAGATAACCACCATCATTGCGAGCAAAGAAAGTAGCCCGCTGCAAAATCGAGTTGTTGTTAAGGTTCGCTGCATATCAGCCTTCAATCGCCTTACGAACATTGCCTTTGGCTCTGCGCAGTCGCCCTGCGGCCTCTCGCTTGCCCACATCGGCCTTCAGCATCACCAGCGCCAGCGGAACGCTCATGCCGGCTTTCTCTAGAGTCTCCACAGCCAGTGCCGGATCCACGTTCGCAAGGGACTCCAGAATCAGGATGCCCCGCTCCAATAGCTTCTTGTTGTTCAAGAACATGTTGACCATCAGGTTGCTGTAGACATAGCCCATGCGAGCCATCGCTCCGGTGGTTAGCATGTTGCAGATAAGTTTCTGCGCCGTGCCTGCTTTGAGACGCGAAGAGCCTGTCAGCACCTCCGGCCCAACTTCAACTTCAATTCGAATGTCGGCCGCCTCTCCAAGCGCCGTGCCGCGGTTGCAGGCGATGCCGATAGTGGCTGCCCCTTTGCTGCGCGCGTACTTCAATGCACTCACGGTGTACGGAGTAAAGCCGCTGGCGGCAAGGCCCACCACCACATCCCGTTTGCCCGGCTTCCGGGCCGCTATGTCGCTCTGACCCAATTCCGAGGAGTCTTCGCTGTCTTCCACAGACTGCGTTAGCGCCTTATCGCCGCCGGCAATCAGAAACTGGACCATGTCAACGCTTATCCCGAATGTTGGCGGACACTCCGAAGCATCCAGCGCCCCAATGCGTCCGCTGGTTCCGCTTCCCACGTAAATCATTCGCCCGCCTCGAGCCAGGCGCAGTGCCACCAGATCGACCGCTTTGGCAATTTCCGGTAACGCGGGGCGAATCGCGCGAGGAACAGATGCATCCTCGCGGTTCATTGTTCGAACCAATTCCATGGCGCTCATGGTATCCAGCTTTTCTGTCGCTCGATTGCGGCGCTCGGTTGTCAACTTACGCTGCTGCATTTCGATTCCCTTGGTACATCCGGTTCAGTTCGATAAACTCAAAGACCTCTGCCACACCGGCAGACTCGCGGCATATCCGATGACAAACGACACAACACTGCCCATCGCGACATACCACGTAAACGATACTCCAGTGAACAGCCGCAGATAGAGATTGAGCGCCAGTCCGAAGACCATTCCAATCATGGCGCCGCGCTCTGATGCCTTCCGAGTCAGAACACCGAGAAGAAATACGCCGTGCAGCGCCCCATAGGCGACCGAGGCAATCGACAAGCCAACTTCGATCACTCTGTCGCTGTGGCGCGCAAGCACCGCCAATCCAAACAGGACCACCGCCCACACAGCAGTAGCGATGCGCGAAAGTTGAACACGGTGTATCTCCGTGGACGCGGGCCGAATATGCGCATAGAAATCGATGATCGTTGTTGAAGAGAGCGAGTTAAGAGCGGTGCTCAGGTTCGACATAGCCGCCGCCACAATAGCCGCAATGAGCAGGCCGCTGATCCCATGCGGCATATTCGTCACAATGAATGCCGGCGAAAGTTAAAAGGTAAATTTACCCGCGAACTGCATGATGCGGGCGTCACGGTAGGCGGTGACCTCTCCAAAAGTCGTGGAAGAGCCAATGCTTGTAGTGACGGTGTTTACATTCGTGTGGTTGGCAGCGTTGAGTGCCTCCGCACGGAACTGAAAGTTCACCCGCTCCCATATGCGGAAGTTGCGGAAGACGCCGAGGTCGAGACGTTGAAATCCGGGGCCTTGGATGGTTCCGCGTTTGGCAGTGCCGGGGATTGTACTGTTGGGTGAGGGCGCGGCAAAAGCGCCCGTGTAGAACCAAAGCTGGTTGTAGCCCTTGTTATGGATCTTGACGTTATTGCTGATGTTGGGGTTGCCAATCTGGTTCGGCCTGAGGCCAGCGTTCGTGTTTCCCAGAACGCTGAGGCCCGCACTATCGGTTTCATAGCCGGTGTTGGTGCGGCCGTTGTACACGCTTGTCGCACCGCCGGGCAAATTGTAGGAGGGGGAGAACGCGCTGCTCGCCGAGGCCGTGAGAGGCAGGCCCGAGTTGGCCGAGTAGATTGCAGACAGTTCCCAACCGCCAAGCAGGCGTCCTTTCAGATCCTTCTGATCCCTGAAGAAGGGCTCCTCTAAGACGCCATCCATATTGAATACCTGGGTGCGATCTACCGCAGCGCGGCCATAGTCGCCGTTGATGTTGTAGATGTTCTGGATAAAGCCCGAGTAATCGGCCTGGGCATTAGTCAGGTCGCGCGACCATGTGTAGTTCGCGTCGATGTACGTTTTGCCATGGAAGCGCTTGGTCACCTTCGCCTGAAGCGAGTTGTAGTTCGAACTGAAGATGTTTCGTAGCGCGTCGATCGCGAAGTAACCAAGATAGGGCTTGATCTGGTTCAATACGCGGTCACAGGTTGAGTTGAGGAACGACTGCTGATTGGTGTCGGGATCGATGCACGCGCTACCGGAGTTCGACGGTTGTACCTTGCCTACCCAGGCACCCGGCGCTGGTTGATTGATCTCCAAAGCACCCAGCAGATGCGTGCCATGGTCGCCGAAATAGCCGATGTCGAACATGAACGAAGGGGTAATCTCCTGTTGGACATCGAGCGAGAACTGCTGCACGTACGGCGTCTTGTAATTGAGCGGGACGGCCTGAATACGTCCAGGAGTTGTCGAAAGGGCTGTAAGCGAACCGCCGGCCGGGCTATCGAATGAAGTCTGGCCCACTGAGTAGGTGGCAACGGCCGGAGGATTGCCGAAGACCGTGGTCTCGTAATAGCTGACTTCGGCATCGTCGAATGACCAGCCGTATCCGCCGCGCAGCGCGGTCTTACCGTTGCCGAAGACATCAATGGCAAAACCAAAACGTGGAGCAAAGTTGGCTTGCTGCGCGGAGCCTACCTTGTTCCCATAGGGTGAAGCCTGGTTGCTGTTCGCGCTATTCGGGCCGTTGAAGATCATGCCGTTGATGTAATTGATGCCGTTGTAGTCCGCCGCCGGGTTAGGCGTTGTAGGCTGACCTGCATTGCTGCCCTTTTGACTGCAAGTGCCGGTGAAGCAAATCAGGCCGGTCGTGGCGATGGTTGGTGCCGCCGTTGCGCTGTATTTGTCAGGGTCGAAGTTGCTCAACAAACCGTTCGCGTCCCACGGCTGACCGTAGAACGAATAGCGAACACCAAGGTTGAGCGTGAAGCGCGGAGTCGCCTTCCAGTTGTCTTGACCGAATCCTTCGTACAGCGCCTCCTTGATATCGGTGACTGGGTCCCTTGAAAGCTGACTAAACCCGCCGTTGGCGTTGCCGGTGAGGAAGTTGGCGAAGCCCTGCGCCTCAGAGACGCCTGAGGCGCTGTTGGCTACGATACATCCGGGTGTTGGCGGTGCTGGTGGATTGGGACAGGCGTATGCCGTGTCATTGGCGAAGGTAAAAGCGCCCTGCGTACCGGTCGTATTATTTTCGAGCTTCTGGTAGTGGTTGTAAGAGAACCCGCTGATCAGCGTGTGCGTATGCAGATTCTTTGTGATATCAGCGAAGACCTGGTGGTTGGTGCCGTGGTCCGTATAGGCGACGCTACCGGTCAGAGAGGTCATGCCGCTTACCAAAAGGGACGGAACGAGTCCCACGGTATCCGGATACGGGAGTGGCGTGCTGATGTCAGGCGAATGCGAGGACGCTAGAAAGCCGGTAGGCGTACTGACGATATTGCCGTTGGAGAACGCATAACCTACGTTCATCAGCATCGTGGGATCGAACACGTAAGTTGCATGCGCAAGATGCTGGGTTCCGGGATTGACGACGGTTGTTGTGTTTGCACCCGCTATATAGACGGTCGTCGAGAAATTGCCCTGGGGCAGCACCTCTGGGAACGTATCGTGAAGGTAGCGATAAAAGACAGTCAGCTTTTGACCCACTTGCTGGTCGATGCGCACCACCGAGTCCAGATTGTTGAATTGGTCCTTGAAATTGGTCAGAATCGTGTGCGGATCCAGGTTGTGCGCAATGTCGTAAGCAGTGCTCGGAACGGGAACTTTGCTGTACACGTCCTTCAAGTACGCCTGGGCCGTCGGCGAGATATTGGTCACCTGCGTGCCTGTTGCAGTACAGGTATTCACTTGGGTCGTTGGGTTGGTGGTGTAGGCCGTGCAAACCGTCACCGGGCCGGTGGTCCAGGCGCCATTGATCTTCTGCCCAGACTGCGTAAAATCGCCTGTTCGCTCCGATGCCATGGGCACAGTAGCCGATGCACTGGCCAGGGACTGCACAATACGTTGCCACTCCTCGGAGATGAAGAAAAAACTCTTGTTTCTGCCGTTGTATACCTTTGGAACATAGACGGGACCGCCCAGCGAGGCGCCAAAGACATTGTAGCGGTAGGGAGCGATTTTCATGTCAAGAAAATCGTTCGAGTAGCCGTTGGCATCGAAGTAGTCGTTGCGGATGAACTCGTAGGCGCTTCCATGAACCGAATTGCCGCCGGATTTAGTCACGACGTCAATCTGCCCTGAGGCGTTGCGGCCAAACTGCGCGCTGTACTGACCGCGCAGCGTCTTGAACTCGGCAATGGCATCGGGGCTCGGGTAGGTGTAGAGCGTGAGATTCGCGCCACGGTCCACGTTGTCGGCGCCGTCGATGGTCCAGCTATTAGAGGTGGTACGGCCGCCGTTGACAGAGAAAGCCACAGTGCTTGAAGAGCCGCTCAGCCCGGCCGGGCCGCGGGTGAGGTCGTCGGTGCCGCCTCCGAAACTCACACCTGGCTGCAAATTCATCAAGGTTTCGTAGTTGCGCGTGATCAGCGTCAATTCACTGAGCTGCTCGCTGTTGATCAGGGTGGCGGAGGTTGCGTCCTCCAGATTGAGCTGCGCTTCGCCCGCCGTGACAGAGACAACTTCGCTGGTGGCGCCGGGTACCAGGGTCCGGTTGACGGTTAGTGCGTCGGCGGCATGCAGAACGAGCCCTGTGACGGCTTCGGTCTTGAAGCCGGCATCCGCCACGGTTACTGTGTACGTGCCCAGCGGCAGAGATTCCGCAGTGAAGAAGCCTTTGGTGCTGGTCTTCAGAACGCGAATGTCTTCACCGCGGTCTGTGTTTGTCACCGTCACTGTGGCGCCGGAGATCACGGCACCGGTTGCATCGGTGATGGTTCCACTGATGCTGCCTGAAACGCTGCTCTGCGCGGCTGCGGGGCCGCCGGCAAACGCCAATCCCATTGCAACAAAAAGGGCGACAATACATTTTGTGAATTTGTGCGACATAGTGGTTCATTGCCTCCTGAGTTTTTATCGTTGCGCTGATGAAAGCATTTTTCGGTCTCTCGCTCTGTGTCAGCCTCACCGGTTGAGCTGTTTTGGGATGCGGCCGGTCATGAAGGGAATCCATGCGGCGCTGTCTTCGCGAAGCGGAAAGGAAAACGCGTACCTGGACTGGAAGAAACAGCGATGCGCTCGGAACAGTTCTCTTTACCAATAGGCAATGGCAGAAGTGGAAGTCTGCTTCTTGTGTCGCCAGGCTGGGAATTGAATTCGGTTCTTTTCGGATGCACTGCCTCGTCTCAACCCGAAGCGGCGATGACTCTTGAGAGAGTAGCGCAGAAGGTGGCTACGTTAGCGCATCAACGGCATCGAGGCGTTCAAAACGCAAACGATGCCCAAATATTCCGCCAGTCAGCCAAGTCATATAGATGACTGGATGAATGGAAAATTAACGTTCCCGGAATGAATTGTCAACAAAAATCACGTAAAGAAATTTAAGATTCGGAGGAGTCTCAGTACGTGCGACATTTCGGAGGCTAGCGGAAGGACCACTTTTCGGCTGAACTTATGCTGACTTGGGCGATGTGTCCGGGTCGGCCGCGAAGATCGGGAAGCCTCGATTCAGGGCTCGCGCAGAGTACTCTTCTTGTGCTGTGACGAAAGCAGAAACGGCATGAAGGCTACGTCCCTGGAGCCCACGCCGCAACCACGGCCTGAGTGAGCTTGGCCATAAGCACTTCCGCGCGATTGTCCGGTGTCCAACTCGTGTCGGCATTATCGCGAGTGAATTCGGATAGGACGATGGTTCCCTTCTTGGTGACGATTGCGCCCACATCGTTGCGAACGTGGTTGAGGGCGCCGGTCTTGTTGGCAATGGAGGTGATACCTTTCGGCGCATCAGCGCCTTCGAGATAGCGGGGAATGCTGTTGCGATAGAACTGGACCTCCAGCATATGAAGCGCCGCATCGCAGAGTTCCCGATCGCCGGGGATTCCCGCACGGGAGTTCGTAGCGGGGGGCGAGGGTCCCAGATCGCAGGTCGCGAAGCGCTCCATAAGTCCTGCCATCTCTCTTGCCGTCGTCTTGCCCAATCCGAATTCCTTTTGATCGGCGGGCATGGGGTCCTCAGCCGGCTGAGAGATTTTCTTGTAGAGCCACGTATTCTTCATGCCGAGGGAAACGAGCCGGTCGTCGACGTTCTTGATTCCGACGTGATCGATGGAGAGATTGGCCGCGGTGTTGTCGCTGAGGGCGATCATCAGGGTCAGCGCATCCTTGAAGGTAATGGTCGTTGGAGTGTCAAAAAAGAGCAGCACGCCCGCACCCTGCACCTGGTCTTCGTGGCGGACCGCGAGACGGTCATCGAAACGAACCCGGCCCTCGCGAATCTGATCCAATGCCTCGTAAAGGATCCCGAGCTTGATCACCGATGCGGTGGAAATAGGTTGGTCGGCGTCAATGGCCACGGTTCTCCCTGTAGCCAGATCGTGCGCATAAAAAGAGACATGGCCATCGAACCCCGCAACCATTGACCGCAGCGTTGCGGTGAGAGCAGGGTCGTTTTGCGCCCATGCAACCCGTCCGGTGTAAGCGAAAACTGCAATCAGGAGAGCGGAGAGGAACCGTGGTATTCGCAACATGGACGCACTCTACCACATTCCCGATACTTCCCTCGATCCTTAAGAATTGTTAAGCGCCGCGCCTGCGCCTTAGTCTGTGCGAGACTTAAAGACCGAAGAAGATTGTTGAAAGAAGGGTGTGTCCAAGGGCAACGGAGATGGAGACGTTGGAAGAGCAGAGACAGTTATCGCTGTTGCTTGTCGACGACGATGCGGAGCTCTGCGGGATGATGAAAGAGTTCTTCGCCGAGGCCGGCCATCGTCTTGACAGCGTTTACAACGGTCGCGAAGGACTGGCCCGGGCAATGCAGGGCGCATACGACCTGGTGATTCTCGACGTAATGCTGCCCATCCTCGATGGGATCACGGTGTTGCAACAGTTGCGTCGGCGAAGGAGCCTGCCGGTAATCATGTTGACCGCGCGCGTGCAGCAGCATGAACGAATTCTGGGCTTGAACACAGGAGCAGACGACTACTTGCCCAAGCCATTTGATCCAGATGAACTGCTGGCGCGGATTCGCGCGGTGCTGCGACGTTCCGATGCTTCGAATTGGAAGGAAAGCACCACTGTCACGATTGGCGATATCCAGGTGAACAACACGACTCGCGAGGTGTGGATTGCCGGTTCGCCCGTGGAACTTACCGCGATGGAGTTCGATTTGCTGGCTATGCTAATGGGATCGGCAGGCCGCATCCTTTCGCGAGACGAGATTACTGCGGCTCTCTTCGAACGCGCGGCCACACCATATGACCGGTTTCTCGACGTCCATATCAGCCATTTGCGCAAAAAGCTCGAAGGCGGCCATAGTTTGATCCGCACCATCCGGGGGGTGGGCTATGTCTTTACTGGGTCGGATTAAGTTATGGCCGATGAAGTCCCTCTACTTCGGGGTCTTTCTCGCGATGGTGAGCACGCTGTCGCTGTCGTTTTTGGTTTTTCGCGCGATCTCCGACCGGATGGAAAAGAATGCGATCGATCCGGTATTCGATCGC
>JBAWCO010000806.1:0-2540 GCA_049590315.1 Occallatibacter sp. | reverse complement strand
CGAACGACGGTAGTGACCAGTGCGACATAACATCGACCTCTGCAGCAAGAGGCGGATTCCGTCGAGAGAATTGCTTTCATCCCCCAACAAACAGGATCCGAATCACGCGACCACCATCTTGGAGGCGAGAGCTTTACCGTCGAGAGGAAGGCGAATGATAAAGGTTGTACCCTTCCCCTCCTCTGTTTCGAAGTGAATGCTTCCACCATGTTTGTCAACGATCACCGATCGTGCGATGGCCAATCCCTGGCCGGTTCCCTTGCCAATCTCTTTGGTCGTGAAGAAAGGATCGAAGACTCGGGATCGGATCTTTTCCGGGATTCCCGATCCCGTGTCCTGAATTCGAATTTCAGCCCATTCCGGGCAATTTCGGGTTTGCACTTTGATCTTTCCCTTTTCCGGACCGCCCTGTCGGACCACATCGGCAATTGCATGCGCGGCATTGACGATCAGATTCAGAATCACCTGGTTGAATTCGCCAGGTTGACAAGGAACCGATGGGAGCGATGGGTCGAATTCGGTTTCCAACTCAGCTACATATTTCCACTCATTCCTCGCAACCGTAATTGTGCTTTCAATAGCGTGATTCAAGTCCAGCGGGATCTTCTCCTTTGTGCCCGGATGAGAGAATTCCTTCATCGCACTCACGAGCGTGGACACCCGGGTCACGCCTTCGAGTGTCTGGTTGATGGCCTTGGGAATTTCCTCTAGTAGATAGCCAGCGTCCGCGCGCTCCACTGCCACCGCCACTTCCTGAATTGTCTCGCAGGACAGCGTATCGTCCTGGGCCGCCGCCAACAGCCGCTCGAAGTTGGTCAGCAGACTCTTCAGGTCCTCAAAAGCATCCTTCAAAAAACGCACGTTGTCGCCAATGTACTGAGTCGGCGTATTGATCTCGTGAGCTATCCCGGCTGCGAGTTGCCCCACTGACTCCAGCTTCTGCGCCTGAAGAAGCTGTTCCCGCAACAGGTTACGCTCGGTAATATCTTCAGCCATCCCTTCATACCGCACCACCACCCCGTTCTGGCGAATGGCGCGGACACTCATGGCTATCGAGATTTTGCTGCCGTCCTTGCGAAGGACCTCGCAACTGAAATTCTGCACAGCCCCAAGGGTGACCATGTGCAATTGAAATTCCCCGCGGCGTTTGGGGTCGACATAAAACTGATGGGAGATATCGGTGATGCTCGCGATCATCTCATCCGGGGAATTGTAGCCAAGCATGAAGGCCATGGCGGGGTTCACACTCAGGAAACGCCCCTCCGGCGTGCTCTGAAAGATACCGACGATGGCCTTGTCGAAAATGCCACGATATTTCTGTTCTGCCTCCCGAAGCGCATTCTCCATTCTTTTGCGATTACTGATGTCGTGGCCTATGCCCGCGATACCAGTTATTTGGCCCCTGTTGTCGCGCAACGGTACTTTGGTCGTCAGGATGTGTATCTCGTTTCCGTCATTGTCGAGGGCTTTTTCCTCACGGTTGTACAGAGGTTGCCCGGAACGGATCACGTTTTGCTCGTCTTCATAAAAAGCGTTGGCTATCTCCTGCGGGAAAAAATCGAAGTCAGTCTTCCCCAACAATTCGTCCGGTGTCCGTGCTCCAACGACGCGTGCTACGTGAGGATTCGCAACCACAAACCTGCTTTTGAGGTCCTTCACATATACGAAGTCGGGTATGTTGTCGATCAGGGCGCGCAGGATATTGCGTTCGTCATCCAATAAGGCGCGTTCTGCAGAGAGCCAGCGATCAACCAGGGAAGCGACCAAGGCAAAGCCCATGATCAGGAAAGTTGTTATCAGTATGGCAAAGGTCGCAAGTGCCGATATGTCTATCGAATAGGAAAGATCCGGCTCAATACTCATCGGCATGAAGCTGACTGCCGCCATTCCGGTATAGTGCATCACTGGAATAGCCAGACCCATAACTAGCGCGATCACGAGCTTGGACCTCCAGCCGCGTTTCTCATTGCGGAAATAGGAGATAAGCAGAAGGCCAACAAAGGAGATCGCAATAGCCAGTAGGATAGACAAAAACCACAGACCGCGTTGGTATTGATGCATCGCGGCAAGGCGCATCGCGGCCATTCCGGTGTAATGCATAGCGGCGATTCCGCAACCCATCGCCAGACTTCCGGTGGCAACGGGAAGAGCCGTTAAACGCTCGCGCGTCGCAACGTACAAAGCGATCCATGAGGCCAGGATGGCAGCCAGCAATGAGAGCGCCACCGTAGGAACGTGATAGTAGACCGGAATCGGGAGCCGGAAAGCCAACATCCCGACGAAATGCATGGCCCAAATCCCGCTTCCCATGGCAAATGCGCCTCCCATTAGCCATGCGGAACGGATTGGCCCTCGATTCGCAGTCACCCGTCCTGCAAGGTCCAATGCTGCGTAGGATGCAAAGATGGCAATTGCGACCGACAGTGTGACCAAGCGATAGTCGTACGTCGCTGCGATGGTGGTCATTCCGCTCAATTCTCTGCCTAGCAAGAACCCAGGTAGATTCACTACCGAAGACTTATCGGCAGAAGAGGCGGTTT
>JBAWCO010000805.1:0-9296 GCA_049590315.1 Occallatibacter sp. | reverse complement strand
GTACAAGACACTTCCCTATGTGAATTTCGATGACGTAGGCGGCGGCATCGGCGGCACTGCGAATTACAACACCTTTGTCTATGCCAGCGAGAGCAACGACGCCAGCGCGACCCTCACCAAGGTCATTGGCAAACACGAACTCAGTGCAGGCGCCGAGTATATGAAGAGGCTCCTGAACGTTGGTCAGCCCCCCGCGCCCTCCGGTGCGTATGCCTTTGACGTTTCCGCTACCGATCAATCTACGGCAAACGGCGGCGGCGGCAGTGACTTTGCCTCTTTCCTTATGGGTATGGGAGAGCAGCCCGGATCTGAAGGCAATGACGCGCCGAATTTTACGAAGGATCTCTTTGTCGCGGAGGCCAGCCCCTACTATTCGGCTTTCGTCCAGGACACATACCATCCCAATCATGCCCTTACCATCACGGCTGGGCTGCGCTGGGATATCTTCGGCGGCAAGACAGAGCGCCACAACCGCCTCGAATACTTCAATTCGACTGCCGCAGCCACAGCCGGTGGAGTCCCCTTCAATGGGGCTGAAGTCTACCCAACCAGCGGCAGCCGCTCTCCATTTACAACCAACCTGACGAACTTCAGCCCGCGCCTCGGCTTCTCCTGGCAACCTGCCAGGCAGCTTGTGCTGCGAGGTGGCGGCGGCTTCTACTTCGGCCCGAGTGCGGAGATGGTCGGCGGCGCAAGCCTTGATAGCGATGGGTATTCCTCATCCACAAACTGGGACGCCACCTGCTATAACGATGATGGAAATACGGTGTTCAACGGCACCAACCAATGCGTCGGCGCAACTGGTGGTCCCGCGCCCAGCACTACAGGCATCTATTCACTGAGCGACCCTTTTCCAGCAGGCGTTGTTCCGCTCATCGGTTCGCCAACCGGACTTGCCAACAACCTTGGCACAACCCTGAACACCATGCTGCACTCGCAGCGCACCCAGGAGACTTACAATTTCAACTTCGGCATTGAGTACCAATTGCCGCACGACATCGTATTCAGTGTCGGTTATGTGGGCAGCAGGGGGCTCTTTCTGCCGCTTGGCAGTGTTGATCTGAACCAGCTCCCGTTGAGCGTGATTGCCGCGAATAACTACTCCTTGTGCGTCGACACATCGAATCCCGCCTGCGTGATGGTGCCCAACACATGGGCGGCAATCCAGCCAGGCACAAATGCAAACTATGGATCGGCCACCGTGCCTCTGTGGGTGAGCTTACAGCAGTTTCCGCAATTCGGTGGAGGTAACTACGGTGCGGGAAACGGCATCAATGTGCATGGCTATCCGTCGGGCGACTCCGAGTACAGTTCTCTGCAGACGAAGTTGCAGAAGCGCCTCACGAAGCATTTCACAACGCTCGCTTCTTTTACCTGGGGCAAAATCATGACGGACGACGGAAACCCTCCACTCGGCTTTGTTGGTGCTCACGCCGGCGCGCCTCAGGATGCGAAGAACATGAGTCTGGAGCACTCCATCAGCCCACAGGACGTAAAGTACCAATTCACCTGGCAGGCGTCCTATGATCTACCCATGGGCAAGGGACGGGCACTCAACCTGAATGGATTTGCAAATGCGGCTTTCGGCGGCTGGACGGCCGACGGAGTCTTTTACAAGAGCAGCGGCATTCCTATTGCCTCGCCGCTTGTGAATGCGCCAATCTCCTATTTCAATCAACGACCGAACCTGAAGTGCGACCCGGGCAAGGGCGCTCCGCACACGGCGGCGCAATGGTTCACGCCAAATTGTTTCTCAACGCCCAGCGACAATCAGAGTCTGTTCGTTGCCGGGAATGCGCCCGCGTATCTTGACCATGTCCGCACCATGGGAGCCAATGACGTGGACCTGACTCTCTCCAAAAGTTTCAAGCTGGGTAAGGAGCGGGACCTTCGCTTCGAGATTTCGTCCTTTAACGTCGCGAACAAGCCGCAATTTGCTCCACCGGTTTCGCCTTCACCTGGGGAGTATCCCCTCGATGCTAATAGCGCCCCGTACAACAACACGCCTTTCGGCCTGATCACCGCCGACTCCAATTCACCGCGTCAGTTCCAGTTCAGTTCGAGATTCACTTTCTGATTCAGCCGGAATCGCACGCCCAAAATAGTGCCGCTCGCCTAGAGAGAGGAATCCGGTACTGGGCGCGAGATTCGGAGAACGCACATCCATGCCACAGCAATTGAGCGAACCGGGCTTCCCATCGGCCACTCACGAGAATCAACCTGGCCTGCGCCGGTCGCTCAAGTTGTGGCATCTTGTGGTCTACGGCATCATCATCATCCAGCCCACCGCGCCTATGGGCATTTATGGCGTGGTCAGCAACGTAGCGCGCGGCCATGTCGTCACCACCATCCTCATCGCCATGGTGGCTATGCTCTTCACCGCCTTCAGCTACGGGCGCATGGCACGTGTCTATCCAAGTGCCGGTTCAGCTTATACATATGTCGGTAAGGAATTGCACCCCATGCTCGGCTACGTTGTGGGCTGGTCCATGCTGATGGACTACCTGCTCAACCCGATTATTTGTGTCATCTGGTGCAGCGCAGCCGCGCAGAATGTACTACCGAACGTACCGTACGCCGCGTGGGCTGTTGCTTTCGTCATCTTCTTTACCCTGCTCAATCTCCGTGGCGTAAAGACCTCCGGCCGCATGAATGCGCTGCTGGCTCTTGGCATGAGCATCGTGGTCGTGGTCTTCCTTGCGGAGGCGATACGCTATATTGCGCTCGTTGTCCGGCCAGTGGCAGGCCAGTGGCTCGTGCCTTTTTACGACCCCGCCACCTTCGCTCCGTCTCTCGTTTTTCGAGGAACGTCGATCGCGGTGCTCACTTACATCGGCTTTGACGGCATATCCACCATGTCTGAAGAAGTCGAAAATCCGCGCCGTAACATCATGATTGCCACAGTGGCCACCTGTTTGGTAATCGGAATTCTATCCGCAATCGAAGTGTATGCCGCTCAGTTAGTATGGCCGGCACATACGCCCTTTCCCGATTCGATGGTAGATACCGCCTATGTCTTTGTTGCACGTCGCGTAGGCGGGACATTCTTGTTCCATCTGCTCAACGCCACCCTGCTAATTGCCAATGTCGGTTCCGGCATGGCCGCACAGTTTGGCGCCGCCCGTCTCCTCTACGGAATGGGTCGCGCTAATGCCCTGCCCCGCCGCATCTTTGCCGCGATCGATGCCCATACCGGAATTCCACGCAACAACGTGACTATCGTGGGCGTATGCACATTGCTGGGAGCCTTCATGATGACCTATCAAAGCGGAGCGGAGTTACTTAACTTCGGCGCATTCATTGCCTTTATGGGAGTGAATGCAGCTGCCTTGGTCCACTACAAATTCCGCTCCAAAGAAAGGGTGTTCATGGCCGCAACGATGCCAATACTGGGCTTCGTGGTCAGTGCGTTCATCTGGTTGAATCTCAATCACAAGGCGCAGTTACTGGGGACAGTTTGGATTTTGATCGGGATTGCGCTTTATTACGTCATGCGCCGGGTGGGCGCAGGTCCAGACAAACTCCTTGAGTCGGATGATGCGTAAAGGTGATTCCACGGCTGTGTAGGATACTTAACATCGGTGCGGTATAGGATTTCTCATTAAGTTCCGAGCAATGGTAGAGCAATAATCGCGTCAGATTTCTGGTATCTTCCGAGGCAGTACTTGGTAACACGCAAGTCCAAATCGACTCATGTGACCTTGGCCGACGTGGCCCGGGCAAGCGGCTTTTCAACTTCGACCGTCTCGATCGTCTTGAACGAAGCTCCTCTCTCGCGGTACGTTGCCGTCAAGACCAAAGAACTCATTCGCAAGAAAGCCAGCGAGATGGGCTACCATCCCGACGCACTGGCACGCTCACTCAGTCGCCGTCACAGCCAGACCATCGGCGTTCTGGTCTTCGATATCTCCGATCCATTCTGCATGTCGCTACTGCGCGGCATCGAGCGGACACTCTACCCCACACCCTATCTCCCCATTATCATGGACGCCGATAACCGCCCGGAACAGTTCGACCGGTACCTCGATATGCTCATTGGCCGCCGCGTGGAAGGCTTGATTCTGGTGGCGAACTGGCTATTCGCCGAAATCGATCCGCTTTCCAAGATCGAGAAGAACAAGATTCCGATGACCGTAGTGGGGCGTGATCTGACTCCGCGGTCGATTCGGTCCGTGGTGGTGGACAATGAGGCTGGCGGATATGCGGCCATTGAGCACCTCTACCTTCTCGGTCACCGGCGAATCGCTTTCCTGCGCGGTCCAAAGGAGATGGACGACAGTTCTCGCCGTTGGCAAGGCATCCGGCGATTCGCGTCAAAAGTGAGACTGCGTCTGGACCCGCGGCTTACCTTCCAACTGCCCTCATTGATGGACCCGGCTTCAGGTTTTGAGGGCGGCTTGAGGCTGACCACCGAACTCATCAAGACTATGATCGATTTCTCGGCAATTCTCGCTTTCGACGACCTCACTGCGCTCGGCGCAATCCGAGCATTGTGGTTAGCAGGTCGGCGTGTCCCCCACGATTGCTCAGTCATTGGATTTGACGACGTACCACACGCGGCTCTCACTTCCCCTGCAATTACCACAATCCATCAGCCCATGCTCGAAATGGGAAGCCTTGCAGCCAATCTTGTCCTCGATGCAGTCACCGTTCCCAGCCGCGGGTCTTTCAAGGCCGGGTTGCTGCACCTGTTACCGCCGGAGTTGATTCGGAGAGAGTCTACGCAGAATCTCGTACAGCATCACAATCCGAGCAAGTCATCCTGACATGCTCAGGTCTCTTATGACGCTGCTGACGCTCAGGCCAGAGTGAAGACCAAGATGAATTGCGATTCAAAAGTTTCGCTGTACACGGGATCAAGATGAGCCAGCTCGATGTTGCGCTTGTAGGTGAGTTCAATCTTGATCTCGTTCTCTATGGGCTGCCGGAGACCCTGCCGCCTGAGCGCGAATTGCTCGCTGCCGATATGACCTTTTTACTGGGTGGTTCCACAGCAATCACGGCGCATAATCTCGCTAGGCTCGGGAGCCGGGTTGGGATGGTTACGGCAAACGCGAACGATCTGTTGGCTGGATTCTGCCTCAGTGAACTCGAACGTGCCGGAGTCGATCTGTCCCACGCAGTCACCGCGCCAAAATCGGTCAGGACGGGCGTCACGGTACTGCTCCAGCACGAATCGTTTCGACGATCGTTCACTTATGCCGGTAGCACCGCATGCTTGCGATTCAACGATTTGGACTTAGACTACCTTCGCAGTGCAAGACACTTTCACTTGTCCTCGCTTTTTCTGCAGCGCAACCTGATTAACGATGTACCGCGATTACTCGCGTTGATGAAGGAGGCGGGCCTCTCAACGTCTCTCGATACCAACGACGATCCAACCGGATCGTGGACGGGGCCCATCGCTGAAACGCTCCAATATGTCGATATCTTGATGCCGAATGAGCGAGAAGCGATGGCCCTCGCTGGCGAACAGTCCATTGAGCTGGCCATCGAGTGGCTTTCCCGCAAAGTGCCTGTGGTAGTAATCAAACGAGGGGCTTTGGGAGCTATAGTCGTTAATCACGGGAGTCGGCATGAGCATCCGGCTTTCAATGTCTTGCCGATAGACGCCGTGGGCGCGGGAGATAGCTTCAACGCCGGCTTCCTCCACGGATATCTGAATGGTTGGGGCTCAGAACGATGCCTGCAAATGGGAAACCTGGCCGGCGCGTATTCCACAACGCAGCCCGGGGGTACCGCCGCTTTCCGCGATCGACGCTCGTTGGAGAGATTTTTCGACTCATTCGCTCCGGGACTGTACAGTCAAGCCTAGGGCCTTCTCATGGAAGGCCCTGGGACGGCCAAAGCTGAGTTAGCGCCGCTGACTTCAAATCCAGGTCGGCGATCCGCCAACAAGTCTACGACCTGGCTCGCCTGGCTGCGGTAGAGTGTCAGGCCAATCAAATCGCAGCCAGTTACTGGCCCTCAGACAATGACTCCGCCGCGCGGAGCGCCAAGCCGTGCGCGACTGAGGTGAACTCGTTCCCGCTTCGAATTCGGTCCTCCCCAAACCGGGTTTCGAAGATCCTGCGAACGGCAGGTACAAACGAACTGCCGCCGGTTAGGAAGACGCAGTCAATTGCGCTTGGGTGAATCCCCGAAGTTTGCAGGAGCGAGTCAACGCAACCTTCGATGGCACGCAGGTCGTTCTCTATCCAAGCCTCAAAGTCCGCGCGGGTCACAGGTATGTTCAGATTCAGACTGCCATCGCGAAAACGGAATTCGGCAGTTTGTCTGCGCGACAACTCAAACTTCACTTGTTGCACGGCCTGGTGGAGCTGATAGCCCAAATCCTCCTCAATGATGGCGATGAGGGCTTCTATCTTCTCCGGCTCCAGCGCTCGAATCCGAGCGCTCTTCAAGATTTCCCTTACATTATTTGTGCGCAGGAACGAAAGATAATGCCATCGCTCCAGATTGGCATAGATCCACGCGGGAACCGCGGGCAAAATCTTGTTTAGCGAGCGCGCCTCGGAGTTAGACCCGAGAGCGGGCGAAATAAGTTTGCGAACGATTCGCGCGTCGAAGGCGTCTCCGGCAAGCCCCACACCACTATTTCCGAGAAGATCCTCCGGCGTTCGCCCGCGTCGCCGCACCTCCGGACCTACTCGCAGCAGAGAGAAGTCGCTGGTGCCGCCGCCGAAGTCGCCGATGAGAATCAACTCGTCGTGATCGAGCGTAGATTCGTACGCATAGGCAGCAGCCACCGGCTCCATTTCAAACTCCACATGCTCAAACCCCGCAATCGCAAAGGCCTCTCGCAGCCTCGACACGGCAAACTCCTCATCCTCCTCGGTCTCTGCGCCAACAAAACGCACCGGGCGCCCCACCATTGCATGCCGAATAGGTCTATCGAATTGCCGCTCAGCATGCTTGCGCAGATCGCCCAGCATCCGGGAGATCAGCTCTTCGAGCTTGTGGCGGCGGCCAAACACTTCGGTGCCGGTGAGTGTACGGCTTGAAAGATGAGACTTGAGCGACTGGACGAGACGCCCCTTCTCTTCCGCCTGAAGATAGCTTTCAATGGCGGCTGGACCAGTCAAAGCGTGCGTTCGTTTTGCCCCGCCCGGCTGCTGAGTTTGCTCGAAGTAGAGAACCGAACGGAAGGAAAATATCTCCGCGCCACCTGAGGGAAATGAGGCAAGGTGCACCCGCGAATCTCCATCCAACAGCGCCACCGAGCTGTTCGTGGTGCCGAAATCGAACCCGACTGCAATCACTTGGTTCCCTGTTTTATGCATTCCTTTCATTATTTCGCACTCGCACGTGGATTGTTCGAATGAGTGCGCTGATACTCTCTTTATGTGCGTACGTATCGAAGCCGCACCAGCTGTTCTGTCAGTCTAAAATCGCCCGCTTGCCGGCGACTTTGCACCGTCCCCTTAACCTGGGTTGAACGATTCTGCGGCATCTCCCGCAATCCCGCTGTCGTTGGCAGCACCATCAAGATCTCGTTGGCACAGCAGCAGATGCCCGGAATCATCGTGGCGCCAGTCATGTACTGGTGAGAACTAGCGTCCCATCGGGTTGTTCTGACTCCGTTGAAGTTCACGTTCGCCCAGCCAGGTGAATATTACTGGAGTCACAATCAGCACGTGAAAGAGGGAACTGACCATCCCACCCAGCACAGGCGCGGCGAGCGGCCTCATGAACTCGGCGCCCGTGCGCACAGACCACATCAGTGGCAACAAGCCTGCTACTACCGTCGCCACGGTCATCACCTTGGGCCGAAGACGAAGCAAGGCTCCCTCCATCACTGCCGCATGCAACCCGGCATACGTCAGTTGGCCATCCGAGGCGATTCGCCGTGTCACGGCTTCGCGCAGATAGATCACCATCACAACGGCCGTCTGCACGGCGGTTCCGAAGAGCGCAATGAATCCCACCCACACTGCAACCGAAAAATTCAGACCGAGTGCCTTCACGAGAAAGATGCCACCGGAAAGAGCAAACGGAACAGCCAGCAGAACGTGCGCCGCTTCCTTTACAGAACTGTATGTGCGATAGAGGAGAACAAAGATCACCAACAGGACGATGGGGATAACGAGTTCCAGCCGTTTGCGCGCGCTTATCTGGTTTTCATACTGGCCGCTCCACTCAACGTAGTAACCCGGCGGCATTTTGACCTTCTGTGCCACGGCCTTTTGAGCCTGATCAACAAACCCTCCCACATCGCGGCCCCGCACGTTCAGAAGTACAGCCCCACGCAGCAGTCCATTTTCACTCGATATCATGGACGGACCCATAGTTGTGGCGATGCTGACAACCTTGTTGAGCGGAACCTGGGCGCCGTTGGTGCTGGTTACGAGCACATCGCCGAGCTGCTGTGGGTTCTCGCGGAAGTCGCGCGCATAGCGCACGCGCACTGGGAAGCGCTGCCGCCCTTCAATGGTCGTAGTCACATTCTTGCCGCCGACAGCCGCTTCAATTGCGTCCTCGACATCGGCCACATTGAGACCGTAACGATCAGCGGCTGGACGATCCACCGTCATCTCCAAATAGGGAGAGCCTGTTGTCCGTTCAGCGTAGAGGTCGGTGGCGCCTGGTATTTGGCGCACGACCTCTTTGATCTCGTCCGACTTCTGTTCAATCACGTTGAGGTCGGGGCCGAAGACCTTGATGCCGATCTGCGTGCGAATGCCGGTAGAGAGCATGTCAATGCGATTGCGAATCGGCTGCGTCCAAATATTGGTCACGCCCGGAATTTGCAGCTTTTCATCGAGTCGCGCCAGCACCGCATCCTTAGTCAAGCCCTTGGGCCACTGGTCTTTCGGCTTGAAAGTGATCGTTGTCTCTGACATGTTTACCGGCGCTGGGTCGGTCGAGGTCTCCGCGCGCCCCACTTTGCCCACGACCATCGCAACCGCTGGATCAGCGGTGATGATGGCATCCTGCTGACGCAAGAGTGTCGTGGCCTCGGTGAGCGAGATGCGCGGATCGGTTATAGGCATAAAAAGCGCTGTCTCTTCGTCGAGTGGGGGCATGAATTCGGAACCGATCGTCGTCGCCATATAGAGAGCCGCGAGGAACACCGCTAGCGCAGCGCCGATCGTGATCATTCTGTGCTCCAACGCCCATCGCAACACGGGCTTGTAAATACCTTGCAACAAGCGCATCACAGGATTCTCGTCTTCGCGATGAAGCTTGCCGCGAATAAGAAAAGAGCACAGAACCGGAACCAGCGTAATGGCCATTATGGTCGAACACAACATGGCAAATGTCTTCGTAAAAGCCAACGGATGAAACATCTTCCC
>JBAWCO010000804.1:0-12946 GCA_049590315.1 Occallatibacter sp. | reverse complement strand
GCTTGTACGCTGCATTCCGCGTGGCGGCGGCGCCCTGATTCGCTTGCGAAACCACCCGGATGCCGTCTGTTTCGAACTGTTGCACTACACTAAGCGTGCCATCTTTGGAACCGTCATCGACGACAATAATTTCGCGATGTGGATACGTCTGCGCCAACGCGGATCGAAGCGTATCGGAGATCCATTTCTCCGCGTTGTAGGCCGGAATGAGGATCGATACCAGAGGCTTCATGGTTGTGGTCTCGCTATATCCGTTTGCAGCGCACGTTTACTGTCGCCTTTGAAAGCGCAGTCATACGCAGCGAGTAAGTTGGCAGTCGAATACTCCCATGCCAGTTCCTTCTGAACCCGGCGGAACCCGAATTCCCCCATCTTCTGCCGCTCTTCGGGATGATCAAGAAGCCATAGAATCTTCTCGGCAAAATCGCCCACTAGATCCTCGCCGCTGCAGTAGAGTGAAGCTTCCTGTGCGCTATACCTTCCCTCTTTGAGGTCAAACTGGACAATCGGCCTGCTCAGCGCCATGTATTCCATGATTTTAATCATCGTTGAGAGATCGTTCATCTCACAGGGGCGATCCGGATTGACGCAAACGTCCGCGGTAGAAAGAACCTCAAGCAAATCTGCGTCCGAAATCCGTCCGGTGAAATTGAACATTCCGTCCAGATGCTTGTCCGAGACCATTTTTCGCAGGCTGGCCAGCCCCGGGCCTCCGCCAACACAGGTGAAGTGGACATCGTCGCGGCCCATTTGGCCGATGTGCTCGGCCACATCAATGAGAATGTCCAGGCCCTCCTGAATACTCATTGTGCCGACGTAACCGACGAGATAGCGCTTGCCGTACTTCAAAGTGGGATTGGGAGGCTTCAGGGTGAACGTCGCGAGGTCCGGACCATTGCGGACCACGAACACATCCTCTGGGTCCTTACTTCCCCGCTTTACTGCTATTTCCTTGTAGCTATTGTTGGTCGTCATCACAACCGTGCTGCATCGAAAGGTAAGCTTTTCAAGCCAGAGCTGCGCCTTGTAAAAGAAGTCCATTCTGCCGTATTTCGAAAAGTAGAGCTCGGGATTCACATCGTGGTGGTCGAAAATATATCTCACCCCAAAGAGTCTGAATGGCAACGCGACCATGAAGATGTCATCGGGTGGATTGCATCCTTGAATAACGTCGAACCCTCGGCGAAAAAATATCCACCATGCATAGATGAACTCCCAAAAGAGAGCGCATCCGTACTCCCAGAGGTATCCCAGTGGCGTGTTTCCCTCTTTAGGCATCGGGTGGCGATAGATATGGACGCCCTCAATCTTCTCGTATCCCTTCGAATATCCCTTACCCTTCGGACACAATACTGTTACCTGGTAGTCGGCGCCATGGAGGCAGGTAGCCTCCTTCCATACACGTCCGTCAAACGGAACCGGCAGGTTTTCGACGATTATTAAGACTTTCTTCGTCACACTAGCCTCGCATTCTTAGAGACCCGCTTACAGAGCGCAGTCAGCGCGGAAAACATGGTCGCCTGTCCCCAGTGCAACGTGGGAGTTTTGTTCACCAACCATGAATTGTATCGGCGATAGTAAAAATGGCCATCATTATCTTGCATGTTATCGATAGTCCAACCGGCGACCTTGCAGGCGAGGTCAAGGCTCTCTGGATCCTTGTCACAGAAAAATACCAAAGTATCGATAGCCTGCGAACAACATTGTATATCTATCGGCAATACTTTCCCGTCGTAGTACTTGGGAGTTCCATCCGACAGGAAGAACGTCCTCTTCCAATGGTCGTAACCTCGCATCAGGATTGACTCAAACTGATCGTCGCCAGTCGCTTGAGCATAATACTTAAAGCAGTCAAGAACGTACGCAGTATGGAAGTTATCGACCCAATGCAAATTGTCTTTTTCTCCATACCACCAAGACCCGTCTGCGCGCTGATGCTGAGCCGTGTATCTCATCGACTCTCTGGCCACCGCCAGATATTCTTCGTTCTTCGTATATGGGTAGGTTCGCGCCAACAGGCTTCCGCCGAGCGTATTCGCGTTATGTACCTGACTGTTTAGCCCTGGAACATAGGTAATGCATGCGCCTTCTCCATCGGGATAACGTGCAAGGTCGTCCAGAATATGCTTGCAGGCGCTTATAGCTACCTGCAAGTACTCTTCTTTTCCAAAATGTTCATATCCGTCCAGAAAAGCATGGCCGATCAAGGACGTCCAAACGACCGTGGGCACTCCCTTCGGCAGGTAAAAGGATCTGGATTGGTAATCGAAATGGTTGCCCCAACATGCGCCGCTAAATCCCTCCGATTGGCGATCGATGAGCCACTGTAACGCAAAGTGCGCTCGATCTTCCCATACCTGATCGTGAGTCAGTGCGTGGAGGCGGATGAAGCCGCGTGCGAGAAAACCCATGCCTTTCGTCGAATGGCTCTTGCGAACCCCCAATAGGGGGCGCAGATTGAATGGGAATCTCCGCACGCCCTGCTGGAGAACTTGCCTAAGAAACTTATTCTCAAACGTAAGCGGGCGTAGAAAACGGGCGCTCAGGCCATCGAACGTGTCGTAGCCGGCATAGTTGTTCTTGTCAAGCCAGCCCGCCAGACGAATGGTGGAATCGAACAATCTCTCATATAGTTCACCACCGTCTATGTGTTGGTTGAGTTGATTACCAGCAGATACCGTCGTACTTGCCATTTTCGCTCCTGCGATCCGTGATGCGGACAAAGTCCACGATAGTTTGACCGTCGCGCAATTGGCTCGGCACCTGGCTGAAGTCTGGATCTTTATTTCCAATTACGATAGTCTGCCCATGCTCAAGAACAGCATCGACGTGGTCAACCATAAGTCTTGAAATGTGAGGAATGCGATTGAGGATGAAATCTCGATTCGCGCCCACTAAACTGGCAATTTTCACGTTCTTATCGTAAATTCGCAGGTCGTATCCCTTACCTAAAAGCCGCTCGATCACTTCGATAATCGGACTTTCTCGAAGATCATCGGTCCCTGCTTTGAAACTGAAGCCCAGGACTCCCACACGGCGGTGTCCTTTCTCCATAATAAGTTGGAGACCACGGTTCACCTGCATCTCGTTGCTGGGAAGAATGGATGTAAGAATGGGAAGGTTCAGGTCTCGCATCTTCGCCGTGTACGCAAGTGCGCGCAGATCCTTGGGCAGGCACGATCCGCCAAAGGCGAAACCTGGTTCAAGATATGCCGATGAAATATTGAGCTTTCTGTCCTGGCAGAAAATCTTCATTACCTTGTGCGCATCGATAGACAACGATTTGCACACGTTCCCGATCTCATTTGCAAAACCTATCTTCAATGCATGCCAACAGTTATCCACATACTTCACCATCTCGGCGGTCTCTATATCCGTCCGAATCATCGGTGCGTCCAGCCCCGCATAAAGTTCGGCGAGCAGTTCGCCACTCGCTTGGTCTAACTCGCCTATGATCGTTTTGGGAGGGTTATAGAAGTCCCTTACGGCCGACCCTTCACGCAGAAATTCAGGATTATTGCACAGCCCGAAGTCAATTCCAGCTTTCTTTCCGGAATTCTCCTCCAGGACAGGAATAATCATTTGACGCATGGTTCCAGGTAAGACTGTACTGCGGATCACTATCGTATGACGCTCCGCTTTATTCTTGATTGCTTGACCAATCTGTTCGCAAACGCGCCGAATGTAAGTGAGGTCTAAGTTGCCGTTGACTTGGCTAGGCGTTCCAACGCAAACGAAGGATAGGTCTGTTTCGTGGACCGCTTGGTCTTGATCGCTCGTAGCCCGTAACCGCTTCGTCCGGACTGCCTCGGCCATGATTTCTCCGATTTCTGCTTCAACGATCGGAGTGCAGCCGGAGTTGATCAAATTCACTTTCGTGTCTATCGGGTCGATGCCAATAACTTCATGGCCATCGCGTGCAAGACATCCCGCGGAGACCGTTCCTACGTAACCCATGCCGAAAATACTGATTTTCAAAAAAAGCTCCCTCTCGGTTTCTGGTCGTTATGTATATCGCGGAATGCCTCCCGTTAATGCAACGTCCACTCGAATGGACGTTGCCGGAGACTTCTGCATGCACCAATCTTTTGGTACTTCGGGTGAGAAGCTGTTGAAGTGTGATCAAGAAAAAGCGATTGAGCCTCGTCTAGTGAGTTTGCGTCAGCTTCTTTTCCATCACTCTCTCAACTGCCGAATCTGCCGCAGTTCACTTAAGAACCTGAGAGAGGCGCAGTGGAGTTCGTGAGATTTGAATCACGCGCATCAATACTCGATACAAATTGAATAGAGACACAACAGCGTGGTCATGTTCCCAATCTGACTTGCTGAAAAGCACCATCTGCTTTCGCTCGAAAAGCTGGTTTTAGAATGCCCGGGCTCCGATCTCGGAATACATGTGTGTAGCCGCTCAGCATGCTGCAACCGAACACCGAATACCGTGCATTTGGCTATCTCCACTATTCAACGTGACTTTAGTAACCGAATTCCCTATTACCACGGTTTACCGTCGGCTTTCTGATGCTCACGTTCATTTTTTATTTTATTTTCAGATACTTACGCTTCGAGGACCCGTTTCCTGAGATGCGCCTGTGTTCAAACTTGACCACCATTTAGGTGCGATGGAGTGACGGATGACCGCGACTACATTGCAAGGCAGGCTATACTCCACACAAGTCAGCGTCATCAGATTGCGGCTGGGACCGGTTCATTCAGGAGTAGAACTACTATGAATTCGTGGAAGCAAAAATTGTTCGGTGTGTGTGCACTCACACTTTTTGGTTGGGTGGTACCGATTCACGCACAACTATGGTCAAACATCCTTCAATCCCCTCGCGCCACTGATTGGTCCAGCGTGGGATCACCGGCTGTAGCGTCCTCGGCTAACTGGACCCAATGCGGATCAACAGTTGCCGCTGGTTCGTCGGCGGCGACGATCAACGCCGCGATTGCAGCTTGTACTGCCAATCACTACGTTCAACTTGCAGCGGGAACCTACACCCTGACCGCTCCTGTCACGTTTGCTCAAAAGAGCAACGTCAAACTCGTCGGGATGGGAGCTAACAAAACCTTCCTTGTCTTTACTGGAAGCACGGGCTGCTGGTTTGGCTCAGATGTCTGCATGGACAGCTCGGATTTGAACTATGTCGGGCAACCCTCGAATGTGTCCAACTGGACGGCGGGCTACGCACAAGGTGCAACCTCGATCACTCTTTCGGCGCTGGCCAGCGGATCGCATGCCCCGGCCATTGGAACATCTCTTATCTTGGATCAACTGGATGACACCACTGACAGCGGAGATATCAACGTCTGTTATCAGCCGAACACGGAGGTCAGCCCTTGCTCCACCAACGGAGATAATGGCGGATTCGCGCGCACCAATCGCGGCCAGATGCAAATTGTTACGGTCACCAGCGTAAGTGGAGCAGGCCCATATACGGTCGGAATCAACCCTGGTCTCTATATGCCCAACTGGAATGCCTGCCATGCCACAGGTGGCTGTGCTCCTCAGGCTTGGTGGGCGAGTTCGACTATTCAGAATATGGGCATCGAGAACCTGACCATGAACTTCACAGCGTCAGAGCCTTCCCAGGGCACCGGAACGGGCGTCGAAATGCTCAACTGCTCAGGATGTTGGTTAAAGGGCGTGGCCGGTGTTTCGCCTGGACGCTCTGATGTCTTTCCAATGGGTTCTACCTTTATCACGGTTCAAGACAGTTATTTCTACGGCACAGCCGGTCATACTTCGACTTCCTACGGCGTAGAGTCAGATGGCACATCCTCGATGTTGGTCCAGAACAACATATTTCAACAGGTCACCGAGCCGATGTCTTTCAACGGCGCCTGCTCCGGTTGTGTCGAGGCCTATAACTTTGATGTTGGCAGTATCTACGGTAGCAGCCCCTATAACTGGCGCATGGCTAGTGTTCTTCCCCATGCAGTCGGCAACTCTCATATCCTGATGGAAGGTAATGTGGGATCGGGGCTTGAAGGCGACATTATCCACGGCAGTCATCATTTTCTGACGGCTTTTCGTAATACCTGGAACGGATTTCAGCCTAATAATGGAGTCGCGCCTACCGGGAATATCGGGGCGGTAATTCTGATGGCCCAGAACAGATTCTTTAACATCATCGGAAATGTTCTCGGAACTCCGGCAATCACCTATGGCTACACCACCGGGACAAATCAGATCTACCCTTCCATTGGCGGAAGTGAAAGCAGCACCTACACGGTTCCAGCAGATTCCAACGTAGCGCGCACCTTGATGCGTTGGGGAAACTATGACACTGCCTCCGGGACGGTCAGGTGGTGCGGCAACTCGTCCGACCCTGGATGGTCCACGACTTGCGCCAGTGTAACGGAAGTGCCGAGCACGATCGCGAATTACGCGAATTCAGTTCCATCCTCAACGAACCTCCCACCCTCGTTCTATCTCAGCGCTCGACCTTCTTGGTGGCCGGCCTCGAAATCTTGGCCTCCGATTGGACCGGATGTCTCGGGTGGTAATTTGGGAACGTGTTCGGGTGGGACTAACGCAGGTCTCTGGGCTACGAGTAGCGCGCAATGCAGCGGAGGAACCCTCGCGACAGCCTATGCGGGCCATGCCAATTCCATTCCCGCCATGGACTGTTATCTGACGATGATGGGTGGATCGCTTCAAGGAACTGGCAGCATTTTGTCGTTCAATGCAGCGAGCTGTTACCCACAGTCCCAGACACCACCAATTTCTCCGCCGACGAACCTGACTGCTGTTCCTGTTCCTGTACCTTGATTTGCAGTCCTGCGCCGACGAACCAGCAAGAGAACAATGCCGGGAGCGGTTAAGCCACTTCGAGTTATCAATTCGAGGCTTTTCCGTTCCCGGGTCTAGTTTAGGGCAGATTTCGCTCAGATCGCAAAATAACGCGCTGCAGACGGTGCAGGATATTTGTGTCGGAGTTCTCAACGGAAATTCTCACAGAACTGAATCAGCACGAACTATCAATAGCCCTCACGGCAGATGCGCTCAATTGTCGCCTCCCTGCCATATTGATCTAACCTCAAGAGATCAGTCGATCGTCTTACTGTCCTCTTCAGTGCCAAGTGAGCTGGCAAATAACTAATGGAAGACGGCAAGAGCTCGAGTTCAAGATTTTGCGACTTCAGTTTGTCATGAAGGTCGCGAAACGTTGGATGACAACCTCGCCGGATACGATTCCCAAGCGACTTTTGGCTGTCGACTCGCCATGGACCGCGAGTGGCTATTGCCGGCCCTGCTAAACCGGCCGGCAGCGACGACCGCCAGTACTATGAAAATCCATTCCGGACCAAGCATCCTAAAACCAGCCTCAGTGACGTTATAAGTAACCGCGGTTACAACATAGGCTACCAGCAGAGCGCCGAGCATCGGATCGCGGCGAAAGGTAGCGACAGAAATCCTATAACCTTGCACAAGAATCAGGATAATCAGAATCACTCCAACCGCGCCCAAATTGAGCCACGTCTCAAGATAGCCATTGTGCGACTCATTGATGCCGGGATATTTGTGGTTCATGTATTCCAGGCGCGACCCAGTCCAGAAGGTTTCGAAGCCCGTACCAACAATCGGGTTCGTATCCATTTGTTCCAAAACCTTCCAGATTTCAGTTCGGCCGGTAAGATCGGAACTCCTTCCCATCGCATTCATGACTCCGCCCTGGATGTCGAGAAGGTTGATGAGACCGCCACCAAGCAAAATGACCAGAACGAGCGCGTGCACAGCCGCGGGACGCTTGATCCGTGGGATCGCAAGCATCAAAGAAGCGCCGAGTACGAAACAAGCACCGGATGTGGCGGAATGGGCCATGACCAAGAGATCTATGCCCAAAAACAACACCGTGCACTGAGCAACCAAGCGTCGCGTTCGATGAGGTTGCTTCTTGTCTTTGATGAGACCGAGCACCTGCCACAACGCGCCCAGTCCCAAAACAAACGTCCCAGCGCCCAACAAATTCTTGTTTGTCGTGACTCCGCCAATTAATACCATTCCTTCTGGGGTATAGTAGCGGCTCAAGGCCGGATAGTACTTAACCAAAAGGAGAGAAGCAGGAAAAAGCACAAACGCTGTCCGCGAGAAGAGACGCTTAAGGGCCGCAACCGGCTGAATCTCTGTAACAACGACCAAAGCCATTATCAGGTCGCCCAGAGCTCTCACCCATCGCTTGAGACCCCATCCAGGAGAATCTGAAAAGAGCAGACTAAACAGGCAAAAGGAAAAGTAAAGTACTATCGGCCAACTAGTTCTTAGCACCGTGATCGAAGTTCTGCGCCGTTGAATGATAGCGACGATGCCAAAGAGTATTAAAAGCCCGGCGACCACCTGGTCAAGCACACTGCCGGATGATGCAGGGTCACCTGGCACTTCGAAACCCATCCCGAACCAGGTGGAGATAGGCCTCGATGCGTTTATCGCCAGCCAGATGACAGGCAACCAGAGGAATTTCGAGGTCCGTGCAGTGTCATCGTGGTTGAGGAAGAACAGGCCGCCAATTCCAACCGCAAAAACCAAAATCGCTATTGATGGTCCCATCCGTCACCCTGCTACGCAACCGAACTCGTCTCTCTTAGTGCACGCGTCCGGTACCATTGCCACAGCGACAATATTGACACGCCAGCTGGAATCGTCAGCAACGCAATAACTGGAATACTATAACGGGCTGCCGCGATAACCGCCAGATGTACTACATATATGGATAGGACGAACGTCAGCATCAGGCCCATTTTCTGCAGTTCGCCACGT
This sequence comes from Occallatibacter sp., assembly GCA_049590315.1. Taxonomy (GTDB): domain Bacteria; phylum Acidobacteriota; class Terriglobia; order Terriglobales; family Acidobacteriaceae; genus Telmatobacter. Next base: position 4,188 of record JBAWCO010000804.1, on the reverse strand, counting down.
TTGTACAGCAGGATGAGGCCGCTCACTGCCAAAATGAGCATCGGAATCTGTATGACCAAGTTAACCGACGTGATTTTTGGGGTTTTGCCTAGAAACCAAAAATTGAGCGTATTCCTCGCAACGCATGTGGCAAACAGCGCGGGATGGCTGGCGTACTCTGCTTTAGCTCCTCGAAGTAAGGCCTGGTTAAGATTCCACTCGTCCCGAGGGGTAACGAACACTTGGTAGTACTGATTACCTGTCTGAATACCGAGTTGAGTGGCTAACTCGTCTCGCTGCTGTCCCGCTTCTGTCTGTAAAACGTAGAAGTCTCTACCAGATGAAACGTTCTGGCAGGTATATTGACCTTCCTGGAGGGCTAGTCCCTGGACAGTCGCAGTCGGTACGAATTCGTGCACCAATCGGTAGTTGCGAATTATCCATGGAGACATTACAGCCAACATGCCGAGGACGAGAATTGCAACATTTGAAACCGCCTTCAATCTTTCGCGCATGCCGGTAGCAGTAAGACAGAGATAGCACAACAACAGCGCCGGGAATGCGATCGGCGTACTGCGTATCTGGACCACGATCCCCAACACTAAGCCTGCGACTAGGTAGCGCCCCGGGTTTCCCTTCTCCACCGCCTTGTGGAGCACGAGCATAAATACCAAGATGGCGAATATGAAAAGAACCTCCACTCCGCCCCTTGCTTCACAAATGAGCGTGCCTGGATTGAGCAGAAAAAGCAAAGCTGCAATCAGAGCGATCTTCTCGTCGTTTGTGACGAGGCGTGCCAATCGCATAATCATGATGGTGATGCCTATCGACAGTAGCCAGTTCGCAAATCGGGCCGCTTCGAGATTGTAACCACCAAGTTTAAATACGACGGCAAGAAATAGCGGGTATCCAGGCTCTCGAATCATCGTCTCACCCATCTCGGCGTCCCAACGATAGCCGTTCCCATGAGCGAGATTGTTCGCTATAAGGTCATATCCATCCTGAAAGAGCACGCTATACCTGAAAGCAAAGGCAGTCTCTAGCCTCGGCACTACCAGAAAAAGTATTACCGCCGTGGCTAAGAAAGCCAAAAGAAGTACAGCCCACGCTGAGCTTACCTTCTTCTTGGACGGGACTGTCGTTTCTTGCAACCCTATCATGTCCGCCTAACTCCGATGGATTCCGTTGATCATCGTAGTGGTTTCCGCTTCGAATGGTGACGGACAGCTGGAGAGCGCAGTCCTCTCTGCGCGTTTCTCCTGCGTGTAATCTCCGCGGCTAAAATACTTTTCCAACCAGCAGTAGAGCGTGATAAATAGGTATCGGCTACCCATTTCTTTGATCTTGAGCTTAGAGATACCAGCTCTCCGGTTGCGCCAGGTTATCGGCATCGTAGTCCAGGAGTACCCGCGAACAATGATCTTCAGCGGCAACTCTACGGTCAGGTTGAAATGCGGCGAAAGAAATGGCCGGCACCCGTCCAAAGCAGTCCTGCGGTAGGCCTTGAAAGCGTTTGTAAAATCGTTCAACTTTGCCCGGAACATCACCCGTAGGAAGGTGTTCGCCAAGCGGTTGACCAGAAGCTTGTGCGGCGGATAGTCGATTACCCCCCCGCCACGGACGAAACGGGAACCGAAAGCCGCGTCCCATCCCTGCCCCAACAATTCCCAGTACTCCGCCACATCGCGGCAGTCATCGGATTCATCGGCCATCATGATCACCACAGCGTCGCCCTGGCTGTGATCGATGCCAAAAACCACTGCGTTTCCGAAGCCGTTCGCACCGGTGTTCTGAACCGGGGAGAGTTCAGGAATCTTCTCACGGAGTTTGCCCAACAGTTCCCACGTCGAATCGGTACTGCCGTCATCCACTACTACAATTTCGTGGGGAATGCCACGCAGGCGCAGTTCGACATGAAGATGTTCCACCGCACCGGCAATACTGCCTTGCTCGTCACGGGCGGGAATCACAACCGAGAGGAGTCGCAACGGCTCTTTTGAGGTGGGCCACGTGGCCTTAGTCATACCAGGCTCCTTTCCAGCCAGTCGGTATTGTTTTCCGCATGCTGCGCCATCCCGTCTAATAAGTCCGCAGCTGGTGTTCCAAACTTCCAGCCAGGGTCTCTCCGGAATCGTGATTATCCATTGCCATCCAGGGAATGGTGTTTCCGACGAGTCCGCACACTCCAATGATCAGGATCTTCATCACACGTTTTGCGTTCGTCGCTCAAGCCAACTCTCAGCGATCTCCTGGAAAATCGCATCGAGCGGCTTGGTGATATCCCAATTCGGGTAGTGCGCCTTCATCTTTCGCAGATCGCTGTAATAGCAGATGTGATCGCCAACCCGGTTCTCTTCTACATAACGCCATTTCATGGGTTGGCCGGTTGCGACTTCGGTCATGCGGAAGGCCTCCAATATCGAACACGCATTGTCTTTGCCGCCGCCGAGATTGTAAACCTCCGCAACGCGCGGTGCCTTCGCGAACTCATACATGAAGCGAGCTACGTCCTCGGAATGAATGTTGTCACGAACCTGCTTCGCCTTGTAACCGAACACCTTGTATTCGCGCTCTTCGATGTTGCACTTAATCAGATAGCTAAGAAAGCCGTGAAGTTCAACCCCGGAATGTCTCGGCCCGGTAAGGCAACCGCCGCGGAGACAACACGTCGGCATGCCGTGATAGCGGCCGTATTCCTGCACCATCACGTCCCCGGCAACCTTGGAAGCGCCAAACACCGAATGTTTGCTCTGGTCAATGGAAAAGCTCTCTGCGATGCCGTTTGTGTACGCCGGGTCCGCATAGTCCCACCGCGTCTCCAGTTCCACGAGCGGGATGCTATTCGGCCGGTCCCCATACACCTTGTTCGTCGACATGTAGATGAAAGGCGTTTCCGGACAAGCAAGGCGCGCTGCCTCCAGCAGGTTCAATGTACCTACGGCATTGACTTCAAAATCAAGGAAGGGAATAGCTGCCGCACGATCGTGAGAGGGTTGCGCGGCCGCATGGATGATAAGATCTGGACGCAGTTCATTCATCAACGCCAGTATGCCATCTCGGTTGCGTATATCGAGAGCTTCATGGCGATATCCAGGGATCTCTCTCTGCAAGCGGCCGCGCACCCAACTCGTGTCCCCTTCCGGCCCGAAGAATACTGCGCGATGGTTGCTGTCGATACCGGTGATACGGAATCCTTGATCGGCGAAAAACAAGGATACTTCGGAGCCGATTAAACCGCACGAGCCTGTTACCAACAGATGTGGTGAATGAGACATGTTCATTGATAGAACCTCAAGCGTGTTCAGTGGCTGACGTATGCAGAAGCTAGGAAGCTGATTGGAGTGACGATCGCAAACTTCATTTGGAATTAGTGTAGGTTTTGTTGATCAGTGTCTCCGAGAATCAATTCCCATTCAACAACCGCCGCTGCAGCAATTCCAAAGACAACAGTTTGTGAATCGCCATGGTGTGGTTCTCAGTCCCCTTCAAATGAGATTCAACCAAGGACTGGAGCCTCTTCTTCTGCAAGTAGGGACGTGAAAGCGTGAGTGGATCGAGAAGGATCTGGCGGACATAGTCGGAGAGTTGATCGCGATACCAGACCCTGAAATGAGTTAGCTTGTGGCGCCCCAGGAACAGGCGCTCCAGGTGAAGCCGCGAAAGAGCGTGATCTGCCCGAACTACCGACTGTGGCATTCCGTAGTCATAAGCATATTCAGCTTTGAAACTGAATTCCCTGCTGCCCCGCAGGAGACGGGATGCGATGCCAGCCTTCCCGCCCACGCCACGATCAGAATGAATTCTTCCTAGCTCAGGGCTCTGATCCTTAATCAGCCGCAGCCGCACATCTCCATTGGACGCACTTCGTTCCGGTGCGCGATATACTGCTCGAACGATCTCGTTGTCCATGAACGGAGAGCGGACGGTCAACTGACTTTGTTCGATTGCCAGAATGCCATGGTGGTACCACGGCGACTGGCTAAATGCGGCGAATGTTACCGGGTGCTGACTGCGAAGGGCCCGGTAAGTATTTCCTCCTGTTTCAATTTGCGAGAGGAACTCCGGATCGAACAAGCCAGCCGCGGGCTCCGCAGGCTTGAACATAACAAGCTGACACACAATCTCGCTGCCGTAGGTCCCGACTATTTTTGCCGGAGCGATTTCGCGAACCTTTGAGCTGACGTATAGATCTGAGGCTCGGTATACATC
>JBAWCO010000803.1:0-19440 GCA_049590315.1 Occallatibacter sp. | reverse complement strand
GTCCAAACTCGTCATAAGCTATCCAAGTCAATCAGGAGCAAACCATGATCATCGGCGTTCCCAAAGAGATCAAGGATCAGGAGTCCCGCGTGGGTGTAACCCCGGCGGGCGTCAAGGCCCTCACTGAAGCCGGCCACACCGTTTTGGTCGAAACCCAGGCGGGCGCTCTCTCCAGTTTCCCTGACGACGAATATCAGAATGCCGGTGCGGAGATTGTCGGCGAGGCGGGCTACGTCTGGGGCAAGTCCGAGATGGTGGTCAAGGTCAAGGAGCCGATTGAATCGGAGTATGTCTTCTTTCGCGAGGGCCTGGTTCTCTTCACCTACCTGCACCTGGCGCCGATTCGCGGTCTGACTGACAAGCTCCTCGAGTCGAAAGTCATCGGTATTGCCTATGAAACAGTTCGGGACCGTCAGAACACCTTGCCCCTGCTCACTCCCATGAGTGAAGTAGCGGGCCGCATGAGCGTTCAGGTAGGCGCCGCCTATCTTGAAAAAGAGCGCGGCGGCCGTGGCATCCTGCTCGGCGGCGTTCCCGGCGTTCCCCCAGCCCAGGTCTGCATCGTTGGTGGAGGCGTCGTCGGCACCAATGCTGCCAAAGTCGCTCTCGGCTTCGGTGCCCGGGTCACGCTGGTCGATGTGAACCTCAACCGCCTCCGGGAGCTTGACGACATCTTCAGCGGCCGTCTCTACACATTGGCCTCGAACAGCTACAACCTGGCCCATGCCACGCGGGAAGCCGATCTGGTTATCGGCGGCGTCCTGATCCCCGGCGCAACCGCTCCCAAAATCGTCACCCGCCACATGGTCTCTCGCATGAAGAAGGGTGCAGTCATCGTCGATGTAGCCATCGACCAGGGCGGCTGCGTAGAGACTGCCAAGCCCACCTCTCACTCCAACCCCAGTTATGTCGTGGATGGCGTGGTGCACTACTGCGTCACCAACATGCCCGGTGCCGTGCCGCACACCTCCACGCTGGCCCTCACCAATTCCACATTCCCCTACCTGCTCCGTCTCGCCAACCTGGGCGCGCGCGAAGCCCTCAAGCAGGATCAGGGCCTCGCCGAAGGATTGAACACCTGGCTTGGCGCCCTCACCCACCGTGGAGTTGCCGAAAGCCAGCAACGGCCATGGACCGCGCCCGCCGTCGTCCTGGCCTGAGGCGCAATCCAGTGCGGCCGGGATCGAGAACACGTTGTCCCCATCCCGGCCGCGCTCGCCTACTCGCTTTCGCCTGTAACGGAGTAGTCGCGAACGGTCCCGTCAGAAAACAAAAACTCATACGTTCGCTGATACTGGTACGGCTTCGTGGTTTCTTCTTTGATCATCTTGGCCTTGAAGTCTCCCACCCGCAGCACGTCCATGACCATTCGCTTACTCGTCAGTTCATACCTCTTTCCCTCGATCGTTACGCTCAGGCTCTGGAACTGATTGCAAAGCCCACTGCCGCAAATCGTCGTCAGGCGTGAAGACTGAACCTGAATCGCAACTGTATACTCGGCCGCGTTCGGGGCTGGTTTCTCCGCCCAGCCCGGTGCAGCGGCCATCAATGACGCAACCAAAAGCGCGAACGCGAAATTCTTCATCGTTTTTCTCCAGACTGGTTACAGTAGACGGGCAACGGAGCATTATAGATGCGTCTGTATGATTGCAGAACCAAAGCCATCAAGGAGAAAATCGCCGGATGACGACAAGACTCTCGCTGTTCATGCGTGCGGCCCTGCTGTCGAGCGCAGCCGCAACCTTCGCCTCATTCGCCGCTCCGCAGACCGCGCTCATCCCCACCCCGCCAAAGACTGAGAAAACACCAGTCACGGATGAATATCACGGCGTGAGTGTGGTCGACGATTACCGCTGGCTTGAGAACGGCGACGATCCCAAAGTGAAGGCATGGGTTGCCGCGCAGAACGCCTATTCGCAGGCTTACTTCAGCAACCTCCCGCAGCGTGCAGCAATAGTCACCTTCCTCAAAAAAGCGCGCCAGCAGACGCATGTCCGCTACTCAGGCTTCCAATACGCGGGTGGCCTGCTCTTCGCCATGAAGGTAGATCCGGAAAAATCGGCCGCCACGCTTGTGGTCTTCCGCAATCCTGAAGACAAATCCAGCGAGCGTGCAGTTGTCGATCTGAATACGCTGACCGCCGGAAAAGTCTTCCAGTCTAGCTGGTATAAGCCGTCGCTCGATGGAACCATGGTTGGTATGGCGCTCGGCACCGGAGGTTCTGAAGACGCGGCTCTCTATGTCTTCAACGTCGCAACCGGCAAGCAAATCGGAGACCCCGTTCCGCGCGTCCAGTTCGCTACAGCCGGCGGCGACATGGCCTGGACCGCTGATAACCGCGGCTTTTACTACACGCGCTATCCACAGGGCAATGAGCGTCCCGCGCAGGATGCCAACTTCTACCAGCAACTCTACTACCACGTCCTCGGCACCAGCTCAACGCAGGACAAATACGTCCTCGGCAAGGAGTTCCCTCGCATCGGAGAAACGGCGCTCGAGACGGCACACGACGGCAAGCACATCCTGGTCACCGTTGAAGACGGCGACGGTGGAAAGTACGAGCATTTCCTTCTTTCTTCCGACGGCGCCGCAACCCAGATCACGCACTTCGATGACAAGATCGTCGATATCCAGTTTGGCGCCGACGACAGCCTCTGGCTCCTCAGCCATGCCAAAAGCGACCATGGCGAGCTTGATCACCTTGAAGCAGGCAGAGTGACGCTGGACGATGCCGTTCGCGTTGTCCCGCCGATGGACGGCAGTATTGAAGGTACCGGATCCCCGGGCGATATGAGCCACTTTTGGGCTTCTGCGCACAACCTGTACGTCACTATCATCGACGGCGGCCCGGAGGAAATCCTCAAATTCGACATGCACGGCAAGAGCGAGGGGCAGGTGCCGGCGCCCGCAGTCGCATCCGTCAGCACCCTGGTCCCGGTTGGTGGCGATTCGTTCCTCTACAGCGCGCAAACCTACGTCCAACCAGAACAATGGTTTCGCTACGACGGCGAGGGTCACTCCGTTGCGTTGCCATTCAAGAGCGAAACTGGTATCAGCCTTGACGATACTGAAGTCCGCCGCGAGTTCGCCACGTCCAAAGACGGAACTCGTATCCCCATGACCATCCTCATGCGCAAAGGCACGAAGCTCGATGGCAAAAATCCCGCGCTCGTCACAGGCTACGGCGGCTACGGCGTCAGCGAGACTCCCTATTTTGCAGGCTCCTTTGGTCGTCTGTGGCTTGACCGCGGTGGCATCCTCATCGACACCAATCTGCGCGGTGGCGCAGACTACGGAGAAAGCTGGCATGCCGCCGGCAACCTGCTCAAAAAGCAGAACGTCTTCGACGATTTCGCAGCCTGTGCGCAGCATCTCATCGACGCGGGGTACACATCGTCAGACCACCTCGCTTTTGAAGGGGGCAGCAACGGCGGCCTGCTCATGGGAGCGGAATTGACCCAGCACCCGCAGTTGGCCAAAGTCGTTCTTTCATGGGTGGGTATCTACGACATGTTGCGAACGGAACTCGACCCCAACGGCACTTTCAACATCACCGAATATGGAACTGTCAAAGACCCCGCACAGTTCAAGGCTCTCTACGCCTACTCGCCCTACCACCACGTCCAGCCCGGAGTGAAGTATCCGGCCGTGCTCTTCATCACTGGAGACAACGATCATAGGGTCAATCCCGCCCACTCGCGCAAAATGACCGCGGAGTTACAGGCCGCAACTGCATCGGGCCTGCCCGTCATGTTGCGGACCAACGCCAACGCCGGACACGGTATAAGCACAGACAAGGATGAAGCCCTCGGGGAAACAGCAGACGCTTACAGCTTTCTCTTTGCTCAGTTGGGAATTCAGATGCCGTCCAGCCCATAGCAAGAAATGCAGAGCCGGTCACCGCCTGCTGAGCGCGAGCTTTTCGTCTAAGCCTTTTTCCGCATAGAGCGCCCGATCGCAACTCAGCAGCAGTTCTCTCCAGCCTTCCGAGGCGTCGTCTAGCTGTCCCACTCCAAAGCTGGCAGTGGCGGAAATTTCGTGCCGTTCGTACTGGATTCGCAATTGCTCAATCGCGAATCGCACCCGTTCCGCGATCACATTGGCGCACTCCATCTCCGTCTCGTTCAGCAGAATCACAAACTCATCTCCACCCAGCCGCGCCAGCATATCCCCAGGCCGTAGGTTCTCTTCAATGCACCGCGAAACAGCGACGAGCATGTTGTCGCCGCAAAGATGTCCGAATGAGTCGTTGATGCGCTTGAAGTCGTCCAGATCAACCAGAATCGCTGAAACCGCTCTTGAACCTCGTGCCCTGGAATCGATCGTGCGCTTTGCAAACATCTCAATCGCACGGCGATTCAACAGCCCGGTGAGTGGATCGGTCAGCGCCTGCACCTCCAGGTCATGATGCAGCCGCGCAGCCGTCATCCATACAAAAGCAACCAGCACCCCACCCTGCAAAATGGTGGTATTCAGCACCGTCCACGCCAGCACCCCGCCACCGCTTAGATAATTGGTTGGAGCTGGCTGAATCAGCAAGCCGATCAGGCGAGCCATGTTCCCGAGGCTGAGCGATGCCAGCAGGATGCCCATCAACCATCCCGCCGCGCGCATATACGTCGGCGTATGCCGCACCACAAAATACGCAGTCATCGCCAGTTGCGCCGCCAGGATTACGCTTAAAGCAATCAACCTGTAAGTTGTATTGGGATGGCGCACGCCAAATTCGATTTGCGCCAGGCCCTGCAGCGCCACAAGGCCCGCCTGCACCCGCCATTGCCATGCGCCGCTGGCGAAAAACCTCGTCATCGAGCGATGCAGGCAAAGGTAACCGGTGGAAAACATCATGTTGCCCAGGGCATAAGAAACCACATCTGGGATATAGGTCCGCAGTGCAATCAGGACCGCCCCCGCGCAGATGCAGGAACCAAATCCGGCGAACCAATTGAGACCCGCAACATCGCGATGCAGCCGAAGATTGATGAGCGTCAGCAGCATGAACAGCGTGAGCAGCGCCGCGTGTTCGACGTGAAGTGTGTGAAGGTCCAACTCTCGCTCTGCTCCTGAGAACCAGGTTGAAAGCCCTGCAATGCGCGCCGCTGCCTGAATGACGTATGCGTCAATTCTCAGTCTTCAGGTCAAACCAAGGGCTTCCTGTAGAAATTGCCGTGAGAAATTGTGCCCGGCGAAAAATGTACTGTGTGCAAACAGTCTACAACCACGCAGCCTTGTAGTATCGCCACAAATTTAGTAAATTCGCTCGACCGCTTCGACGGTCCATCTCCTCGTTAAGGTTGCCTTGATCTCCCGTCTTCTTGCTGAAGACAATCTGGACAGCTTCGAATCGCGCTCGTGCCTATTCCGTCTCGCCAATCACTTCAAACTTGCGTTTAGTCCCGTCGGCAAGCAGGATTTCGTACTTCCGGAGATACTCCCCGCCAACCTGCGGCTCGTCTTCAACCATCTTCCCCTTGTAGTCACCGACCCGCAGCAGATAGTCGTCAATGCCGCCGTCGAGTTCGAACTTCTTTCCATCGATCACTGCATTCAGATGCAGCTTCTTTCCGCAAGCCGTTCGGCCCAGTACCGAATCGCATTCGTTCACAAGATGTGACGCGATGACATGAATGCCAACCGTATACTCCGCCGCCTTCGGCGCGGCCCATGCCAACGCAGGGCTGAGCAGCATGATTGCGAGAATCAGTTCTTTCATTGTTCTCTCCACTGTACTTAACGTGAACCCGCAGTCAGAACCTTCTGACGTCCCCGTCCGCCATAGAGCCAAGTCACCTTGGCGGCGCTGCTTCGCTTGCAGTTCAGCACGCCCCCCTTGCCGCCGAAAGTTACTTAGTTTCACTGGTATCTGGCTTCGTGAGCGAGTCACGTGCCGTAAGATGGTCTTTTCCAAAGGGAGGCCTTCGTGGAGCGGCGCCAATTCCTCGCAGCATCGATTGCAAGTTCATCCCTCGCCCTCGCCGGCCAAGCGGCAGCGCAGGCCCCGTCTTCCGCTCCTCGCGAGTTCTATCAACTCCGCCGCTATGGGCTGCTACGCTCTTCACAGCCAAAACTGACTGAAGCCTATTTCGCCGATGCGCTCATACCTGCTCTTGCGCGGCTGGGGTTCGGCCCCATCGGTGCATTCGGCCTCGACTTCGGCCCCGAGACGCCAACGTACTATCTGCTGATTCCTGGCCCTTCTGTCAACGTCTTCGCCGAACTCGACCAGCACCTTGTTCAGGATGCCGCCTTCATGAAAGCCGCGGATCCGTTCTGGAATGCGACCGCCACCGCCCCTGCATTTCAGCGCGTGGAGACCTCTTTGCTGGCCGCCTTTCAAGGCTGGCCGAGACTGACCCCGCCTGCCTCCTCCGCCACCAAAGGCAAGCGCATCTTTCAATTGCGTACTTACGAGAGTCCCAGCAATGGCGACCACGTGCGCAAGGTTGAGATGTTTCACGCCGGCGAGTTCGACATATTCCTCAAGTCCGGTTTCCACCCCGTCTTCTTCGGCGACACGCTTTTCGGCTCGCGCATGCCCAGCCTCACTTACATGCTCAGCTTTGCCGGCCAACAGGAGCTTGAAGTCCAGTGGGATCTATTTCGCAACGATCCGGCTTGGAAGAAGCTCTCCACCAGCCCGCGCTACAGTTCCGATCAGCTTGTCACCAACATCACCAACCTCATCCTGAACCCCCTCGACTGCTCTCAGATTTGAGAGGCGCAAGGGCATTGCAATAGATCGTGAGAGGACAAAATGTTGCAGGCCTTCGACGACTTTCCTGAGTTCATGAAGCATCCCGCGAACCTGATCGCAAGTTCCAATCAAGCAACTCCGGGCGTCGAAGGATATGTTTTTGACGGAGCAGACGGAAGCCAGATGGCGTTTTGGACCTGCCGCGAAACTGTGCCATCCACGGAACACATTCATGACTACGACGAATACATGATCGTTGTGCAGGGCTGCTACAACTTGATCGTTCAAGGTCAGCGAATTTCCTTAAAGGCCGGTCAGGAGTTTCTGATCCCGCGCGGCGTGCCCCATTCGGGCGAAGTACTAGCCGGTACCAGAACCATCCATGCCTTCGGCGGCCCGCGGGTTCAACGGGCGCAGAGTTTCTGACAACATTTAATTTACATAAGGCTTCCGCTCGAGTGGCGCAAGGAAATGGTCCTCGGGAACGCCGGGCAAAGAGGATTTTCTTGATATAGCTATCTATTAGGCATATATCTACTAGCAATATGGCGAAACGTTCAAGCTCAACCATGGAAATGCTCCTCGGCCTCCTGACCATCCAGCCCATGTCAGGCTACGACCTGGGGCAAACCATCCGCGGATCCGTCGGTCATTTCTGGAGTGAAAGCTATGGGCAGATTTATCCAAGTTTGAAAAAGCTCGCTGCCGGCGGCTTTGTCACCTCGAAGACCGAGCGCCAAAAGGGCAAGCCCGACCGGCACATCTACTCGATCACCAAAAAAGGGCGCGAGCGCCTGACGAAATGGTTGGCGGTTCCGCCCCAACCCGAGATTCCGCGCAACGAACTGCTCCTGAAGCTTTTTTTCGGCGTGCAAACCTCCCCGAAAATCCTCATCGGATATCTCAAACGAATGCTGGAGAATGAGCGCGCAGTCCTTCAGGAACTCACGCGGATAGAGCATGAAGTCCTCGCTGAGAACCCGCAGTATCCCGACGTTCCGTACTGGAAGATAGCGGCTCGCTTCGGAGAATTCGAACTGGAAGCGCACGTCCGCTGGGCAGAAGAGACCCTGGCCGCACTGAACCGGATTGCCGCCGAACGCCCCGGCGATTCCGAGCCCCAGAATGATTCCGAGACCCGATAGGTCGTTGCCCGCGTGAATCTGTATCAGCCCCGTGCCTCTCGATCTCTCACGCTAGGCAACGGACCACTGACAACTGAAAACTGACCACTTGCAACTGCCATCGGCACTATAATCGCCGCATGTCACCCAGCGGCGACCGACGGCGCAGAACCATTGCTCTGCTAGGCAGCGGATTCCTACTGCTCCTCGCCTTGCTGGGCGCATTGCAGGCATTCAACACCTCCAACATCCACTTCCTCAACCCTGAAACCTCCGGCGAGACACTGGTCTTCACCAGTCTCACCGTGGTTGTCTTCCTGCTGCTGATCGCGCTCCTGATGCTCCTCCTCAGGAACATCCTCAAGCTTTATGCGGACCAGAGCAGCAGCGCCCTGGGTGCGCGTTTGCGCACACGCATGGTGCTGGGAGCGGCCTTGATTGCCCTCACCCCCGCGGTCTTCATGTTCTTGTTCAGCTTTCAGCTCATGAACCGCTCCATCGACCGCTGGTTCTCGCAACCCACCTCGGAACTGCGCGAGGACTCCACCCGCATAGCGCTGGAATTGGCCCAATACGTCACCAACAACGCTCGGGTTGAAGCGGAATCCATTGCGCAATCCGGCGCTCCAGACCTCGACACGACGCTGCTCGAGAGCCAGTTGAGTTCCCACCGTACAACGCTGGCCGGCGGCTTCACCATGGTCTATGACAAAGACGCCAAATTGCTGGCCAGCTTTCAAGCCCCGCCGGAATCGAGCCCGGCGACCCTGCTCCCCTGGCTGGATCAGGGTGAGGATGAGTCCGCGGTACCGCTCCACGGCACCCTATCGTCCAATATTCTTTCTCTCTCCCAGCGCAGGGACGAGCCTATGGTCGCGGTGGCAGGTCAGGAATACGCCCTCGGGGTGGGCACAACCGCTTCCGGCAAAGTAGTGGTAGCGGCGCTGCCCATGCCCCAGGGCCTCAGCCAAACGGTCATCCGCATTCGCTCCGGCGCGGCTGGCTATTGGCAGCTTTTCCGCTCGCGCAACCAGATTCGCACCATGTTTTTCGTGTTGCTCCTGGTCATCACGGCGTTCGTTTTCTTCGCCAGCGTCTGGCTCGCCCTGTTTCTATCCAAGCAAATCACCCGTCCGGTCGAGGCTCTTGCCGACGCTATGGATGAGATTGCCGCCGGCAAGTACGACCACCGCGTAGCCGTCATCGCCACCGGCGAAATGGGCGACCTGGTCCGCGCTTTCAACCACATGGCTGCCGATCTCGACGCCAGCCGTCGGTTGGCCGAGACCTCCTCGGCTCAACTCACAGCGGCGAACCTAGCGATCGAGGAGCGCCGTCGCGAGCTCGAAACTATCGTCGAGACCATCCCATCGGGCGTGGTCACCCTCGATGGCGTCGGAGTCGTACTTCAATCCAACCGCGCCTTTGCCGCCCTGATGGGCCTGCGCGAAGACACAAGCCTCAGCGGCCAACGATTCGAATCGCTGTTGCCCACAGATTGCGCAGACGATATCTCCGGAGTCATCCGGCGCGGGCAGCGCATGGGGGCAGCCTCCACTGAAATTGAGCTGCATGCCCGCGGACGCACCATGCACCTGGCCGTTACTAGCGCGCGCCTTGAACTTGCCCATGGCCAGCCTGGAACGGTGCTCGTCGTCGAAGACACCACCGAGCTTTTGCGCGCTCAACGCCAGTTGGCATGGAAGGAGGTGGCCCAGCGTGTAGCCCACGAAATCAAGAACCCGCTGACCCCCATCGCCCTCTCTGCCGAGCGCATCGGCAGGCACTTGGATCGCGGTCAAATCGATTCGCCCAACGTAATTCGCAAATGCAGCGAAGTCATCCTCGGGTGCGTAGGCACGTTGCGCACGCTGGTCGACCAGTTCTCCGCGCTGGCCCAGTTTCCCGCTCCTCAACCGCGCGCCTGCGACATGAACAAGGTGGCGGAGGAAGCCCTGGCCATGTTTGCCGGACGCCTCAACGGCATCACCGTGAAATGGGACCTGGAGCCGGATTTGCCTACGGTCCTCGCCGATCCTGAGGCTATCCGCCGCGCCCTTGCCAACCTCATTGATAACGCCGCTGAGGCCATGCAGGGCAGCTTGCTCTGTGTCCTCGGCATTCACAGCTCCCTCAGTGAAGATGGCGCCGCCGTCGAGGTGGCAGTCTCCGACACCGGCCACGGCCTTACCGATGAAATTCGCGAGCGCCTGTTCCTACCCTTCTACTCCACCAAGCATCGTGGCACCGGCCTCGGCCTCTCCATCGCCGCCAAAATCGTGCAGGAACACGGCGGTACCCTCCGTGCTGAATCCAACAGTCCCAAGGGGGCCCGTTTTCTGCTTCACTTGCCATTGATGGAGCCTGCCAACGGCGCGCCTTCATCCTCGGCCAGCCTCGAAGGCAACGCCTCCGAGGCGCTCAAGGGAATCGGCGCATGAACCACATTCTCGTGGTCGACGACGAAGCGGAGATCCGCACGTCGCTGGAAGAAATTTTGCGCGAGGAAGGATACGGCGTTGCCAGTGCCGCCACTGCGGCCGAGGCACTCTTGCTCCTGCAGGATACCCCCTATGATGTAGTTCTCCTCGACATCTGGCTTCCCGATCGAGACGGCCTCGACGTCCTTGCAGAAATGCACGCCATGACTGTCGAGATGCGGCCGGAAGTGGTCATCATCAGCGGCCACGGCACCATTGAGGCTGCCGTCAAAGCCACCAAACTCGGCGCATACGACTTCCTTGAAAAGCCCCTCTCGCTTGATCGCACTCTCATCGTCCTCAAGAATGCGGTGGAAGCGCGCCGCCTGCGCACCGAGAACCTCGAGTTCAAGCGCCAGTTCAACGTAGGCTCCGTGCTCACGGGCGAAAGCATTCCCGTCAAGGCGCTTCGCCAGCAAATCAAGCTTATGGCCCCCACCAACGGCCGAGTGCTCATCTACGGAGAATCCGGCACCGGCAAGGAACTCATCGCTCGCGCCATTCACGCGGAGAGCCTTCGCCGCGACGGCGTTTTTGTCGAACTGAACTGCGCTGCCATTCCTGAAGCGCACATTGAGGCCGAGCTCTTCGGCTACCGGCACGGAGCCCAACCCGGCGGTCCCCCCGAGCAACGCGGCACCCTCGAGCGTGCCGACGGAGGCACGCTCTTTCTCGACGAAGTCGGCGACATGAGCCTCAAGACGCAGGCCAAGGTCCTCTCTGCACTAGACGACCAACTCTTCACGCCCGTCGGTGGCACGCAGCCCCTCCGCGTCGATGTCCGCCTCATTGCCTCCACGAACAAGGACCTCGAAGAGGAGATCGCCAAGGGCAACTTCCGTGAGGATCTCTTCTACCGGCTCAACGTCGTTCCATTCGCCGTCCCGCCCCTCCGCGAGCGCAAGCAGGACATCCCGCTCCTGGCCCGCGAATTTCTCGCCGAGTATGGCCGCCAGTACGGCCGCCCCCGCATGGAGATCGGCGACGAAGCACTTCAAGTGCTGGCCCAGTACCACTGGCCCGGCAATGTACGCGAACTCAAAAACGTGATCGAGCGCGTCCTCATCCTCAACCCTCGCGCCCTGCGCATCGAGCGCAAACATCTTCCACCGCTCACTCACAAAGCCGCCTCACGCTCCACCGAGGAGTTTTCATCGCTTCAGCAAGCCCGCGATGCTTATGAGCGCGAGTATATCCTCAAGAAAATCGAAGAAGCCCGCAACAACATCAGCCACGCCGCGGAGCTACTAGGTCTCGAACGCAGCCACCTTTACCGCAAAATGAAAACCCTCGGTATCGGCGTCCGCGAATAAAGGGCGCCTCATGCATCGGCAGCCTGCCCAAGGTCAAAGCCAGGGCCGCCGGTAATTCTCTAGCAGCCTGCGGGAAAACTCGATTCCGACACGCTTTGTAAAAGGGCACGACTTTAGTCGGGCCGATAAATCCAGTAAGATGGGTCGGGCTTTTAGCCCCTGCGGAATGCTTTGCAAGCTTCTCGTCAGGAATGAGGCTTTTTTCCGCAGCCTGCTAGAGCTATCTTGAATCGATGCCAGACGACTGGAGTGCGGAACCATTGAACCTGCTGTCGCCCGAGACAGTAGCGAAAGTCGGCAATGCATTGGAGAAGGGCATTCTTTGTGGCCTCCACGCCTTCTATTGCGCTGGCGGCGGTCCTGAGCCGTGTGCCTTTGTTGATCTGAACTCCTATATTTGTGCCGTTGAAAAGAGCCGTCCTGGTGACCGGTTTACGTTGTGGTCAGTTCCGAAGCTTGCCGAACTGGACGTCCTGCTTATCCGTAAGCAGATAGCACCTGTCAGTGAGGATGAACTTCAAAGCGTTAAAGACTGGCTCAACGAGAACCCAATACGTGAGTTCGTCGCGGCTGGATATCCGGCCGAGAGCGCACCACCGGAAGTGGCCTGGGGAGACTACGATTCGTTCGACCAACTCCAGGAATTGGCGGTCAGGTGTGCACCGGCAGGTGAGTTCGCCGTTCTGCCGCTGACTAACCTCTTGTTTGATGATCTGAGAAGATGGGCTCCCAAGTCCCATTTGGTGGATGCAAAACGTCCGAATGACTGCGGCGAGGTACCTCTCGGCGGAGCATACTGAAGCCCCGGTTTGGCCAATCCATTGTAGGCCGGGTGCCCCAGTTTTCATTTTGAGAGCTGGTGTTCACTGTCATCCTCCCGGAGTCTAGAAATTTTCCTTCATAAAGTGGGCACATCCCACTTTATATATACTCCTACTTGTGTTAGCATCCCACCATGTCGACTTCCACGATCATTAAGAGTTCCGATTTCGAGCTGGTCTCGGAGTTCGCGCAGCCCGATGCGAAAAAGCGCATCTCGCTCGGAGAGGCTCTTCGCGGCGCGACGGCGTACAACATCTATCGCAACCCCCTCGGCCAACTCATCCTCGATCCGGTAAAGACCGTTCCCGTCTCCGAAATGTGGCTCTACGAGAATGCGCAAGCGCTCGCCAGCGTGAAACAAGGGCTGAAAGAGTCGGCTGAAGGAAAGGCTGTGTATCGCGGTTCCTTTGCCAAGCACGCCAAGAAATGATGAATTTATTGCTTTGATAACCCCCCTTTACGATTTCTGAAAATATTCTCGTGAGTCAACCCCATTTTGGCTGTTTTCAGGTCCGAATATATTGAGGGCACTTTATTTATGGAACGTAAAATCAAATTCACGCCCACTGCGGATAAGCAGTTCACGGAATTGGAAAATTCGCCCGCGAATGCTGCTCTCTTCGATCAGGTTCGGAAGACTATCGGATACCTTGAAATAGATCCGCACCACCCGAGCCTTCATACTCACGAATTCACTTCGCTCTCTGGCGCGAATGGCGAAAAACTCTTCGAAGCCTATGCCCAGAACAACACCCCTGGCGCTTATCGCATCTTCTGGCACTACGGCCCCGATGAAATCAAGGGAAAGAAACGGACTCCCGTTATTACCATCATTGCCATCACTCGGCATCCGTAGCTGATGTGGTTTCAATCCTGGTTGGTCCAGATTCAAACGCGGGTTAGCGAATGCATGCAAACGCCAGATGAAGCTCGCTTCGCTCCTTCTAACCATCTCCTTGTCCGCGCGTAACTTGGCCCGGTTCGCGTAGCCCGTTGCTTTGGCAAACGAATCGGCGCACCATTATGCGGAAGAACCTCGCGCGGAGGGCTCGCCAAGGCGCGTTTTGAGCTCTGACGCGTCGTCCCACTAGTCAACTCTCTTGCTAGCCCGCTCGCCCCCTGAGCCTTTACCTCGTCCCGCCAGCAACCTTTGAATCTCGTCGAGGGGCAGCGGTCGGCTAAACAGGTAGCCTTGGTACGAATCGCAACCAAGACCCACAAGAAACCCCCGCTGTTCCTCGGTTTCCACTCCCTCGGCGATGACAGACAGTCGCATGGTTCGGCTAAGGGAGATGATGGTCTGTGCGATGGCCGCGTCACTCGGATCGGTCAGAATGTCCCGCACAAAGGACCGGTCGATCTTCAATTGATCAAGAGGCAGCCGCTTCAGGTAAGTCAGCGATGAATAGCCGGTGCCAAAATCGTCTAGCGAGAAACGTATGCCGTGCGACTTAAGCTTCGCCATCTTGGTGATGATGTCTTCAACGTTGTCCAGCAACATACTCTCGGTAAGTTCCAGGTTGAGACTGTGAGGATCGGCGCCTGAAGCGTCCAATGTCTTCAGTACCGACTCCACAAAATCAGGCTGACGCAGTTGCCGGGCACTGATATTGACCCCAACGGTGATATGGGCTGTCTCTCTGTCGATAGCCCAGGCCGCAATTTGCCGGCAAGCCGATTCCAACACCCAATTCCCCAAAGGCAGGATCAGCCCTGTCTCCTCGGCCGCGGGGATGAAGCTCCCCGGCGCAAGCAGTCCGCGCTTCGGATGATTCCAGCGGATCAGCGCCTCGACGCCAGTCAGGCACCCGCCTTCCAATTGAGGCTGATAGTAAAGCACGAACTGCTTTTCCCGAATCCCCTGGCGAAGGTCCTCTTCCATCTCCGCGCGCGCATTCACAGCGGCCTGCAACGACGGGGCGAAGAAGCTGATGGTGTTTTTGCCCGCCGCCTTGGCCTTATACATGGCAATGTCGGCCTGTTGAAGCAGCTTGTTCGTCCCCTCCCGTTGGCCTCCAAAGACGGTGATGCCAATGCTCGCGGTGCTGCGGTATTCGTGGCCTGAAAGCAGGTAAGGTTGACAAATCGTGTTGAGGATCTTTTCGCCGGCGGCTTTCGCCTGCGTTGCGGCTTCCTCGGGGCCCTCGCTCAGGTCTTCGAGCATCACCACGAACTCGTCTCCGCCCAACCGCGCCACCGTGTCCGATTCGCGGATGCACTTGGTAAGTCGCCGTGCCACTTCTTGTAGCAGAAGATCGCCCGTCTGATGACTGAGAGTGTCGTTCAACGTCTTGAAATTGTCCAGATCGACGAACAGCAGCGCTCGCTTGCGGCTGCTTCGGGTGCTCGCGGCCAGGGTCTGCTGCAGCCTGTTCAATAGCAGACGGCGGTTGGGCAGACTCGTCAAAGGATCGTAGAAGGCAAGACTCCTGATCTCATCGTGAGCTACCTTCAACTGCTGGTGCTCGCGCTCCCTTCTTTGGGCAGCCAGGAATCGCAGTCGCATCATGCTTCCGGCCCCGGAAACAGGAACCGCCACGCACAGACTGATAAACCACCACGACACAAACCAGGGAGTCAGGATCCTGAATGAGAACTTAGCGCCGTTCTCGCTCCACATTCCGTCGCCTTCCTGCGCCTCAATCTCGAGCCGATACGTTCCAGGTGCCAGTTGCGCAAACTGAAGTTCTCGTTCCGAGGTCTCTGTCCAGCTCGAATTCGCACCCACGAGCCTGTAGCGAAAAAGCGCTCCGTTTGCCCTGGGAGCATTCAACGCGGAGTACCGGGCCAGGAGCGATTTGGCATGAACTCCGGAGGAAGGCGGATTCAGCGCCGAGACCTCCGTTTGACCCATCACCAGCTTGGTAAAAACCACCTCCGGCGGTCCCTCAGATGCCGCATGCGATCGCGGTCGGAACTGGGATAGTCCGCCGCTGGTTCCAATCCAGACAGTTCCATCCGCTTCTGCGGCGAATGCATTCAGGTCGCAGTCGTTCCACGCCAACCCGTCCTCTGCGTCGTAGTGGCTCCAACGCGAGCCGTCCCAAACGTCCACGCCCCACTCGGTGCCCACCCACAAGTGCCCCGCGGCGTCGGACTTCAGGAAGTACACCATCCCATTGCTGCCTCGTCTTTGCACTCCCTTCTCAACAGCCAATCCGCCAGATTGCATATGCACGCGATCGATTCCGCCGCCGAAGCGATAACCGATCCAGATCGTCCCGTTCGTTCCCGGTCCTAATGAGAGGATCTGCTGATTGCTCAGCCCATCGCTGCGGTTCCAGTGCATCCATTTCCCATCCGCATAGCGGAACAATCCTTCGGTGCCCCCTGCCCAGATTGCTCCATCTGTTCCCTCGGTCACCGCAAAGATACGAGCAGCCGGTATTGCGGCGATATGCGAAAACTTCCGGTATGGCTCTGTGGCCACAAAAAGCCCTGCCTCGGTTCCGGCCCAGAGCCGCCGCTCACGGTCCACCTGCAGAATGTATCCTGCCTTGCCAACAAGACCCTCCGCCTCGTCAAACCAGTGAACATGGCCCGACTTCACCTCGAAGCGTCCTACCCCCCGCATCTCGGTCCCTATCCATAAATCCCCATTCGGAGCCTCGCGAACAGCATGAACCGGAAATCCCGTCAGCTCCGGTATCTTTGCCCACTGGATACCCGATTTTCCCCGTTGTCCGTGCAGCAATCCTCCTTCGGTGCCCACCCACAGGGTTCCATCAGACCGTGGCAAAATCTCATACACCACGTCGCTTGCCAGCCCGCTGCTTGTCGAGTAGGTTTCCCATTCCTGATACCCCCGCCATTGGACCAAACCGCGTCCGGCCAATCCGATCCAGAGTGAGCGCTGCCGATCTTCGAAAACTGAATAAACATCTCCGCGCAATCCCGCTGACCGGTCAACCTTCTGCCAGCCGGTCTTGTCATGAATGAGCAAGCCGTTCGCGGTGGGTAGTAGCATTCTCCCGTCGGAGTCGATGTTGGGAACTCCCCCCACCGCGCTGCCTGGAACCGGAGAGTCGGGTCTCCGGAACTGCTTTTGGCCAGCCTCCAAAACGAAGACCCCCTGGTTCTTCGCCCGCACCCAGAGGTTGCCAGCGGCGTCCTTCCGAATTACCACCATCGCAAGCTTCGGGAGCCCGCTTTCCTCCCCATAGACCCGAGTCCCCTCCTGGTCCATTCTGCAAAGTCGCAGCCCGCACCCATACCAAAGCACATCGCCATCCACCAGGACGCCGTGGGCGTCGGCCTCAGACACTCCACCCACCCGTGGAAGCACCCGCATTTGAAATCCGGACGCACCGGCGGTGGAAATGAGCTCGACCAGCCCAGCATCCGTTCCAAGGAACGTGTGCCCTTTACCGTCCGCCTCAATGCCCTGCGCCCAATCCACCGTCTTAAATGTGCCGGAAACTCTTTCGAAGCGGTTGCCGCGCAGGTCATAGAGGCCAAAGTCTCCTCCAACCAACAGCGTTCCATCTGGAGCGTCACCGAATGCAGACCCGGAAATCGCAGGAAGCCCTTGCGCGGAGCCAAATGCCTCGAAGCGGTCTCCGTCATAGCGATAGATTCCGTTTTCCGTACTCACCCAAAGGAAGCCGACATGGTCTTGGTAGATCTGCCGCACCGCGAGGTTGTTCAAGCCCTCAGCATTGCCGAAGCTGCGAAAGCTGTATTCCTGGGCGCAAAGGGTCCCGGCTGTCAGGAGCAGGATTGAAAATGCACGTACGTGGGTCGAGCGGTCCACTGAAGGTCCCTATCGGCATTTCGCCTGAATGTCTCTAACTCAAACTCCTCGCTCCCGGATTCGTCAGCCAAACCCAGTTCCAAAGTGGTCTGTTCAGAATTGGACGCTGTTTCGCGAATGCGGACAGAGAAAGGACACAATGTGCGGAAACTCCTACGGCTATCTTCTTGCTGAATAGCTACTTGAGCCGCTGGTTGGGTTCCGTATCTTTGGCCCCCAAATTGCTCCCCATTCATCCGGAAGCACTCCGTGCGGAGGCCAGCTATGGCGTACTTTGAACGTGTTCGCGATGTAATTTCCGGGCCTTTCAGCCCCGACATCATCCAGCAGCGCACCAAATCCGGTTGGCAATTGGTTTCCATCGAGTGGCGTCGCGAACTCCCCGACGCCGAAGCCCCCACCGAGGGCGCCTTCAATGAAGAGATCCCCTACGGCCTCCGCATCTCCGACGACTGCAGCCGTCTCGAAGTCCATCCCCAGGAGCACCAGACCCTCATGCTCATGATGGAGTTGCTGGTCCAGGACTTCTCTTATTCCGCCATCGTCAGTGACTTGAACGAGAAGGGCTCCCGCATGCGCAACGGCAAACCCTGGAGCCGCGTGGCGGTCTTCAACATGGTGCCGCGCCTCATCGAAGTAGGCCCGCGTTTCTTCAACTCGGAAGAGTGGGAAATGCGCCGCCGCAAATTCGCACGCGTCAAAGCCCCAGACCTGTCCTAAGGGATACTCTAGGCGGCCGCGCTCTCACTCAGCGGCTTCACTTTTGCTCGCCTCTTTTGCGAAGCGACCCAGAGGTCGCGCTGTGCCTGTAGGCGAAGCCAGAAATCCGGCTCGGTGTTGAAGGCCTCTGAGATGCGCAGGGCCATATCCGCCGACACTCCAGCCTTTCCGTTCAACACCCTCGACAGCGCCGGTCGGGTCACGCCCAAATGCCGGGCGACCTCAGTCACAGACCTGTCCTGAAGGTAATATGCGAGGATCCTTCCGGGATGTGCAGGATTGTGCATGCGCATTGGACACTCCCCCGTTAGAGGTGCTGACTCGCCTATTTATAAATCGGCCCCAGCGACCCCGGGTTATCCCCCAACTGCGGATCCACGCGAAAGTCCCACACCGACTGGTTGATGTCTGAAGCCGACAGAATCTCAACCAGTGCATACTCCCCAATCAGGAGCGGTTTCTGCGGCACAATCTTCACCCAGTGTTTGCCGGCCAGCACCTCTACCTTCGCCGGAATCACATCCTCTTCCTGGGTTATAGTCCCATCCGGACGCATGTGGATGGCGCCCACAATCCGCAGTGCCCGTCGCTCGTCCACGTGCACAATTGCGAATCCCGAAGTAGCCGAATGCGCGCCATGTTTGCGGTCTGCAGCTTCTTTCGCACCGCCGGTGCTCACTGTCATAGCGTGCGAAATCACCTGCTGGACATGATCGTTTGAGTCCAGCGAAAGATAGATTGCCGGATCGTTGACATGCAGATGAACCTTGGCGTGCGCGCCATCCAGTTCCAGGCTGGCCTTTTGCCCGGCCAGCGGATTCAGTGTGCTCAATCCCTTTTTCGTTTTCGCATTCGCGTTCAACTCGGTCGGCAACAGCTCCACCAACTCCGGCTTGCCCTCAAAGGTGTCCAGCACAAACACGCCATCTTCGTTCGGCAGCTCCAGTCCATGCGCCACCTCCGGCATCCGCGCCTTTTCTTCTTCGCGCTCGGCCGTCTCTTCCTTGTCCAGGGCTTCGGCTTCCTTCATCGCCGGCGAAGTCTCATCCCCGGAGGAATCCGCAGCAGGCGCTGTATGATCCCGCTCCCATTTGCGTGTCGCATCCCAATCCAACAGGGCCAGCGGCAACTCCTCCCATTCACCGCCGCGCTCCACCGAGATGTAGCGGACCCGGTCGCCCACAATCTCGTACTTCCTTACAAGCTGGTACGTCCCGTCCTTCAAGATCAGCCTGTGGTTCGCGCCCGTATTCGGCAAATCCGGTTTCAGTGGAAGCGGAGTTTGTTTTTGCGCGGCCGCAACCCCGCCCGCCAGCAAAACAATCGCCAGCCAGCAACCCAAAATGATTCGAAAATAAGGGGTCCGGATCATCCGCACCAAGTTTAGACGAACCAGCCTCGCTCACGTTTGCCATTCCAGAAGGTCCAATTTCAAGCGGTGCGCGTATCCCCGGCCCGCTCCTTCGCATCCGATTTTGTGTATCCTTAAGGTAGAGGTCGTCGTTTGGCAGCATTTCAGACACATTTTCGCGGG
>JBAWCO010000802.1:0-1771 GCA_049590315.1 Occallatibacter sp. | reverse complement strand
GCGCAGATTTCAAGGTATTTTAGTGACTACATTTTGTAATCAGCAGGAAGCATTTCGAAAGCGCAGATGCCTTGAAACACGTGGGTTTGCACCCGCTCGGTGGCTTCCTTGGATGGGGGAACTTCGGGCTAAACGATTGACCTCTCATAGCACGGCCCATTAGGCTTGAGCGCTGATGGTTCCCGGCGGCGGCATCAAAAGGGAACGCAGTGGAGGCTTTCGCGCCTCGAGTCTGCGGCTGCCCCCGCAACTGTGAGCGGCGAGTCCATGCCAGAAGGGCCACTGGGAAACCGGGAAGGGCGATCCTGATTGGCGGGATCGAAACACTGGGGCTGATCGCAGGGGAGCTGAATCTGCAAGGATGGTTCTGGGACCGTATCAACGACCTCAACAATAATTTCGGCCTGCTCGGCTACGGCATCATCGGAATTTTCGCAGCGGCTTGGGTCATCTCTTTCATCGCCTACCGCGCAAAGAAACTGGACGAGGTGGAAATCGGCTAGGCTGGAATCACCACGGGCTGATCCTTGATCTCGCGCCGTGGTACGTGAACGATGCTATGGAGTGAGACCAGCCTGTTCCGACGTTCTGAATGTCCGCTGTCGAGATAGGCGAACGGCAGTTCCGGGTCGACAGCGTCTATTCGATTTCTCCAAGACCGGCCATTCAGAAATCACCCAGTGCGAGCGGCCCGGGTGACTGAAGTGGCCGATCTGCCGCCCCCGAATTCAGGAGTAGGATTTGATCTGTGAGAAACGGCCATCGCACATCGAGAAACTGAAGGCAGCGTAGCCGACACAAGGACAGAATTGGTGATGACGTCGCCTCTTAAGTAGTGGGGTCTGCCAGAATGAAAAAATTCGCTTTGCTATGGAAGGTTGTCAAGGGCGATCTGCGCGTGCTCTCGTATGCTCTGCGCCACCCCGACCGTCCCGGATGGCTGGTGCCCGCGATCGCTTTGGTGACGTTGTACGCGATCGATCCTTTCAATATCGCTGTTCCATTCGTCGGGATTGTGGACGATGGCGTGCTAGTCCCGCTGGCATTGCACTTGATGGTCCGCTGCCTGCCCACCCAGTTGCAACGTCTACACCGCCGCTGATGAAATTCCAACCAGCAACGTGGCGCAGAGTTCGCGCCATGCCCCATGGATCGAACCTTTTTCGTCACGCTGTCATACCGTTACGGATTGCGAACGCTGCAGCCTCCGTGCGGTTCGCGGAATCAGTCTTCGCCAGGATCGCGCGAATGTGGTTGGCAACGGTGTTCGGGCTTACGAACAGCCGCTCGGCGATTTCGCGATTGCCGAGCCCGCTTGCGACCAGTCGCAACACTTGAGCTTCGCGCGCACTCAACCCGGCCGGATAGGACGGGGATGACGGGGATGACGCATGATCGATCGAGTGTCGCACGTTGTCGATCTGCTCAGTCAGCGCGTGCATGCCCATGCGCTCCGCCGCGGCCCGTGCATCCTCGAGCAGCACGCGCGCGGCATCGGCGTCACCGTCGGCGTTGCGAGCAAGCCGCATCGAGGCATAGCGCAAGCGCGTACGCGCCAGGGCAGGTTCGGCGCCCTGCCGTAGATTCATCGCCAACGCGGACTCGAAGTGACGCTGGGCGTCGTGCCATTCGCGCCGGGTCGTCGCGAGCAAGCCGAGCAGCGACGACGACGCCCCAAAGCATCCCACCGTCGTCCCGATCAGAAGATTGCGGCCGTCGTAGGGGAGCAGCATCGCGTAAAGGACATTTGCGCGTTTCGTGTCATCCAGCC
>JBAWCO010000801.1:0-7981 GCA_049590315.1 Occallatibacter sp. | reverse complement strand
GGCTGGATGTCAGAAAAATATCTTCCCCGGGCGGATCAGGCGAAGTGTTTTTTCTTGACATCCCCTTTTATAGAACCTGCCCTTTCCCGGGTCCCAAAGACGGTAGTCGGGTACCCGGAGATTATTGATCGATGCAGTAGTCGAATAAGGGGTAAGGAAGATTTCGCCTTGGATTCTGCGGCAAATAAATGACACAGAAGCTTTCGCCCACTTGCTGGCTGTCGTCAAACGGAATTATCCCGGTATGGATGTCCCCGTCTCTGGTGCGAAACTCATACCGCCAGTAACGCTGGGCTCTGCTGCTGCCGTAGAGGTGAGATTCCGTGATCGTGGCGATTGCGGGCAAGCCTTCGGCGAGCAGACGCCGCTCTTTGTGATCGGACAGTAACATCATGATGCCGAAATATACCGTTATCATCATCGGGGATATGAAGAGGAAGCAGACCCAATATTCGGGGGATTCTTCCCAGGCTATCGGGTGGTTCACCTCAGGTTTTGCGGGGAGATAGCAGATAGGTATGGTGGTGGACTTCTGAACGCCTTGCTCCAACTGCTTCGGCACATCGGCCTTGCCTGTAAAGGATATTCCATAGATGGCGAAAGAGTATTGGACCACGAGAATGCCGTTGCGTTTGCCTGCGTAGGAAAACCCTGTGACCAGGCCTGTTGCTTCGATTCCTTCACTCCGTAATGCCGCTCGATTCTGAAACAGATGCACGCCCATCATGGCGACCCAGGACGTGGCAGCTAGCGCGAGGGTCACAACTCCCGTTGCTAAGTAGGCCCAGCGGAGGCCAGCGGGCGAACTGCGCACTCTTCGCGGCGGCGGCCAGTTGAGTTCGCTGGGAATTGTCGCGGCCACGCCGAGGGGCGAGCTGGATTCCATGGCGCGCCTTTCTAACTCAAGGGAGTTCCCTTGATTCTATCGACTTAGAGGTGCGCGTGGGCGGTCGATCAGAATCCCAGGTCCCCGAATCGGGGCCTTGATGGGCACCCTTCTAGTTCTTCGAAGTTGCCAGGATCGCCACAGCTACACCGGCAGCGATGCCCACAATCAGGAGAAAACCAACCGTACGGTGATGGTGTTGAATACCAGA
This sequence comes from Occallatibacter sp., assembly GCA_049590315.1. Lineage (GTDB taxonomy): Bacteria > Acidobacteriota > Terriglobia > Terriglobales > Acidobacteriaceae > Telmatobacter. The sequence continues at coordinate 6,884 of JBAWCO010000801.1, read as the reverse complement.
CGCTGTTGTCACTCGACCTTCACAATCAACTCGGTTGACTTGATCGTAACGAATGACCCTGGGCACCGACGCCCTGGGGTTAAGCAGCTCGAATGAGGCGTCCGAGAGCCTTCCCAAATCGCCAAAATCGTCGGTTTGGTCTTCAAGTGTGAGATGCAAGTGACTTCCGGGTGGGCAATCGGCGAGAACCTTCTGAATCTTGCTCGCGTGCCTGTCGAGGTGCGGTGACGATGTTTGGGCGCTAGACATCGGGACCAGGATCAGCAATGTTAGCGCGGTCAGGAAGCGAAGGATCGAACTAGAACACATACATTACCTCCCACTGAACTTAGCAAGGAGGGCCAGATGCCGTCACGCATGCTTGCCGAAAATTCACTTGCTACTTGGTATCGGCTAACGTGTTTTTGATGAAGGCGGCTACGCGGTCGTGGAGCTGCTTCAGGCTCTCGTCGCGGACGTAGACCATGTGGCCGGATTCATACCAATCGTACTCAATGTTCTTGGCGAGGGATTGCGGAATGGGCAGGTGCTTTTCTTCATACTGCGCGGCGAAGAAGGGCGTGGCCAGATCGTAGTAGCCGCCGTTGACCATGACTTTGAGGCGGGGGTTGGTCTTCATGGCTTCGGCAAGGTCGGGGGCAACGTTGACGCTGACGGGGTTGCCATTGTGCTTGAAGTCCCACTGTGAGCCACCGAAGAGGGCCATGGGCAGATAGGTCTGGCCTTCGCCGAACTTGAGGTCGCGGCGGACGTAGTCATTGAAGAGCGATACGTAGGCGGATGAGATGGCGGAACTTTGCGGATCGTACTCGGCGCCTTCGCTGAGCGGGTTGAGGTTGGGTCCGGAGAAGCGGGTGTCGAGACGTCCGGTGGTGAGGTCCTGATCTTCCTGAAGGGTTTTCTCGAACTCGCCGCCATTGACGCGCAGGTTGGCGCGGAGCAGGTAGGCGACGGGCAGGCCGGTGTAGTCATGCAACTTTTGAGCGACCGATTGCTTTTCCTCGGCGGTGAGATCGGTGCCTTGGGCCAGTGCGTGCTGGTAAGGCCCGGTGGCGAAGGCTTCAACCTCGGCGAGAAAAGGTTCGAGGGCGGTGGGCTGCTGAGGGAGCTTCTTGTGATACCAGGCCGTGGCGGCATAAGTGGGCAGGCCGAGCACGTAGGGCAGGTCGACACCGGGGTTGGCGTTGGGCACATCGATGTCGGTGGTGAAGTTGAAGATCTGCGAGAGAAGAATGACGCCGTTGATGTCGAGGGATTTGTTGTTCTGAAGAATGTCGACGAGGACGGCGGAACGCGTGGTGCCGTAGCTCTCACCGAAGATGAACTTGGGGGAGTTCCAGCGGTTGTATTTGGTGATGAAGCGAACGATGAAGCGGGCGAAGGCGTTGGCGTCTTCGTCGATTCCCCAGAAAGCTTTTTCAGGATCTTTGCCGATGAGACGGCCGAAGCCTGTGCCGGGCATGTCGATGAAGACTACGTCACTGACGTCGAGCAGGGAATTGGGATTCTCAATGAGCTTGTAGGGGGCGGCGGGCAGGTGCTGATCGGTATCAGTAACGACGTGTTTGGGGCCGAGCGAGCCCATGTGGAGCCAGACGGTGGAGCTGCCGGGACCGCCGTTGTAGAAGAAGGTGATGGGGCGGTCCTCGGCCTTCGCGTCCTTCTTGAAGTAAGCGAAGTAAGACATGCGGGCGACGGGGCTTGCATCTTTCGGCTCTTTGGGTTCGGCGAGAGCGAGCTGGCTGCCGGCGATGGGCTTGCCATCGGGGCCTAGCTGCGCGTCTTCGATGTCGGTGGCGCCGACGGTAAGAGTGCCGGCGATGGCGGTGTAGGCGATGTGCTGGGCACCGACGGTGACGGAGCCCTCGGAGCTGATCTCGGTCGGTGGGGCTTTCTCGGTGGACTTTTCGGCTGTCTTGTCGGCGGATTTGTCGGACTTGGATTTTGTGGAGTCATCGTCGGCGCGGACCAGGGCGGGAAGGGTGAGGCAGGCGGCTGCAAGCAGTGCGATCGACAGAAGTTTTGAAGGATGCATCAAGGGATCTCCAATGAGGGAAAGTGGGAGCAAGGCCAGTATAACGCCTGAAATAAGTGAACCTGCCGCGGAAATGCCTAGTGCTCAATGCTCTGCGTTTTGGGCTGCGCTGGAACTTTCAGCATGATCGGGGTCTTCGTTCTGATCTGCGCCGAGCACCTCGATGTGGCGATAGATGAGGTAACAATATCCGACGTCAGTCGGAAATCGGTAGGCTCCCGGCGCATCAAGGAGGTGGGCTGTAATTGCGGTCATCTTCCAGCCGGTGTATTCATTCGCGTCAAGAAATCCTGAGGTGAGCTGCTCATACCCATTGACTTCTCCGAATTCGCGGACTTTATCAATACCTATTTTTGAACGTGTCTCATAGTTTGGATTTGCCCAGCTCCATTGCCACGAATCGCCTTCTGTTGAGCCCACTACCGACACATCGATTCGGAGGGTAGGTAGGACGGGGTCTGAAAAGGTCAATGTGACTGCGATATCGTCCCAATCCCATCGGGCATGGTTACCGTATTTTTCCCGGAACCGCTCGTTCTTATCCATCAATTCATGGACGATCGGGTGCGCGAATTCCTGAAAACAATCGTCGCATGCAGTCATATATCGGCTCCTTACTTCTGCGGTTTGTCGAAGGGCTGCTTGTCGGTGATTCGGGGGCGATCTTCGGCTTGCAATTCCTTGGAGACAGCTTCGACTTCGCGGAAGACACGGAGCAGGTTGCCACCGAGGATTTTGCGGCAGTCTTCAGCGGAGTAGCCGCGGGCCAGGAGGGCGGCGGTGATCTTAGGTAGATCGGCCGGCGAATCGAGGCCCTCGGGGAGCTGGCCGCTGACGCCGTCGAAGTCGGAGCCGATGCCTACGTGATCGATGCCGGCGACTTTAGCGATGTGGTCAATGTGGTCGATGAGCATGGACAGCGGGGGGCGAGGGACGCGGTCGGCGAAGGAGCGCTGCAGCTTGTCGATTTCGGATTGAGGCGCTTCTTTGCCCTCAGCTTTATATTTGGCTTTCAGGTCTGCGACGGCTTTGTTGGCTTCCGGTTCAATGGCCTTGAGTGCATCGCGATACTGCTGCGAGACGAAGCCGGAGTAGAAGTTGACGTCGACGACACCGCCCTTGGAGTTGGGACCGCCGGAGTTGGCTACTGCGCGCAGCATGTCGTCGGTCATGTTGCGAGGGGCGTCGCAAAGGGCGCGGGCGTCAGAGTGCGACGCGATGACGGGAGCGCGGGAGATGATGAGAGTGCGAAAGAAAGTGTGGTCGGAGACGTGGGAGATGTCGACCATCATACCGAGGCGGTTCATCTCGTAGACGACATCTTTGCCGAACTCGTTCAGGCCTTCCTTTGTGTGGGGAACGGTGGCGTCGTCGATGTCGCCGGAGCTGTCGGCCCAGCCATTGGAGTTGGACCAGGTGAGGGTCATGTAGCGGACGCCTAGCGCGTAGTACTGGCGGAGGAGGGCGATGGAGTCTTCGATGGAGTGGCCGCCCTCAATGCCCATGAGAGCGGCGAATTTGTGATCGCGATGAGCCTGCTCGATGCCTTCAGGCGAAGTGACGAAGACAATTTGATCGGGATGTTTTGCGACCTGGAGCTTGACGGAGTCAATGAGCTCCAAGGTGCGGCGGGCAAAGTGTCCCCGGTTCTCGACGGGGTCGACCCAGATGGAGAAGAACTCTGCGCCGAGATTTCCTTTGTGGATGGAATCTAAATTGAGATTGCCTTTGCCGAGGGGGTCGCCGAGATCGAAATGCTCGTCCACGAAGCGCTGTGGCGTGTCGGCGTGGGTATCAATGACGATGGCGGACTGCTGAACTTGTGCGGCGGTGACTGGCTTTGGGGTCATTTTTTGGGCCGGTTTGGTTGGGGTTTGGGCATAGGGCACGGCTGACGCGGCGAGGAACAAGAAGGTGAGCAGGGCACGGTTGCGCATAGGCTTGGGGATCAGTATAGACCGGGGATGCGGAATGGGTGCGAGCGGTTGACGGCCCGGAGTTGGGGACTAGCCCGGTTCCTTAACCGCGTCGTCCGTCTGTCCGGCGAGGAAGACCTCCAGAGCGGCTTCGACGTCATCCGTGTCTTCGGCTGTCTTCTCCAACACGAAGACCTCGCTGGCCTTATGCCACTGGCAAAGTGCATCGCCGCAATGCGCGTGCTGCGAGACTTTGTAGGCTCCGGGGCCGTTATCGCCGAGGGCTCGGGCGATGATGGAGGCGTTGTAGGGTATCCCTTTGTCAGGGATAACCAATACATGCTGACCTACTTCAAACATTAAGCGGTCCTCCGGCAGTGGGCTGATAGGAAGTGTAATCGAAGCCGCGTAATTGTTTCTTCTGCATCTTCAATCGGGATCGAGGGCTGGGCGAGAAGGTGTGCAGGTGAGATAGATGAGCGATTGGCGGTAGACGAGGGGCTGTATCGTGCTCTAAAGAGTGGGTGATACACATCACATCGAGTTGTGTTGTTGAACCGCCACTATGAACGCAGAACTCGTCAGCCACGATTATGATTCATTGACTCCGGTGTGGAAGTGCCGAGGAATTTGCTGTTGTGAGGTTTTATGGGAACGACTCTTTCTTCGACCAGCCCCGCCAAGCCTGCGACGGGCCAAAAGCCTGCTTGCGTATTGTGTAACGTGTTCGCCGTGCTGGGGATTGTGGCCCTTGTAATTGGTGCGGTGTATCTACTGAAGACCAATCCAGTGACGGGCAAATGGGCGCAGGCCTACGACCCGACGGGAATCTGGTGGCTTTCGACGATTCTGGCTGCACTGCCTGTGATTGTGCTGCTGGGATCGATGGCTGTTCTGCACCTGAAGGCCCATGTGGCCGCGGTGATCGGGCTGGTTACTGCGCTGGGCATTGCGATTGCGATTTATCACATGCCGGTTCGGCTGGCGCTTACGACTACGGCTTACGGAGCAGGGTATGGGCTGTTCCCGATTTGCTGGATTATTCTGCCGGTGATCTATCTCTACCAACTGACGGTGAAGACAGGGCGATTCACGGCGCTGCAGGAGAGCCTGACGAATATTACAGACGACGGGCGGCTGCAACTGCTGCTGATTGCGTTTGCGCTGGGTGCGTTTTTCGAAGGCGCGGCGGGGTTCGGAACGCCGGTTGCGGTGTGCGGCGCGATTTTGATCAGCCTTGGATTCAAGCCGATTCAGGCTGCGGGACTGAGCCTGATTGCGAATACTGCGCCGGTGGCGTTTGGCGGGTTGGGAATTCCGATTATTACGCTGAACTTGGTGACAGGAATCGATGTGCTGACGCTGTCGAAGATGATTGCGATTATCCTGGTGCCGTTCTGCTTGCTGGTTCCGTTCTGGCTGATATGGGTGTATGCGGGATTCAAAGCGATGCTTGAGATTTGGCCGGCGATCCTGGTGGCGGCAGTTACGTTCGCAACGGCGCAATACCTGATGGCTACCTATGCCGGGCCGTGGCTGGTGGCGATTGTGGCTGCGAGTTCGACGATCGTGGTGCTGATTGTGTTTCTCAAGTTCTGGAAGCCGAAGCGGATTCTGAATGCGGCGGGCGAGGATATTACGGGCCAGGTTCGGCAGCGGTTCGACCACAGCTCGGGCGCTACAGTAAAGGCGTGGCTGCCGTGGGTGGTGTTGAGCCTAGTGGTGTTTGTCTGGGGGCTTCCGCAGGTTTCAAAGCTGCTGAACAAGCCGACGATCAGCATTCCAGTGGCGGGCCTGCATAACTTTGTGTGGCGCGTTCCACCGGTGGTGCTGAAGGCTACGGCCGAAGCGGCGGTTTACAAGTTGAATTGGCTGGCGGCAACGGGCACGGGGATTCTGCTGGCGGCCGTGCTTGCTGGGCTGCTGATGGGATTGGGACCGAAGGCGCTGGTAACTTCATTTGCGAAGACGGTGTTCAGCGTGCGGTTCACAGTGGTGACGATTGCTGCGATGCTGGCGCTGGGATATGTGACGCGGTACTGTGGGCTGGACGCAACGCTGGGACTGGCCTTCGCGCGCACGGGTGCTCTGTATCCATTCTTTGGAACGCTGATTGGATGGATTGGGACGGCGACAACGGGTTCTGACACTTCATCGAATGTGTTGTTCGGAAGTCTGCAGAAGCTGACGGCGCAACAGATCAATGTGTCGCCGGTGCTGATGTGCAGCGCCAACTCGGCAGGCGGCGTGATGGGCAAGATGATCGATGCGCAGAGCATCGTGGTGGCGTCAACTGCGACACAGAATTACGGACAGGAAGGAACGATTCTCCGGTTTGTGTTCTGGCACAGTTTGGTGCTGGCGGCGCTGGTGGGCGTATTCGTTTTCTTCATGGCGTACGTGACGCCGTTTACTTCGCTCGTAGTGAAATAGAAATAAGTTATCGGAAACGAAGCTGGGATATCCTCTCTCGAAATCGAGAGAGGATATCCCGGTGTCGCGTTTACGAGAACCTGAGGCAACGGTTGAAGTGACCCCGCTGCGTGCATGTTGGCTTGGGGTTCAGATGGGGGAATTACAAAGCACTAGTGGCGATTGGCTGCTCCGGCGGCCTGCTTGATTTCCTCGTAGGCCTTGGCGAGGTGCTCTTTCGCTCTGGCGGCGTGGCCGCTCATGTCATATTCATTTGCTGCTTGTGCGGCGTCGACCTTGCCGATGGCCTGCTCGATGAGACGCTGCGCCGCAAAAAGGTTAGGATGACGCCGTGGACTTACATCCTGACCGACCAACACGCCCGATGCGAAAAGTCCCAGGCACAGAACACCACCTAATAGCACTTTGCGAACTTTCATAGGAAAAACCTCCGGAGTCAAAATACAGAGTCGCGGGGAATCTGGCAATAGAAATGTTCGCTGTTGGACGCACTACGTGAA
>JBAWCO010000800.1:0-25958 GCA_049590315.1 Occallatibacter sp. | reverse complement strand
GCCCTATATCGAGGGCCTGATCGTTCGCGAGTTCTCGGCCGTCAGCTCCAACTGGCGCTCGGAACAAGTGACTGATGAGTACATGGAACGGTATTCCGTCCCGGTGCTGGCGGAAATCGATACGCGCGCACTGGTCCGTCACCTGCGTACACACGGCGTGATGCGCGGAGTGATCTCGACGGATGTTTCCAATCCCGAGGCTCTGGTCGAAAAGGCCAGAACGATCCGCAAGATGGACGGGACAGATCTGGCACGAGTGGTCTCCACTAAGTCCCTCTACACGTTTGATGAAGATGACAGCCGGAACCAGTCCGGAGACCCTCTTTTGTCGAATGCTCTCGTCCAAGACGCAAAACAGCGCAAGCTGCATGTGGTGGCTTATGACTTTGGGATCAAACAGAACATCCTCAGAATGCTCACACGTGAAGGATGCCGGGTCACGGTGGTCCCGGCTGAGACCACCGCGGAGGATGTACTGGAACTGAAGCCGGACGGAGTCTTTCTTTCGAACGGTCCCGGAGATCCCGAGCCGGTGGAGTATGCGGTCAAGGCCATCCGCGACATGATGGGGCGCGTGCCGATTTTTGGCATCTGCCTCGGACACCAGCTAACAGGACTGGCGCTGGGTGGGAAGACCTACAAGCTGAAGTTTGGTCATCATGGCGGCAATCACCCGGTGCGCAACAACGCAACCGGCAAGGTGGAGATTACGGCCCACAACCACAACTTCGCGGTCGATCCTGACTCGATCAACGCCAACGAAGTGGAACTGACCCACGTCGACCTAAACGATCAGACCCTCGAGGGCCTACGCCACAAGACGCTGCCTCTGTTCAGCGTGCAGTACCACCCCGAAGCTGCACCTGGGCCTCACGACTCGCACTACCTGTTCCATGACTTCCGCAAGATGATGGAGGAGTGGAAGGGATGAAGCACTGGCTCCCAGTCCTGTTCCTTTTAGCAGGGCTTGGGAGTTCCTTTTCTATCAGCCAGAATTCGAATTCATCGGCTGGACAAAGGAGCCCGCTCGATTTCTACATCGAAGGTCTGCGAACTCACTCCATGAACAATGCAGCTGCGGGTTTCACCCAGATTTGTGGCGTGAAACTCGACGAGGCTGCGATTCGGTTTGCGTTCTCCAACGATGATTCCGGAACCTGGAAACTGGTTGACGACCTTCCGAAGGCTTATGGCGACATCGAGATGGACCTCGTCGGCACAGCTGAAGTCTCGAAGAATCCCACAGGAACTGTAGTGGAAATCTGGCAAGCCGCGCTGGATGTTGGTGGATTCAGCAGAAGCTTGTTTTGCTTCGACAAAGACGGACGACTGACCGTATTTGATGCCACTAATTTTCAGGTCCCGACTGACGATGGTAAGCCATGGGGCATGCATGAAAGATGGATTCTGAAGAAGGACGGCGCATTCCAGGCAGCGATTCCGTGTCAGTTTATCGACCTTGATGAAAAGGTAATCCCGAAGCCGAAGCTCGATCAGGACGACGAAAAATTTACAAGAAGCTGGGGCCACCGGCCCCCGCCGATCAAGACTCTTAACGAATTGAAGCTCCCCAAAGCACTCTTCAACTGAACTGAACAGTAAGCCTCGAAAGCAAAGAAAAATGCCACGCAGAAATGACATACAGAAGATTCTTGTGATCGGCTCCGGTCCGATCGTGATAGGCCAGTCTGCCGAGTTCGACTACTCCGGCACGCAGGCCTGCAAGGCACTCCGTCAGGAGGGCTATGAAGTGGTGCTGGTGAACTCAAACCCCGCCACCATCATGACCGACCCCGAGCTGGCCGACCGCACCTATATCGAGCCGCTCACCCGTGAGTACGTCGAGGAGATCATCCGCATTGAATCGGAGATGCTCACCTCCAATCCGAAATCTGGAAAGTTTGCGCTGCTGCCAACAGTAGGTGGCCAAACAGCCTTGAATCTCGCCGTCGATCTGGCGGACGCCGGCATTCTCGACCGCTATAACGTCGAGCTGATCGGCGCGAAGCTCGAGGCAATCAAGAAAGCCGAAGACCGGCTTCTCTTTAAGGATGCAATGTTGCGCATCGGCCTTGAAGTCTCCAAGTCGGCCCTCGTGAATAATCTTCGCGACGGCCTCGACTTTGCCGGCAAGCTCGGCTTTCCCGTCCTGATTCGTCCCAGCTTCACACTGGGCGGTTCCGGAGGCGGCATCGCCTACAACCGCGAAGAGCTTATGGAGATTCTGGCTCGCGGCCTCGATCTTTCACCCGTCCACGAGTGCCTGATTGAAGAGAGCGTGCTGGGTTGGAAGGAATATGAGCTTGAGGTGATGCGTGATCTGGCAGACAATGTCATCATCATCTGCTCCATTGAGAATTTCGATCCCATGGGCGTGCACACCGGCGACTCCATCACCGTGGCCCCTGCGCAGACGCTCACCGATCGGGAATATCAGAAGATGCGTGATGCGGCCATCGCCGTGATTCGCGAAATTGGCGTTGAGACAGGCGGCTCCAACGTGCAGTTTGCGGTCAACCCCCTCGATGGGCGGATGACCGTGATCGAAATGAACCCGCGCGTTTCGCGTTCCTCTGCATTGGCTTCAAAGGCCACGGGATTCCCAATCGCAAAAATCGCCGCGAAGCTAGCCGTGGGCTACACGCTCGACGAAATTCCGAACGACATTACGCGCAAGACTCCGGCCTGCTTCGAGCCGACCATCGATTACGTCGTCGTCAAAATTCCCAAGTGGCAGTTCGAAAAATTTCCCGGCGCCGACGAGACACTCGGCCCGCAAATGAAGTCCGTGGGCGAGGTGATGGCCATCGGCCGCACCTTCAAGGAATCACTGATGAAGGCTTGGCGCGCGCTGGAGACCGGCAAGAAAACCGGCGCTGAAGTCCTCGAACCTCGGCGCCTGACGCAGATGTTGGTGACTCCGCGCCCAGAGCGGCTGGGCTACATTCGCTTTGGCTTTGAGCGCGGGATGAGCGTACGCGAAGTGGCTCGTTTCACCGGTATGGATCCCTGGTTCCTGCACCAGATTCGCGAAATCACTCTTGAGCAGGCGACCATCGCAAACACCACTCCAGAAGAGATTACCGAGGAGCAATTGCGCCACCTCAAGCGCCTCGGGCTCAGCGATGAGCGGATCGCCACCGAGTGGAAGCTGGAGGGTCACGCGGGCACGCAGCAGGTGAGGGAACTACGCGAAGGAAAGGGAATTCGCCCAGTCTTCAAGCTGGTCGACACCTGCGCCGCCGAATTCGAATCCATGACGCCCTACCTCTACTCGACCTATGACGAAGAGGACGAGGCGCCGCCAACGCAGACACCGAAGATCATCATTCTCGGCTCGGGGCCGAACCGCATCGGCCAGGGCATCGAGTTCGACTACTGTTGCTGCCACGCGGCTTTTGCGCTTAAAGACGACGGCTACGAGACCATCATGGTCAACTGCAATCCTGAGACCGTCTCGACTGACTACGACACCAGCGACCGTCTCTACTTTGAGCCGCTCGTGCTGGAAGACGTTCTCGCCGTCTACAACCACGAAGCACAGTCCGGCGCAAAAATCGGCATGATCGTTCAGTTCGGCGGACAGACTCCGCTCAATCTCGCGCAGCGTCTGCGTGCGGCGGGCGTGCCCATTATCGGCACCTCGCCGGAGTCCATCGATCTGGCGGAAGATCGCAAGCGATTCGGCAAACTGCTCGATGAGTTGGAGATTCCCCAGCCCGCAGGCGGCACGGCCACAAGCGTCGAAGAAGCGCTGGCTGTCGGCGAGCGAATCGGTTACCCCGTGCTGGTGCGGCCCAGCTATGTACTCGGCGGCCGAGCCATGGTTATCGCATACGACGCGGAAGCAGTGGACCAGTACATGGCGCAAGCGGTCGAGTACTCGCAGGAGCGCCCGGTGCTCGTCGACCATTTCCTTGAGAGCGCAATCGAAGTAGACGTCGACGCGCTCTGCGATTCGGAAGATGTGATTATCGCCGGCATCATGCAGCACATCGAAGAAGCCGGCATTCACTCCGGCGACTCGTCCTGCGTGCTTCCATCCGTGAGCATTCGCCCAGAGACGCTGGATACACTGCGTGCGTACACGCGCAAGCTCGCACTAGCGCTCAAAGTGGTCGGCCTCGTCAATTTGCAATTCGCCATTCAGCGCGATGCAGAGGGCCAGGACCATGTGTACGTGATCGAAGTGAACCCCCGTGCTTCGCGCACGGTTCCGTATGTTTCGAAAGCGACCGGCATCCCGCTGGCAAAAATTGCAGCGCGCCTGATGACCGGCCGCAAGCTGCGTGAACTGCTACCAAAGCAGCTTGCGGCGAAAAGTGATCTGGAAACCGGGACTCACTACTACGTGAAGTCGCCGGTATTCCCCTGGTCCAAGTTCGCGGGCGTCGATACCGTCCTCGGCCCGGAAATGAGATCGACCGGCGAGGTGATGGGAGTCGCTGCCACCTTCGGTGAAGCCTTCGCCAAGGCGCAGCTTTCTGCCGGACAGGTGCTGCCCACCGGCGGCACAGTCTTCTTCAGCGTCAATGACCACGACAAGTCATCAGCCGTCGACCTCGCCCGCCGCTATGTCGAACTCGGCTTCCGGATCGTGGCCACAGAAGGCACAGCCAATGTGCTGGAGCGCTCCGGACTGATCGTCGAGCGTGTCTTCAAGGTGAAGGAGGGCCGGCCGAACGTGGTGGATCTCATCAAGGGCGACCGAATCCAGCTCATCATCAACACGCCGCGCGGTCAGGACACGTTCTTTGACGAGAAGGCCATTCGCCGGGCAGCCGTGCTGGCTCGCGTTCCAACCATCACGACCATCGCCGCGGCACAGGCAGCGGTGGAGGGAATTGCCGCCACACAGACCCATCGCACGACGGTATACGCGTTGCAGCAACTGCATGCGGACACCCATGTTTGATTCCGATGCCTCGACGTACAATGCCGAACCAATAGAACCCATCTGCCGGTCTGGATTTTGCACAGAGACTGACGCAAAAGTAGTAGAAAATAATGCGAATGAATTGTGAACATTGTGTTACATTCTAAAAATCAGCAGTGAACCGAAGCGGATTCCTCCGGTGCCGTCAGGCAGAAGAGAAGCCGCTTTTGAAAACGAAACGAACGCGCAACCCCGGTGCGCAATGCGCGCTGGGATCGGAAGTTACGGATGACACCGGCAAACCGATGCAACACAAGTGGCCCCAGTTTCTTTCGGGACCAAGTGGCGTTGTGAGCAACTCCCGGATTTGAACCTCTAAGTTCAATCCGTTCTTGCTCGCCACGCCGGGAAATTGAACCCGAGTGGCTGAGAGCGAGAATGGACCAAAGCCCGCAACCTGCGAGGCTTTGACGATTTCAATTCGTTTTTCCGCCTCTTATTCATTTTTGTAGGACACAGCAACCGTGGATCGCGGTGCGCAGCGGCGTTGTCTCCTGAACGCTGACAGCATCCCGCATTCTTGGCCGCTATGAATTTCAAAGATGGAACAGCATTGAGTGGCTATTAAAGGCCGGAAAGGGGGAGCGATGCGTACAGCAGAGCAAATTGTCATTCGTCCCCTCGAATGCATTTGGAGGGTTTCAGGCGATAGGCTCGTTTGCGCCTGGATTGAGCGGACTGTCGCACAGGCGGCAGGGAATTCCAAACAAGAAGGCGAGCAGGATCGCGGCCGCAGAGTCGCCTGACACAGTCGTGCAGCAGCCGGTCTTATTGCATCCTTCAGGGCTTTACAGCCTTAAGGCTCTACAATAAGACCATGCTGATTGAGGGCATTTTTGCCGCTGTTCCGACGCCGTTCTACACGGACGAGCAGATTTATTTCCGCAAGCTCGAAGCCAACATGGCGCGTTATTCGCGCGGCCTTTTGGCCGGGATGGTCGTCCTTGGCTCCACTGGCGAGGCACCGATGCTGTCGGACGACGAATCGGCCGACGTTCTCCGCGTCGCTGCGGAAGCCGCCGCCCCGGAAAAAGTGCTCATCGCCGGTGTGGGCCGCGAGAGCGTGAAGGGCACCGTGGCCCTGGCCGATGCGGCAACCCGATTTGGCTACGACGCGGTCTTGGTGCGCACCCCCACCTACTACGCCACGCAAATGTCCACATCAGCGGTTCTCCACTATTTCCGAAGCGTGGCCGACCGCTCTCCGCTGCCAGTCCTGCTCTATAACATCCCGAAATGCGTCCCGTACGACATTCCAGTTGATCTGATTGCCGAACTTGCGCAGCACCCTAATATCGCCGGAATCAAGGACTCCAGCGGCAACATGGAACGGCTTCGGGCAACTGTAGAAGCTACGCAAGATGCCCCTCGACGCACCGTCACAGTGACTCCCATCTTCGAAGCAGTCACCGGGCGCATGGCTGCGGTCAAAGCAGAACTGAGCCACACTTTTGTGTCCGCCGGCGACCTGGCTGGCGGCGCGGCCGTGGCAACCGCTCCTCCGGCCGTGCCCCTCAAGACGCGCTCCAAAGAGGTAGGTTTCCAGGTGCTTACCGGGTCAGCTGCCAGCCTGCTTGAGTCGCTTGAAGCCGGAGCTGCGGGCGCGATTCTGGGATTCGCGGCCTGCGCGCCGCAAGCCTGTCAGGAGGTTTACCTGGCCTGGAAGGACCATGACCTGAAGCTCGCCCAGGAGAAGCAGCAGAGGATTGCAAAACCGAGTCAATGTATCGTAGGACAGTTGGGAATCAGCGGAGTCAAGTATGCGTGCGACTTCAACGGCTATTACGGTGGGCGCGCTCGTTCGCCGCTTTTGCCCGTGACGGCACAGGAGAAGAGCGAAATCGAGGGACTGCTGGCAGGGATTCGGAACTAGTAAGGCTGTTGCAGAGATAATCAATGTCTGATTCTTGGCACTTATGGCGTCTGCTGCGTGTCCCAAGTTGCACAATTAAAAATCCTAGTTCCATAAACGCGCCAGTCTAGTGTTGCGCAAACATCAAGACTTCCCGATGCAGATCAGGAACTCGGCGAGCCAATTGCCTATAATGCGCTCATCGAGAAAGTATTAACCAGTCGATTGGAAGCGACCACCTGTTCGGATAGCCGGTTTTTCGCGGAAAATGCATAAAATGCACACAATGAAAAACCCTCTCCCCGGAAACTGGGGAGAGGGTGTTTGCAGTTGTAAGGTGTTTAGTCGTCCACGTCAGTGCTACCGACGTGCGCTTTGCTCTTGAAGTCGCTCGCCGGACGGACCTTCTTTTCGCCGGGGAACGGTACCTTGTAGCCGGTGGTCTCGTACCAGATCATGTGGTTGACGAGGTCCGGATCTTCGGAGTCCGGCTTCTGGTACTTGCCGGCGAAGACCTGTGTCTTCATCTTTGCCCAGCCAGTCGCAAGAGCCTTGACCGCGGGGCTGGTCTGAAGAGACGAGGCCGTAGTGGTGCTGCAGGTGTTGAAGCCGGAGGTGATGTTCTTCGGAGCCGCATAGCCCGAAACACCGTAGCACAGCGGCACGCCGTTGGGAACGTGCGCCCATGGCAGGAAGTTGTTCAAAGGCGGGTTGTCGATGAAGATTTCGCTCATCGGCGAGGCCACCAGATCGTTCTGGTTCATGGGCGTGATGCCCAGAATCTGCTCGATGGTGCGGGTCATGTTGACCTGCGTGTAGAAGGTGCTGTCCGCGACGACGCCGGCGCCGGTGCCGTCGGAGTTCACCTGCTGCTTGACGTAGGGGCTGACGATGTAGCCCGGGCTGCGGTGACCGTCAACGTGGTCGACGCCGGTCTGCGCGTCGTCTTCCTCGATGAAGATCGCCGAATCTCTCCAGATCGGGCTGTGGCTGATGGCATCCATGAAGCGGCCAAGGGCCAGGTCGTTATCCGCTTGCATAGCTACCGCGTTCGGCGGGCCACCGGTGTGATCCGAGCTGATCCAAATCATCTCTAACTGCGGCACCCTGCCGGCTGCGACGTCGTGGTTGAAGTCCTGCTGCCAGACGTCGAAACGATACTGATCGGGGATGCCCAGATCGAATTGCGGATACTTCTGATACGTCTCCTTGTACAGGTTCGGGAGCGGGGTGTACGAGCTGATCGTGTTGTAGTACTGGAGCTGCGTTTCGTTGCCAGCCTCGTACTCCAGCGTGTCGTTGTAGAACTGGTTCCAGGTCGGTTCGCAGCTTGTGGAATAAACAAACGGCAACGGAGTGGGAGGAGTTGTGCCGGTATAGATGTTGTTCATGGTGCAGCCCGGCACGGTGAACGTGTTGTACTCGATGTACTCGCCGTAATTTTTCACCGAGACGCCGGCCTTTTCCGCCGCATCCCACAAATGGCCCTTGTTCTGGTACGCAATCGCATCGCCGCCGTTGGAAGGATAGTCGCGGAGCCAGTCAGGCGACTGGATGTCGTCGGAGTAGGGCGCCATCGCCTGAACAATCCAGTTGTGACCGTCGGCCGACTGCCGGCTCGGGTCGTAGAAGTTGTCGAAGAGCGGGAAGCGTTGCACCAGCTCGTGTGCGTTGGGCGTTACCTTGGGGTACGGCGTGTAAGTCGAGTCGTCGCCGAAAACCGCCAGCTTAGGATCGCCGTTGCCTCCGGTGACGTCACCAAGAATCTGGTCGTAGGTGCGGTTTTCACGGATAATCACGAAGACGTGTTTGATCTTCGAAGGGGCGCCGATATGCTTGGGAATTACGGCCGCCTTGGCCCAGGCGTTGCCGCCAGAGGCGCCTTCGATAGCCTCCGCCAGATCCCAGTGGTTGTTCAATTTGACCTGGTGCGTCATCATCGCCAACTCCGAATTGCTCGGGATCGGAGCGATGCTGACTGTGCCAAGGTCCTGGTGAGTCTCAAGGGCGTTCACGCCAAATTCGCTGGTGCTGGAGGCTGCAGTTTTTGGCGCGCCGCTCACGTCGATCCCGCTGAAAAAGGCATTGGCCGGCGTGGGGTTGCCCGTGGTTCCCCAACCTTTATCGTTGGCAACCAGCAGCTGGCCGTTGGCCGAGTCCAGCACAACCGAGGCCGGAGCATAGCCTACCGGGATCATACCCTTGATGGCTTTTCCCCACCAGTTGTTGAGGTCAACCACGGCGACGGCGTTGGCGTTGTAGAGCGCAACGTAAGCGACGTTCTTCTTGGCATCGACGGCAATCGAGTTCGGACCCGCGCCGTAAGCCGAGGTCCATTCTCCCGGTACGCCGATCGGCAGGCCGAGATCGATCGTACCCTCCACCTGGTTGCTCTTTAGGTCGATCACCGAGATGGTATCGTCATAGGTATTGGCAACAAGCAGGTTATCGCCCCAGATGGCCATCCCCGTGGGGTGGTGGCCAACCTTGATATCGCCGGTAACGGAAAATTCCCCGTTCTTGATGTTCACAATCGAAATGGTGCCCTTGACTACACTGCCTGTCGGATATTCGGCGACCACCGGAGTGCCGTTGGAGTATTCCTGGAAATCATTCTGCTTAGCAATCCGGCCGGCCTCGTTGGAGACGTAGGCGGTCTTGCCGTCCGGCGAGATGATGACGCTGTGTGGGACGTTGCCGACGCGGATCTCGGCACTCTTGGCCGGCGTCGCGCCAAGGGTGATCTTGGCCAACGTGTCATTGTTGTCCAGCACGACGTACGCCGCGCTGCCATCCGACGAGACCGCGATGCCTGTCGGATACGAAGTGAATGCCTGATCGGAGAAGATCGAAGTCGAGTAGCCGCAGGGAATATTGAAGCTGCCCGAGGTTCCCGATGGGCTGGTGCCCTTGGGAGGAAGACCCGTCTGTACCACCGCTGGATTCGTGCCAAAGCAGGTGACGTTGGTCAGCTTGCCAGTGGCATCGATGGCGATCGGAACCTTGACGTTGGCGTAGTTGGTGAGCGTGCCATTGGCGGCGACGCTGGCTACGGCAACATAGGACAACCCGTAATTGCCATCCTGGCTGAAGAGAAGGTACTTGCCATCGGCGGTATAGGTGATGCCGGTGGAGCTACCACCCTGGCCTTTAGTCGGGTTGAAGGTCTGCACCACGGCGCCGCTCTTGGTGTTGAACACCGTGACGACTTGCGGGGCGCCCATCTGTAGCACGGCGGCGGTGCTATTGCCGGTGGGGTTCAGGGCAATCGCCTTGGCACGGGTCCGGATACCGAGGTTCACCTGGGTGCCGGCGGGGGTGATGATAGTGCCGTCGCTGGCGACGAATGTGCCGTCCGTCTGCGGGCCTACCTGGTAGGTCGGGAACGGTGCGGACTGCGCCAGCACGGGAACGCTCAGCCCCGCCGCCAGCAGGCCGGTGAGCGGCAGCAGCAGCGTAATCCGAGATTGCTTTGTAGAACTCTTTCGGAACATGGATGGTTCTCCTTCTTCGGTTTCTTTCATGACGCTGACCTGAATCGGCCATGCGTTGCAGAAAACATGAAGCAAGCTCATGCTCTCTCTTTGGTTGCGGGAGCTGACGCACTGGGAGAGCGGCGTCAACGGACCAAGTCTAGGACCGCGAAAAGAACGGCAGCATGACGCGAGGATTACGTTTCTGTAATCCGTTGTGTACGCGTGGATGCACTCGTCACACATTCCTGCGGCTGGAACCGGCCTATTTCCGGGGAACTGCGAGATTATCCCTTTTTGCCGACCCTCGCGTTTGACAAATTTCCGGACTCGCGGAGATCGATATTTGACGGAACGTTAACTTGTGTGTGACCTGCATATAACGACAGTTGATTACAAAAGTGTCATTCAGCTTCGAGGCTCCCTTCTGGGGTCCTGCTGACGCGCTGACGTCATTGAGCGCATAATCGAACCTCATAGACGCAGAAACATTTGAAAGCCGGCCGCGGTTCGCTGCCTGCAGCCGGGGACTAGGATCTGTGTTTCCAACTGTCACAACCTGAACATCCAAATTGCGATTCCGATGCAGGCAACAAGCGACGATATGCCGCGGAATCTCTCTGTTCGCTCGGCTTAGATTGTTACCTTTGGGGGAGCAATGCACTGCAAGGAAAAGCAAAGTCACTTCGCCAGAAGTTGTGCCACGATTCGACGCCTTCGCTTTTCAATCGGATTCAGCGCGGTGTTTTTCCTTGCCGGAATCGCTTTTGCGCAAGTGGAACGCAGCGGATTAACTGGAACGGTCACCGATTCCTCGGGGAGTCTGCTGACGCTGACGCATGTTACGGTGGCCGATAGTGCGACCGGCCTTCAGCGCGAGACCGATTCAGACGCCAGCGGCAACTACAGCGTTTCCCAATTGCCGGTGGGCATTTATACCGTTACCTTCCGGCACCAGGGCTTTCAGAAGCTCGAGTTTGTCGATGTGGAGCAGGTCATCGGCCGGACGCGCACTCTGAATGCGACGTTGCGGGTGGCTGGCGCCGAAGAGCGCGTGGAGGTTTCGCCCGCTTCGGCGTTGATGGACCACAACACCAGCGCGGTGACGGGCTTGATCGAGAGAACGCAAGCGGATGAAGTGCCGCTGAACGGCCGCGACTGGTCGGCCCTGACGGCCTTTGTGCCCGGCGCGATTGACACCGGCGGCAGCAACCAGCGAACGATTCGTTTTGCCGGACGCGGTCTCGACGACAGTAACTATACCTACGACGGAGTCGACGCTACGAACATCGTGAATCAGACACAGCGCCAGTGGGTGCGGCTTGCCATCCCGCTCGACGGGATTCAGGAATTTCGCGTCGACACGCTGATGGCAACCGCCGAGGAGGGCTCGACCGGGGGTGCCCAATTGAATGTTTCCTCCCCGTCGGGCACCAACCGCTTCCATGGACGTCTCTTCGAATACTTGCGCAACGATTACTTTGACGCATCGCTGCCCACCTGGGCCTCTTCGCTTATCTGGACCTCCAACGGTCAAGGTCAGCAGCGGGAACCTAAGCAGCCGCTTCGCCTGAACCAGTTTGGTGGATCGCTGGGCGGTCCTATCGTGCGCGACAAGACGTTCTTCTTCTTCGCTACCGAAGCCTATCGGCAGAACTGGGGCTACCCGGTCAGCGGCGACGTGCCGAGCGCGGCGCTCATCGCAACGGTCCCCAGCTCCTCGCCGGTCTACGGGATCATGAACGGATTTCCCGGAGCCAGTGCCAGGACAATTGTGACGCCCTGGACGCCGGCCAACGACCCCGGCGATCCGAACTATGCAAACTACGACCTGGTTACCTGCTACTGCACGCAGGTGGTCAACGAAAGCTCGGCGATGTTGCGAGTCGACCAGCACTTCACCGCGAAGACCACGGGCTTCGTGCGCTTCAACTACGACCGGTCCGTCGATACGCAGCCGCTTTCGGCTGCCGCGACTGACTTGCAGCAGAAGGTCTCCGCGCCGGTCAATGGCGCGCTTGGATTGCTGCATGTCTTCAATCCTCACTTGGTGAATGAAGCCAGGGCAGGCTTCAATCGCGCTACCAACAACCAATACAACTCGAGCAACTCCGGAATCCTCTATCAGGTTGCAGTTTCGCGCGGGCCCGGACCTGGATTTGTGACTGAAAACTACGATTACACCAGCGTCTATGCGGGCAACTCGTTTTCAGGGCTCGACAATCTGACCTGGTCCCACGGCCGGCATACCTTGAAAGCCGGAGTGGAGCTTCGCCACATTCAGGTAAACCAGGAATACGGGAATCACGGAAAGATCACCTTCTCCGACGTGGTCAGTCTCGCAAACAACGCGGTGAACAAAGCCACCCTGAGTGGCGCCTTGCCGGTCAACCACATGCGCAAGAACGATTACTTCGCCTACGCGCAGGATGAATTCAAGTGGCGGCCCAATCTCACCCTGAACCTCGGCTTGCGCTACTCCATCTTCGACCTCTTCCACGAGGCGAATGGACTAGCCAACCCTTTCGATTTCGGCACCTGCGGCGCACAGGGATTCTGCGGCGTGGGCACCGCCTTTGGCCAGCAGAACCACGGCGACATCGATCCCCGTGCGGCTTTCGCCTGGACTCCATGGAAAGGCGGTCAGACGGTGTTTCGGGGTGGATTCGGCCTCTATCACGAAGACGGACAGTTGGATGATCAGAACCTGCCCGCAAAGAACGAGGTGCCCTCCTATTCGGCGACAGCAACTTCCAAGTCATCGCTCTCCTACACCGGAATCAACAACTCCGGAACCGACAACTGCCCAGGCCCAATCGTCACCTCAAACGGCAGTTGCGGATTTGCCGCCGGAACCCTCTCACCGAATGCCGAACAACGGAACCGCAAGGACTCGTATGTTGAGCAGTGGAGCTTCTCAGCGCAGCGGGAACTGCCCGCGAACTTCGTAGGCACGGTCTCTTACCTCGGAAGCCATGGCGTGCATCTGCTGGAAGAGAGCTACGTGAATCTGATCGACCCAGTCGCGCGGGCTGCGCAATATCCTGCTTTTGCTTCCGCCATCGGATGGCGCGGCTCAATCGGCATGAGCACTTACAACGGCCTCTCCGTGGCAATGCGGCGTTCGTTCACGCAGGGTCTTCTGGTGACGGCCAATTACATGTGGTCGCACGAGATCGACAACGGCTCCAACGGCAGCGGCGATGGCGACGAAGTGCAGCCACAGAATCCGTTGTGCCAGGCATGTGAAACCGCCAGCGGCGCATGGGACGCCACCCATGTGGTCAATGGCAACGCCGTCTATCAGCTCCCATTCGGCCAGGGCAAACCAATGCTGAACCAGCGCGGCATTGTCAGCGCAATCGCAGGCAACTGGCAACTGACCACGACAGCACTGACGCGCACCGGCTTCCCGGTGAATGTATTGCTGCCGAGCAGTTACACCGCTCCGAATGGCGTCTCCGGCACGCAGCGTCCCGACTTGGTTCGGGGCGCGTCATTGAATCCGCCGGGAGGCAGAACGGTCGCCGAGTGGGTCAATCCGGCGGCCTTTGCTCTCCCGGCCGGAGAATTCGGCTCAATGCCGCGCGACTACGTTCGCGGCCCTGGAACCTGGCAGATCGATATGGGCGCCGCCAAGACCTTCACCTTCACCGAGCGCACACGGCTCGAATTCCGTTCGGAGTTCTACAACATTTTCAATCACCCGCAGTTGGGTCAGCCGCAGGCTACTTGTAACGTTTCAACTTCATCTCCTAAGGGATGTGGGACAGGGTTCGGCAGCATCATCACTACGGTGAACACAAGCGTATCCCCGATGACTCCGGTGGGTTCGGGAACGCCGCGAGAGATTCAGTTCGCGATGCGGCTTGAGTTCTGATGCCTCCAATCATATACGCGAGGTGGTCAGCATGGCCGTCTTGCAAATTGTGCGTGGGTTGCCAATGAGAGAGCGAGGAGCCGATGTATCGCCGCTTGAGAGTTTGTCTGAGCCTTCTGCTGCTCGCAGCAATCACCGTCGCCGCGCGAGCACAGAATGCGACGAATTTCTCGGGGCTGTGGAAGCAGGACAACGATCGCTGCCAGCCTAAACGGAGCGGCGACGTCACGCTGCGGAGTTCACGGTGGAAACATCGATCTCACGAAACTCTGCGAATCCACGGCACGCGGTTCAGAAGTACACCACCGATGGAAAAGCCTCTGTCTCGACGGGCGCGGACGGAGATGAGTTCCACACAGCCGTCGTTTGGAAGGACGCGACCCTGGTCTTCTCGATAGAGGAACATGAAGACGGCCGGATTCTTCGGTCGAAAGAAACCTGGTTGGTTGTTGAGGATGGTGCAACGCTCGAGAGAATCCGCGAACATCCGAATGGCGAAAAGCAGACTCTTTTCTTTCGCCGTCTGCCATCTGGATCCAAGTGATCTCATCGGCCGGTGCCAATGGGCGCATAGGATCCCGATCCCGAGCGCCCAGGCGTTTAGCGAACTTTCGAAGCCGCATAGGCAGTGAAATGGACTCAGCCATGAAGATCCTGGTTATCGAAGACGAAGTGAAGACCGCTAAGTTCCTGAGGAAGGGACTGGCCGAGGCCGGCTACGTGGTCGACGTTGCAGCCAACGGTCTGGAAGGCCTGCACCTGGCCGTTGAAGTCGAGTTCGACCTCATCGTTCTGGATGTCATGCTTCCTGGCCTGGAGGGATGGCAGGTGCTGACGCGTCTGCGAGAAACCGAACAGAAGGCGCTGGTCCTGATGCTCACCGCGCGCGATGCTGTGCACGAGCGCGTGCGTGGCTTCGAATTGGGAGCCGACGACTACCTGGTAAAGCCGTTCGCATTCTCTGAACTGCTGGCCCGGGTGCGCTCGTTGTTGCGTCGCTCGACGCCACGCCCGCAGGAGACCTTGCGCATGGCTGACCTGGAGATCGATCTGATGCGCCACCGCGCGACGCGTGCCGGCCAAAGGCTCGAACTCACTTCGAAGGAGTTCCTGTTGCTGACCCTGCTCGCGCGCCGCGCCGGCGAAGTGCTGTCGCGCACACTCATCGCCGAGTCCGTCTGGGATATGAACTTCGACAGTGATACGAATGTTGTCGACGTGAATGTGCGCAGATTGCGCAGCAAGATGGACGATCCCTTCCCCATAAAGCTGATTCACACAGTTCGGGGTGCCGGCTATGTTCTTGAAGCCGAAGCATAGCTCGGCGTCCACACCGCGGTTGCGCCGAACCCTCGCATTCCGGCTGTCGGCGGCTTACTCGTTGGCTGGCCTGACGCTGGTAATTCTCGCCACGGCGAGTCTCTACATCGTTCTGCGAACGGAACTGGATAGAAGCACAGAGCTATTTCTTGACGACAAGCTGAATGTGTTGCGCACACTGCTACGAGAGCGTCCAGACGACGAGGATGCGCTGCGCGAAGAAATTGAACTCGAGTCTGAGGCACGGCGGTACCAACAGTTCTACATTTGTCTCCTCAATGAACATGGCGTGCCGATCATGACGACTCCCGGCATGGCCGAAAAGTTGGATCTTGCGAGGCTCGCCAGCCGAACCCGTGGCGGCTTCGAGCGTTCGATTGCGATGGCGAGCAGACAGGGACAGCCGTTCCGGGTTGCCGGCGCCTCGGTGGCCGTAGGCACGCCACCAACTCACAACAACACGGTTCAAATCGCCATCGACGTATCGCAGGAAGAGGAGTTGCTGGGTCGTTATCGGCTTTGGGCCTGGGGGATTCTCTTGACGACTTCGCTTCTCTTCCCGCTGTTGGGGTACCGGATTGCGCGGCAGGGCATTCGGCCTGTTGAAGAAATTGCTGCGACCGCGAGGAGAATCACATCAACGAATCTGCGCGAACGGATCGGCCCGGAAGGCTATCCCCTCGAACTTGCATCTCTGGCCGCAACCTTCAATGAAATGCTGGACCGGCTTGAGGAATCGTTCGAGCGCATCTCCAGATTCTCTGCCGACATCGCGCACGATCTGCGCACGCCCGTTAACAATATCCGCGGAGAGGCCGAAGTGGCGCTCGCCCGTGCACGGACGGTGGACGAGTACCGCGACGTGCTGGAGTCTTCGCTGGAAGAAGCAGTCCGGCTTTCCGAACTGATTGGCGATCTCCTGTTTCTGGCTCGCTCGGAGAGCCCTTTAACCGAATTGCATCGCGAAAACGTGAACATCCGCCAGTTGCTGATCACGGTTCGCGATTACTACGAGGCTTCTGCGATCGACTCAGGATTGTCGCTTGAGGTGAATGAAGGAGCTGAACCGCTGAACGCGGAACTGGATCGCTCACTGATGCTGCGGGCGGTGAGCAACCTGGTCTCGAATGCCATTGCACACACGCCGCCGGGAGGAACAGTAACGCTGGCGGCTACGAATGAGGAGGCCGCGATTCGAATCGACGTCTCCGACACAGGCGTCGGTATTCCCGCCCAAGCGCTGCCCAGAGTATTCGATCGCTTTTTTCGCGTCGATACATCGCGCTCCAAGGCATCGGGTGGCACGGGCTTGGGTCTGGCTATCGTACAAGGCATATTGACGCTTCACGGCGGCAGCGCGGAGATCGCCAGTGAGCTCGGGCGTGGAACTCGCGTCATACTTCGCATGCCCGCGCTCGCACTGCGATGACACCCGATCTAGCCTACGTTCCCGAGTCTTCGCCTACAAGTGCTCGTGGCTGCGCTTCGAGCGCTTTGTACAAGGACTTTCATGACCAGGGCTATTGAGGATTCACAGTAGCGATTCCAAATCTAGATCAAACATGCATCATTCGGAAACTCTTGAAAGCCGAAGGGGGAGGGAACTGAGGTCATCGAGTTCTTCGCCGTCCTGTGGCGTATCGTGTCGCTGATCTTTGCAGGCGTGCACACCCGTTCTCAAGTCTTGCTTGCGGGTCAATTGGCTTATGGACGAATTGCCCGGCAGATTCATCCAGCGTTGTCACCATGCGCAAGTCGAATACCTGGCATTAAATCGAAACACGATCTCAGTTTCTTCATACTGCCAGGCGACCTTCGCCTGGATGAGCTGCCCCAGAAGTTAAGTTAAGTAATGTCCGATAACGGATATTCTGTATACTAAAAGTCCACATAGATAGTTCCCTATGTCCAAGCGTGGCAATTGTTTGAGAGGCGAATCGCCCCGCAATTCCCAGCCTCAGGTCAAACCTCGCTGGCATCTGATCCTGAAAAGGTGCGGGCTGGTACAACCCCGTGAAAACATCCCTACATTTTGTAGCGACCCAGATCCTCGTCGTTCAGGCCTTCCAGCCAGCCACGCAACTGTTCAGCAGTTGGACCATCCGGTGGGCCAGAGGTGTTCAGCTTGGCTGCTTGCATGACTTGCTCGGAGACGAAGATCGGGCAATCTGCGCGGAGCGCCAGTGCGATCGCATCCGAAGGTCTGGCATCGATCGTTACGGCCTCTTCTCCCTGTCTAAGCCAAAGAACAGCGAGAAATGTGCTGTCTCTAAGTTCTGTAATCACTACGCGTTCTAGCTCGGCATTTAAGTGACGGATGATATTTCGCAACAAATCGTGAGTCATGGGACGCGGAGCTTCCACCTTCTCAATTTCAATGAAGATGGCGTTGGCTTCAAAGCTGCCGACCCAGATGGGCATCACCGTTTCTGAAGCAACATCCTTGAGCACCACGATGGGCATGTTGGTCGAAGGGTCCATCATCAGACCGCGTATCCGAACCTCGATATCCATGTTTTCCCTTTCTGTAACAGTTTAGACGGATTCCCCGACTAAGCTGTTTGGATGCGTCCCGGTGATCTTCACTTGTAGATAACTCCCCGGAGCGGGCGCGATAGGTTGTGCACAGGTGAAATTGACCGGCTTGTTCTGGCTGCTTCGACCTGTTACTTGACAGCGCGCCGGATTATGTCCTTCTACCATCACTTCAAGAATTTGCCCCAAATGTCTGACATAATTGACTCGTTGAATCTCACGCTGCCTATCAAGCAACGCTTGAAGGCGTGTAGCTTTTTCCGCTTCAGGTATTGAGTCGATCATTGTGAGCGCCGGCGTGTTTGGCCGCGCCGAGTACTTGAATCCAAAGACGCAATCGTACTCGACTTCAGCAAGAAGGTCCATTGTTTGGATAAAGTCCTCGGCGGTTTCGCCCGGAAATCCAACAATAATGTCGGTCGAAAGTGCTATCTGCCGGTGGGCGGACTTGATCCAACTGATCCGCTCCAGGTACCACTCCGGAGTGTACTCCCGCGCCATCATTTTTAGCACTCGTTCCGAACCGGATTGGACGGGCAAATGCACATGGTCGCAAAGGGTGGGCACTGCGTCAATCGCATCCACGATGTCGCGCGTGAAGTCCCGCGGGTGGCTGGTCGTGAAGCGGACCCGGCGAATCCCCGGCACCCGGCCCACGGCCGCCAGCAATTCTGCGAAGCTTTGCTTCCCTTCCGGATCCCGGTAGCTGTTCACGTTCTGGCCCAGCAACTGAATTTCCGTATATCCCTGGTCGACGATGCGGCGAGCCTCGTCCAAAACCGAGTCCGAACCCCGGCTTCGCTCCTTGCCCCTGGTGTAAGGCACCACGCAATAGGAGCAGAACTTGTCGCAGCCCTCGATGATGGTGATGTACCCGCGGAACTGATTCTGCCGCGCTGTGAACTCCGTCTCGAAGGTCTCGTCGGTCTGCCGGTCGTCCAACCCTATCACGCGATTTTCGCCTGCCTCGAGACGAACCAGCATCTCCGGCAGCTTGCGGTAGGAGGCAGATCCTGAGACCAGCGAGACATAGGGCGCCCGTTCGAAGATCTTCTCGCCTTCCTGTTGCGCCACGCACCCCAGCACGCCAAAGCGTTTCCCGGCCTTGTGAAGCTTTTTGTAATCGTTGAGGCGGTTGAAGACCTTCTGCTCCGCCTTGTCGCGAATGGAGCAGGTGTTATACAGGATCAGACCAGCATCTTCCTCGTTCTCGACCTGCCGGTAGCCCTCGTGCTGCAATGTGCCAATGACCTTTTCCGAGTCATGAGCATTCATCTGGCAGCCGAAGGTTTCAAGATAGAAGGTTTTCTCGGTTGCCATAACAATCCTGAGTATAGCGTGATTTGAGTCACGCGAACCTTGTGCCGCTTGCTCAGCCGAATTGGGTAGCTCCGCCCTCCCGCTCGACGTTGTCCGTTCCTGAACACCCGCCTCTCGAAAGCGGACATTGAGAGAAGCGGTGCAAGCGCCTTTATCAATGGCTTCAATAATTTAACCGCTGCGTTCGTTGGCAACTGGCGTGCAGACTCATGGCCAAGGTGGTCGGCCCCAACGAACCTTTCCCCGTCGCGCCGCGTACAAAACAACTTGGGAGTTCCCATGCAGACTCTGTTCCAGGATATCCGCTACGGTTTCCGACAGTTGGTCAAGATGCCGGGGTTCACGCTAACCGCCGTCCTGTCGCTGGCCCTCGGCATCGGCGCCACCACGGCAGTCTTCAGCGTTGTCTACGCCATCCTCTTGGACCCCTACCCCTACGCATCTCCCGACCGGATGATCCATCTGCGCCTGCTAATGCCGGACGGTCAACTGCGCGGATTCCTTGGAGTCACCGGATCGCAGTGGCAGCAGATCCGCAAGTCGCCAGTCGTCGAAGATGCATTTCTACAGGACGGCAACAACCTTTCGATCACCGGAAGCGATTTGCCGGAGGATGTCCTTGGGGTATCCCTCACCTCGAACGCGTTCAGTTTTCTGGGGGTTCCGGCTGCTCTCGGCCGCGGTCTGCAGCCCTCGGACGCAGTCGACGGTCAAGACCCACAGCCGGTCGTCGTGCTCGGCTACAAGTTCTGGCAAAGGCACTTCAACTCCGACCCAAGTGTCCTCGGAAAAACCATCCAGCTTACCCGCAAGAACTACACCATCGTCGGCGTAGCGGGCTCCCGTTTCGCCTGGGGAGACGGCGACGTCTATCTGCCGATGAAGGTGACCCAGGACCAGACCCCGGATTTCTACGTTGGCATCCGGCTCAAACCCGGCATCAGTCATGACCGGGCACAAGGTGCGCTTGAGCCTCTGATCGTCCAGTTCGCCAAAGATACCCCAAGACACTTTCCACTCGAGCATTGGCGGCTTCATGTCGTCGGTCTCAACGAGCAGTTTGTCCAGGAACTGGGTGGCACGCTCTACTTGCTCTTCGGGGCTGTCGCATTGCTGCTCCTGATTGGTTGCGGCAACGTCTCCATTCTGCTTCTGGCACGCGCCACCGCCCGGCAGCATGAATTCGCTGTCCGTGCCGCTATTGGAGCCGGCCGAAGCCGAATCATTCAACAGTTGCTGACTGAGGCTCTTCTACTATCCATCACAGGCGCGTCCGTGGGTCTGCTGCTTGCTTACAAGTCGCTGGATCTCATCGTCGCCAACCTGCCTGAGTTTTCCTTTCCGCACGAAGCCTCCATCCACATCAGCGTCCCTGTTCTCATCTTCTCTATTGCCGTCGCAATCGCCACCGGAATCCTCTTTGGTCTCTCGCCAGCGTGGCAGCTTTCGCGTCCTGAAGTGAGCCAGGTCATGCAGTCCAACACAACCAAAACCACCAGCGGAGTGAGAGGACGCAGGACGCACAATGTTCTAATCGCCGGCCAAATCGCGCTTACGCTGCTTATGTTGGCGGGCGCTGGAGCGGCAATTGAAGGTTTCCTTCGCGTAGCACACACCAATCTCGGCTACGACCCTCATAACATCATGTCGGTCGGAATTCCAGTTCATGACGGTGCCTACAAAACCTGGGCGGAACGCGCCGCCTACTTCGAACAGTTGCAGGACAAAGTAGCCGAAGTTCCCGGTGTGTCGATGACGGCGATCTCCAGTAACGCCACGCCTCCATCGAACGGCTTCAAAACCAAGTTTGAGATTGTCGGCCAGCCGGCAGCGCAGGACCAGTCCTTCCGCTTCAACATGGTCAGCGCGGAGTACTTCCCTGCGTTGCGCATTCCCCTTCTGATGGGCAGAATCTGGGATAAGGACGAAAGCCATCGGGGCGCACCGGTCATGGTGGTCAATCAAACTTTTGCCAAACGGTACTTCCCAAACGGTGACGTGTTGGGACACATACTGAAGGTGCCGGAACTCGTTCCGCAACCGCCGTACCTGCTTACGGCCCCAGCTACCGCGGGCGGCCTGCTGATTGTTGGCGTGGTGGCAGACAAGCTCGATGACGGACTGGCAAAGCCGATTCTTCCTGAAGCCTTTGTCCCCTACACGGTGGCCATGGGTATGTACACGCAGATCCTCGTCCGCTCTCAAGCCTCTCCTCTCTTGTTGCTGCACTCGGTGCGGAGCAAGGTGAACTCCATCGACCATGACCAGCAAACCGGTAACGATGTTCGCGATCTCGAGCACTGGATCACGCGAATGCCTGAGTGGGCTCGTGGACAATTTGTAGCGTGGCTCTTTGGCGCATTTGCCGCGTTGGCATTGGCACTTGCCGCGGTCGGACTCTACAGCGTGGTTTCCTACACCGTCGTGCAGCGCACCAACGAATTCGGCATCCGCCTCGCGCTGGGTGCGCAGCGAGGCCACCTGCTTGGCATCGTCTTTCGTTCCACGATGATGAGCGTTGGCGCCGGGATCCTCGCCGGCATTGTGCTCACAGTGGCGCTGAACAAAGTGATGCAAAGCTGGGCCAGTGAGAGTTCACGCGATCCCCTGTTGCTGTTTGGGGCCGTGTGCGTGCTCTCGTTGGCTGCGGTCGCCGCCTCGGCCATACCTGCCCGGCGCGCGTCGGGAATTGAACCCATGAAAGCGATTCGATACGAGTAGTGCCCGTTGAACTCATTTTCAGAACGAAGGTGGTTCCCGATGCAGGCTTTGTTTCAGGACATCCGCTATGGTTTCCGACAGTTAGTCCGTTTGCCGGGATTCACGCTGACCGCCGTACTTTCGCTGGCTCTCGGCATCGGCGCCACAACGGCAGTGTTTAGCGTGGTCTATGGTTTTTTGGTTGATCCGTATCCCTACGCGGGCGCAGACCGCATGGTCCACTTGCGGATTGATACCGGCAAGGGTCAACCGAACGGTCTCGGTTTGACTGCGGGCCAGTGGCAGCAGGTTCGCACCTCTCCTGTGGTCGATGACGCGTTTCTCGCCGACGAGTGGAACCTCACCGTGACCGGATCTGACCTGCCGGAAGACATCAACGCAGACTTCTTTAGCTCCAATGCCTTTCAATATTTTGGCGTTCCTGCATATATTGGCCGCGGATTGCAGCCCTCCGATGCGGTCGACGGTCAAGACCCCCAGCCAGTCGTCGTGCTGGGGTACAAATTCTGGCAACGCCATTTCAACTCAGACCGCAGCGTACTCGGCAAGACCATGCAGATGGTTCGCAAAAACTACACCATCGTTGGAGTGGCAGCTTCGCGCTTTACCTGGGATGACGCGGATGTTTATGTCCCGCAGAAGATTACTCAGGATGCTAATCACACTTTCTACGTTGGACTTCGCCTCAAACCGGGCGTCAGTCGTGCCGCAGCAGAGTCAGCTCTCGATCCCCTTTTCAAAGAGTTTGCTCAACAGACACCTAAGCATTTTCCCACTGTCCCATTTCATCTGAAGCTGCGCGGTTTCAACGATGATTTTCTTGAACGACTGGGTAGCATTCCCTATCTACTCTTCGGCGCGGTGTCCATGCTGCTGCTCATCGGTTGTGGTAATGTATCGATTCTTCTGCTCGCCCGCGCCACCACACGCAATCATGAATTTGCGGTTCGCGCCGCAATCGGCGCCAGCCGCGGGCGCATCGTACGCCAGTTGCTTACTGAAGCGCTGTTGATATCGCTTACCGGCGCGGCTCTTGGCCTGTTCATCGCCTACAGATCGTTGGATCTAATTGTCGCCAATCTGCCGCAGTATTCCATTCCGCATGAGGCGGCCATCCATATCAACCTCCCCGTCTTGCTTTTCTGCATGGCGGTTGCTGTGGCTACGGGAATCCTTTTTGGATTGTGGCCCGCGCTCCAGGTTTCAAAGCCCAACGTCAGTGAAATTATGCAGGCCGGCACGCGCAAGGTTGCAGGCAGCGTGAGCGGGCGCAGATTCCACGGCACGTTGATTGCCGGCCAGCTCGCTCTCACCCTTCTCATGCTCACCTCTGCTGGAGCAGCTATCGAAGGCTTCCTGAAGATGCTGCACATGCACCTCGGCTACGACCCGCACAACATCATGTCGGTTGGGATTCCCGTGCATGAGGGCACGTACAAGACATGGGCGGAGCGAGCGTCCTATTTTGAGCGGCTCACGTCTGCCGTAGCCGAGGTTCCCGGCGTCACCATGGTCGCAGTCTCGTCAAACGCGACCCCGCCCAGCAATGGATTTGGAACGCACTTTGAAATCCTCGGGAAACCTTCCAGCACAGAGCAACCGGCGCGATTGAACTTGGTCAACCAGGAATATTTCCCGGCTCTGCGAATTCCCATGGCGCAAGGACGCATCTGGGATCAGACGGAGAACCACAACGGAGCTCCGGTCGTAGTCGTCAATCAAACGCTGGCCAAGCGTTATTTCCCGAATGGAGACGCAATTGGGCACTCCATCAAGTTCCCCGAACTCCGTGACGAACCGCCCTTCTTCTTAACCTCGCCCGCAGCCAACGGAAATCTGCTGATTGTTGGCGTGGTTCAGGACAAGCTCGACGACGGCTTAGCCAAGCCCATTTTGCCTGAGGCTTTCGTCCCTTTCACCCTGGGCCTGCGGATGTATACGCAGATACTGGTCCGCTCCGATATGACTCCGCTTAGTCTGTTGCACGCGATCGGCGCCAAGGTGAATTCAATTGATCACGACCAGCAAATAAACAGCGGCACGCAGGACCTGGAGCACTGGATTCAAGACCAGCCCGAGTGGTCTCGCGGCCGTTTGCTCACCTGGCTGTTTGGTGCATTTGCCGTGTTGGCGCTGGTCATGTCCGCGGTCGGGCTCTACAGTGTGGTCTCGTATTCAGTCGTGCAACGCACCAACGAGTTTGGCATTCGGATGGCGCTCGGCGCACAGCGCGCACATGTACTCGCCATCGTTTTCCGATCCACGGTGGTAAGTGTTGGCGGAGGCATCGTAGCGGGCTTGGCTTTGACGCTCGTGTGGAGCAAACTGATGGAGCATTGGACGGCGGACAACACGAACTCCGCAGAGCCACTGGTTCTGATTGGTGCCACCCTCGTGCTCGCGCTGGTGGCGGCCTTGGCCTGCACTCTGCCGGCACGCCGCGCAGCCGGAGTCGATCCGATGAAGGCGATCCGCTACGAATAGTACGAGCGCAGAGGTTTTCTGTTTCTGGGTGCGAAGTGGGCGCGGCAGATTCTCATCTCCGCGCCCCCAGGACGTATCCCGTAAATCAGTTTCCCATCCAGATCTCGACGCGCCTGTTCTTCTCGCGCCCTTCGTTCGTATCGTTCGAAGCCACGGGAAGACTCGAACCAAACCCACGCACCACCTTGGGTTTGATACCGCGCTGTGTGAGTTGGTTCTCGATCAGCTTGGCCTGGCTCAACGAGAGAGCCTTGCTTGTGTCAGTAGAACCAGCGTTGTCAGAGAACCCAAAGAGCATGATCTTGTCTTTCGAGCCTCCTCCGTCCGCTATCAGGGACACCACCCGATCCAGATCCGACTGCGCTTTGTTGTCCGCACCAGACTTATCAGTGTCAAATCGAAAATCCAGAGGCAGGCGCGCCGCACTCCGCGTTAGTTGTTTATACTCGTCCGGCGCCGCCTTCGATACGGCCTGCGTTTCCGGTGTCACGCTCTGAGCAACAAAGCCATTGACGGCAATCAAATCTTGCCCTTGCTTGGAGAGGGCGAATTCAACAAACAAACGGGTAAACTTATTCCGCGGGATTGACGGAGTGTAAAGATAGAGCCGTCTCGAAAGAGAGTATTCTTCCGTTGCCACGGTCAGCCGGTTTGGCAGCAGTCCGTGTGTCCCCTTCTCTGAAATCGCGATGGATTTTGCATTATGAACGAAGGGGAGGCCGATAAAACCGATGCCGTTGGGATCGCCGGATACCGCCTCTGAAAGCGCATTGCTATCCTCGAATCTCCGGGAAGACGAAACCAACTGCCCCTCGTCGAGCACCAGGTTCTTGAATGTGTCATATGTCCCCGAGTTGTCGCTCGGCGCGTAAATATTGATCGTTCCGTGACTGGCTCCGACTTGCGACCAGTCGGTAATTTCCCCCGAAAAGATACGCTTGATCTCGTCCTTATGAAGCTCACTGTTCGGATTGGAAGCATTCACGATTACTGCGATGCCGTCCAGTCCCAGGATATGCTCGTTCCCCGCCGAAGTCATATCGCCCTGCGGCTCCAATTTGGCGGCCTCATCGGATTTGATCCTCCGCGAAGACATGCCGATGTCGCAAGCGCTCTCGGCCATCGCTGCAAACGCCGTTGATGACCCATGAGCTGCAATGGTAATGAAGGAAGGGGTTGCATTGCCGGGAAGGATGCCCTGAATAGCTTTCTCCTGCGCATTCGCTCCAGGAATGATGCGAACATCCGTCGCGCCCTGGCTCTTGAGGAAAGACTCAGCCAGCGAAGGAGCCATACTGTCGCCGATGGTGTTCGAGCCTGCCAGGCGAAGAATCGTGTTATCAGCGTTGATCGAAGCTGCAGCCTTTGCACTGTTCAACCTGCCCCACGTTAGAAACGCCGCGCCGCCTACGAGAAGAAGAAATAAAGCCGCAATAG
>JBAWCO010000799.1:0-3502 GCA_049590315.1 Occallatibacter sp. | reverse complement strand
GCGATCATTTGCGCAAAATCGCACCCTTGTGAGCGACCCTTTACCGGTATCGCAATAACCGTGCGAGCGGCCATTTCAACCCTCAAAAAAACAACCCCACCAAGAAATGATGGGGTCTTTTAGCGGTCGAGGCCAGAGCGTTTCCCCAGCCTCTTCCACGCTGACTCGCTGTCTTCTAGCCCTGTATGTCGAACTGCTCCGGATGCAGCGTTGCATCGCTCTTCACCAGGATGTTCTTGCCCACCAGCTCTTCGAACTCCGTCAGCCAGCTCGCGTTGTTTTGCTTCAGCACCTTCACCGTCTCCGGGTTCACACGCAACAGCACATCCGCGCCTTCAAAGTGTTTCTTCATCTTGCGCAGCTCAGTGTAAATCTCGTTGCACACCGTCGTCGGGCCCTTCACCATGCCCGTAGCCTGGCACGTCGGGCACGGCACGCTGAGTGTTCTTTCCAGCGACTGCTTGACGCGCTTACGCGTGATGGCCACCAATCCAAAATCGTTGAACTGGAGCACCTTCGTCGGCGCGCGATCCGCCTTCAACGCCTCTTCCAGTGCGGCCAGAACCTTGAAGCGATTCTTGCGCTCGTCCATATCGATGAAGTCGATGACGATGATTCCGCCCAGATCCCGCAGGCGGATTTGGCGCACAATCTCCGGCACCGCGTCCAGGTTGGTCTTGACGATAGTGTCTTCGAGCCGCGCCGACTTGCCCACGTATTTGCCGGTGTTGATGTCGATGGCTACCAGCGCCTCCGTCTGATTGATAACGATGGACCCGCCGCTCTTGAGCCATACCTTCGAGCGAAGCGCTTTGGAGATTTCGTCTTGAATGCCGAAGTGCTCAAACAGCGGCGTCTCCTTGGTGTAGAGCTTCACGCGCCGCACCAGTGAAGGAGAGAAGCGATTCAGGAAGCGCACAATGCGCTCGTAGTCCGACTCCGAATCCACCCAGATCGAAGAGAAGTTGGTGCTGACCTGGTCGCGCAGTATACGTTCGATCAACCCCAAGTCGTGATAGATGAGGGCAGGGGACTTGGATTCCTCTGAGCGCTTCTTGATATCGGCCCACAAGTTCAGCAGCATGCGAAGGTCGGAGCGGAGTTCGTCTTCCGACGCGCCCTCGGCAGCAGTGCGGACAATGAATCCTCCCGAAGCTTCGCCGCGTTCGTGCACTAGAATCCGCTTCAGCCGCTGGCGCTCCTCGTCGGATGCAATCTTGCGGCTGACGCCGATGTGCGAAACCGTCGGCATGAAAACCAGAAAGCGTCCCGGCAGAGCGATGTGACTGGTGATGCGGGCGCCCTTCTTGGCAATCGGCTCCTTGGCAATCTGGACGAGAATCTCCTGGTTCGGTTTCAGCAGATCGCTGATGATGGGCAGGTCAGATGTCTGCGCAGTGCGCCGCGAAGGTCCGCCGCGCCGGTCGCCCTGGCCTTTTTGCCCACCCCTGTCCCCTTGACCACCGCGACCACGACGCCCCCGACCGCCGCGATCGCGCTGAGGCTCGGCTGAGCCCGTTCCTGCGGTCGCAGGCTGAACCCCAACTGCGGGCTCGTCTTCATCCTCTTCTTCATCGAAGGCCTCGTCGCCCTCGTCCTCGCCGTTTTTATCATCGAAGTTCAACTGGATGCGATGGTCAAGATGAGCCTCTTGAAGCAACTCGCCCAAATCACCGGTGCGAATCTGATTCTGCAGCGTCTCCTCTTCAAAATCATCCAGATCGTGCTCTTCGGTCTTCGTATGGTGATGGTGAGGAACGTCAATCTCCTCCTCCTCAATCACTTCTTCCTCAATCAGGCCGCTCCCTGGCGCATACGAAGAAGCCGCGACCGCTGGTGCAGCCTTTGGCTCAGGCGGAGGGACCGGCGCAGGTTCTTCAGTCTTCTTTTTTCCGCCAAGCCCAAACAGTCTGAAACCTGTTGGCGGCAGCGGATCAATGTTGTGCGAAGCTGAGGCGTCGTGCTCGTGCGAAGCCGAGGCGTCGTGATTCTCTTCTTCGGCTGCTGCAACCGGTCCGTCGATTTCTTCGTCCTCAGGCCCAGGCGACTTGTCCTCACCAAACGCGACCGGAGTTTCATCCTGCCGAAGCACTGCGGATGCCAACGGGTCGTGTTCAAACATCTCTCCAATTATCGCTTCGACGGAAGGGTAATTCTCCTCGACTGCATCGGATCTCTCCGCTGCCGGCTCCGCAGGCGATGTTCCCGGTGCCGTCTCAGACGTTTCCTCGAACTCGAATTCGTGTGCTGCTTCAACCGCAGGCGCAGATTCGCGACTGGCTTCGGTCACCGCCTCTACGAATTCCTCTTCTTCAATCGCTTCCACTATTGAAGTGGCATCCTGGCCCTCGTTAACCTGTGCGGCATCGGAGAAGACTCCGTACGGTTCGGGAGCGACTTCCGCGACAGGCTCAGCACCACGGCCGCGATGCTTAGAAATCGATTCACCGGGAAGCAGACCGCTGCCGTCCCATTCGAGCGGCGCTTCAATCAGGGTTGACGGCTTGTAGGTGCTCGCAGGCCGAGCCGGTGCGGCCGGGCTCGGTGTCGCTGCGGATGCAGGAGCATCGCCGCCAGGCGCCGCCCCGTATTTGGATAGCGATTCACCAGGCAAAACGAAGGGTGCCGGGGTCTGTCCGCGTGGCGACTGCGCAGGTGCGGGATAACCGGCTGCCGCCTGAATGTCCGGCGCAATCTCCCGCTCCATAGGCGCTGCAATTTCCAACTCTTCGGTCTCTTCAGTTTCTGTATGTGCCGTCTGACTCTCGGGCGAACCAGTGTTGCCGCGACCACCTCTACGGCGTCTACGGCCGCGCCACCGCCGTGCGCCGGTCGCCTCAAGATCATCGTGTGAGCCCTCAACCTGATCGGGTGCACTTGGAACTTCGGGAGTCGCAATACCCGCCTCCCCGGACTCCGGGACCGCCTCTACTGAAAACTTGCGTTCTCTCGATTGCCGATCCTGCCCCTGTCGGCCCTCTTGCCTCTGGCCCTGCCGTCCCTCTTGGCGTCCGCCATTGCGGCCACCCTGGGCAGTCTGTTCCTGCCCATTTGTGTGCCGGATCTCGCGCGGAGGTTGAGCCCCGCCGCTCGCCGCGGCCTTTTCCAACTCGTCGGACTCTTCCGGCTCTTCAAGCTCCAGGAAGTCGGTTACATATAAGAAGGCGTCCCGCTCCAGGCCCACATCCACAAAGGCGGACTGCATGCCGGGAAGTACGCGTGTAACGCGTCCGTTGTAAACCGAACCCGCAAGCGTGTACTCGTTTTCGCGCTCGTAGTAGATTTCCGCGAGTTGATCGTCTTCAAGAATTGCAAGCCGCGTCTCATGCGGCGTGCTGGAGATGCATATCTCTTTTGCCATCGTACCTTTCCGTCCAGCGGCATTTGCCTGCTGGGTCTACGGCAAGACCGGAGAGAGACACACGAAACCGGAAGGAGCGGGGATATGCAGGAGGGATGACCTTAGAGTCGCTGGTATGCCTTTGTTCGTGCGGTCGCCGAT
>JBAWCO010000798.1:0-4367 GCA_049590315.1 Occallatibacter sp. | reverse complement strand
GATGCCTATTGCTCCGAATTCAACCTGAGTTGGCAGTTTCTTGGCGAGAAAGGCGGTCGCCGTTATAGAATTGTCTCGACCTTACGCACTATGTAATCTTGCAAGTCTTTCGCGTAAGTCACTACAGTCCCCGCCCTCCGCGATGCTGAGCTTCGACCCTTGACTTGTTTCTTCAGTGATGAGCGGTGAAATCACTGATTGATCAGGTATTTGTGCTCGGAATACCCAACTATACTGGTAATTCTCACTGCTCCCCAAGCGACTTCCAGTGTGAGGACTCTCAAATGAATCGACCTCTGCAACCAATTTCTCTGGCCGGCTCTCAACTCGGTGAAGTGCGCCATGTCTGCGCGTTTTTCACGGACGACGAGGAAGAGTATCGCGTATTGCTTCCCTTCATCCAGGAGGGTCTGTCCTGTGGTGACAAGGTTGTTCAGGTCATTAACCCCGACGCACGCCAGGAGCACCTGCAGCGTCTCACTGAGGCGGGCATCGACCCAGCCGCTCATCAACAAAGCGGACAGCTTCAGGTACGGATCAACACCGAAGTCTATCTACGAGATGGACGTTTCGATCAAGACCGGATGCTTGCTGCTTTCGAAGAGATGGCGATGTCGGCACGGAACAAAGAAGGGTTCCCAATGAGTCGCATCGTGTGCCGGATGGATTGGGCGTCAGAAGGTCAATCTCGTATCGAGGATGTGATCGAGTTTGAATCGCGCGTGAACCATGTTTGGCGCCGGTATGACGACGCCGTTATATGCACCTACCATCTCCCTAAGCTCAGCGGGGACGCCGTAATTGACATCATGCGTACGCATCCGATGGTCATTGTTGGCGGACTTCTTCAGCGAAACCCCTATTTCACTCGTCCTGAGGAATTCGTCCAGGAGTACCACGGACGGCGGTCTGGACAAAAAAATCCCCGTTAACGGCGGGCCAGTATGCACCTGCAATCAATGGATCCTGCGTCTGAAATTAAGCGCCTGCAGCGCTGTATGAATGATTTGGTCGGCATCCTTGCTCTTCCAGCCGTCTGGAGCGGCAGTGAGCCACATCGAATCCTTGAGATCTTTCTCGATGCCCTGCTAGCAACACTTGACCTCGACTTCCTCTATGCGCGAGTGCAACTTGACTCCCACAAAACCTCGATCAACGCGCTTAAGACTACTCAGTTCTATGGGACCAGTCATAGCCGCGAGGACCTTAGGCATGCGCTAAATCAGTGGCCTGGAGAAATTCCGCAGCATTGGCCTGAACCGGTATTCCGGTGTCTGGGAGAGCAGGAGGTTTCCGTCTTTCCCATCAGAATGGGCATAGGAGGCGAACTCGGGCTCATCGTGGCGGGGTCTCGGAGGCTCGGCTTTCCGGAACAAACCGAGAGCCTCGTGCTTGGAGTAGCCGCGAATCAATTAGCAATAGGATTGCAGCAGGCACTGCTCCTGAGTGAACAGAAACGGGTTGCAACTGAACTCGATCTGCGAGTCGCGGAACGAACAAGGGAGCTCGCCGAAGCCAACGAAGAACTGCAACTCCAGGTGGGGCTGCTGCAGCATCTTCCGGTATCCGCCTGGACGCTTAAGCCTGATGGGACTCCAGATTTCGTGAATCGCGTTTGGCTTGAATACTCGGGTCAGACCCTCGAATTCGTCCGATCGCATCCCGAGGCCTGGATGGCCGCGATCCACCCCGAGGATCGCGAAAAAGCATCAAGGGCATTTTGGGACGGAGTGCGCTCGGGACAGGGCTTTGCGATCGAATCCCGGTATCTCCGCTGCTGGGACGGGACCTATCGCTGGCATCTGCAGCAAGCCGTGCCCTTGTGCGATGCAGAAGGAAAAGTCCTCAAATTCGTCGGTACGACCACCGACATCGACGACCAGAAACGCGCCGAAGTGGAACTACGAGCAAGCGAAACCAATCTCCGCCAAACTGTCAACAGCATTCCTGGGCTCATCTGTACCATGAATCCGGCCGGCGAGATTGAAGAGCTCAACCAACCGCTCCTGGAATACTTCGGTAAGACGCCCGATGAACTGAAGAGTTGGAGGATGACCGATGCTGTTCATCCGGATGACCTCGCTGAGGTGATCAAGACGTATACCTATTCGATCACAACCGGAACTCCATATGAAATTGAAAATCGTTGTCGACGGGCCGACGGCGTCTATCGATGGTTCCAAGTCCGCGCCTCGGCCGTACATGATTCGGACAGCAGTATCTGCGGCTGGTATGTGCTGCTGACCGACATTGACGACCGGAAACGAATGGAAGAAGCGCTGCGCGTACGAGAATTGAACCTGCTCCAGATAACAGAAACGATACCGGAAATGCTTTGGAGCGCTTCGCCGAATGGAGCGATCGATTACTGCAATGGCCGCTTGCTTGATTACACCGGTGTTAGTCCTGAGCACGTTATGAGAGATGGCTGGAAGAACCTTCTGCATCCCGGCGATGTCGAACCGGCAGTGGAAGTCTGGGAATCATGTGTGAAAGCAGGCGCTCCCTACCGAATCGAAGCTCGCGTGTTTCACGCTCTCGACCGCACATACCGGTGGTGTGTCGCCAGGGCTCTGCCATTGCTTGATCAAGAAGGGCGCATTGCAAAGTGGCACGGCACAGTAGTGGACATGCACGATTGGAAACAAGCACAAGAAGAATTGCGCAATACTCAGGCGGAACTTGCAAGAGTGATGCGAGTCATGACGGTCGGGCAACTGACTGCTTCTATCGCACACGAGGTTAGCCAGCCGCTATCGGGCGTCATCACCAACGCAAGCACTTGTCTTCGTATGCTGAAGAGTGATCCTCCGAATATTGATGGGGCCAGAGAGACCGTACAACGGACGATCCGCGATGGAAATCGCGCTTCAGAGGTAATCACTAGACTGAGAACACTTTTCAGCAAAAAGCAAATCGACGTCGAGCCACTCGACCTCAATGAAGCAACTCGCGAGGTCATCGCGCTTCTGTCCGGCGAACTACAAAGGAACAACGTAGTTCTGAAGCAAGACTTCAGCGATCATCTGCCGGCTATTAACGGTGACCGCATTCAACTTCAGCAGGTCATTCTGAATCTCATCCGCAACGGCTCAGACGCCATGGACGCGGTCAACGACCTGCCAAGACAGCTACTCATAAAGACGGAGACGGATGGCAACCATGTCACCGTCTCTGTTCAGGATTCCGGAGTTGGCTTTAGTCCGGAAATCAGTGAACGGCTTTTCGAGTCGTTTTTCACCACCAAACACCAGGGCATGGGTATCGGCCTGTCGGTGAGCCGCTCAATTGTCGAGGCTCATCATGGCCGCTTGTGGGCTGCTCGAAATGCTGGACCGGGCGCAACGTTCGCATTCTCCATTCCTCAATATATTGGGAATCCCTCTG
Source organism: Occallatibacter sp. (assembly GCA_049590315.1). Lineage (GTDB taxonomy): Bacteria > Acidobacteriota > Terriglobia > Terriglobales > Acidobacteriaceae > Telmatobacter. The sequence continues at coordinate 980 of JBAWCO010000798.1, read as the reverse complement.
ACCGGCGGACTGAATTGGGATGCGGCACGAAGGCACTACTTGGCCAAAGCGGCTTGTAGATCATTGCGCTACAGGATGGTTTGTGACTGCAGGACGTGTGAGGCGGAGCTTTCCTGCCATTTTAACCAGATCGGCGATGGAGTCCGCTTTCATCTTTTGCATCACCTTTCCACGGTGTGCCTTCACTGTGATCTCAGTGATACCAAGCTCATTGCCTACTTGTTTATTCAGCAAGCCTGAGACGACCAACAACATCACTTGCCGTTCACGGTCGGTAAGGGACTTATAACACTCTCTAAGCGCTTCCATCTCCACCTCGCGCGAAAGAGCAACTCGGCTGCGCTCGAGGGCTTGGCGGATCGCTTTAACCAATACCACATCATTGAACGGTTTGGTCAGAAACTCCTGAGCTCCTGCTTTCATGGCCCGGACCGTCATTGGCACATCGCCATGTCCCGTTATGAAAATGATAGGCATTTCATGCCGTTCGATCGCTATGCTCCTCTGCAGATCCAGGCCGTTCAGGCCCGGGAGAGAGACATCGAGAACCAGGCAGCTTGGAACAGAGACACGAGGATACGCAAGAAACTCCGGCGCTGATCCAAACGTCTCCGGCTGCCAGCCCTCAAAACGAATCATAGACTCCAGGGACTCACGTACTGAGAGGTCATCATCAACAACGAATACAATCGGTGTAATTTGCGACATCTGTAATGACCTCATTCCAGTGCCACTCTGCGCCGGCTCGATATAACCTATGGTTCGATCAGCACAAAGAACTTATGACCTCTCAGCTTTCGCCCAACGCGAGATTGAGGGCATCGAGAAGAGCGGAATCAGTAAATGGTTTAAAGAGACATTCGACGGCGCCCTGTTCTAGCAAATGTGAACGAACCGCAGCGCTGCCAGAGGCAGTAATGAAAATGATGGGAATTTCCTGCTTCCGGTGCGCTAGTTCTTGCTGCAGATCAGGTCCACTC
>JBAWCO010000797.1:0-10264 GCA_049590315.1 Occallatibacter sp. | reverse complement strand
ATGTTGCCCGAGCTGTCAGCGACCGGCCCTTGTCCGGAAGCCCAGATTCCGCCGTCGTCCCCGTTCGGAGTGACGTTGAAAATAGCCTCCTGCTGCAGCGTTGAAGCGTTGTAGCTCATCACCCAGCCGTGATAGATACTACCAATATCGCCGACCGAACCGAACGCGATATAAAGGGATCCATTCTCGAGCAGTAATGCTGGACGCTGGTGCTGATAGGCAGGTTGAAATGCGAGGATGCCACCGGAACTTCCTGTACCGGTCCCGTTCACCTGGCCCATAATTTCCACTGGGCCGCCAAGTTCTTCGGCTCCGGTTGTCAGGTTCAACGCGTGAAGATAATCGTGATAAGTGCTATTTGTAGTGTTCTTGGTCCTGTTCACCACATAGATGATCCCCGCCACTGGATCGATGACGGGCGTGCTAGTGATGCCGATCTCCGGGCTGATATCGTAGTAGGGACAATCCGCTGGATTCGTGTCGCCCGAGATAATACAGATGTCTTGGCTTGGCACCGACGTCCCTAGATTGGCTTGCCACAGCGGAGCAGGCTCGTTGGGGTTGTCAGCGTCGAAGGCGTAGACGCTATTGTGCTCAGTTGCCACATAAACAACGTTGTGCGTCGCTCCTTGAATGCTAAGCCCTGGAACGTAGAGCGGCTGCGCGTAGATGAAACCGTCAACTGTACGCCAGAACACTCTTCCGAAGCTGCTCTTGTTCACGTTCGCAGTATTGAGGGTGGTTTCTTGAATGTTCTGCCCGGTGCGCGCATTGTCATTATGCTGGGTCAGAACAGAAACCTGTGCCTTGGCGAACGTTGCGCTGAACAGGATCAGCATTAGAAGGCCAGCGTTGGCCACTGCAGTTTTGAGGTCTTTCATCTTATTCGCTCCTCTGCACGATCTTCGGATCGTTGCCGAGATCGCATCGTTTCGCAGGTCGATACTTGGGGATGGGAAATTGTCGCTGGAGAGTTTTACAATAAAGAGTGACTTATCATTTCAGTAGACAGATTTATCAATGATCGCCAGTTGTCTGCGGCACAATGGCCGCGAGTTGCCGCCGATACCAGGAGACGGTTTGTGCTAAACCATGTTCGATAGTAACCTTTGGCGTGTAGCCAAGCTTGCTCGATAGGAAGGCTATGTCTGCCGGTCGTTCTTGTTCAAATGGGCGATCCGGCAGAGCGCCGAACGCTGGCTCAACCGAAGTATCTATGTTCTTCTTGATTTGTTCTACAATCTCCCGAACTGACATCAGCGAACCCGTACCAAGGTCAAACGAACATCCCTCGATACCTGTTGTCATTGCTGCTCTCAGCAAACCTTCAACAACATCGTCAACATAGATCCAGTCCGCACACCTTCGACCGCTGCTGAGTCTTGGGGTTTCGCCGCGTAACAGGTTGAGCACTACAGAGGGTACCAGTTTCTGCGTATCCTTCTGATCCGGTCCGTAGGTCATAAAGATACGAGGCATCACGACCGGCAATTCAAACAGTTGATGAAACATACGCCCATAGATACTGCTCGCCCATTTGGCCGCAGCGTATGGCGAGCAAGCGAATGTGGCTCCGCCGAAAGTCTGTGGCTCTTCGGATGAACTCGCCAGGACCACGCGCCGGCATCCTATCTCGGCGGCTACGGTGAGCAGGTGAACGGTGCTGGCGAGATTGTCGTAGAAGGTCGGTAGAACGACCTCCAGTTTGCGCGCGCCGGTTACATGGCTGGCCAAATGAAATACGAAGTGCGGCTGCACGGACGAAACAACACGGCGCACATCAGCAATATCGGAACAATCCGCCTGCCACCAACGGATATGCTCGCTCTCTTGCGAATGCGGCTTCCGCGATACAGCGTGTATGCTGGCACCGCAGGCACCGAGCCAGTGGCAGAGATGTGTTCCGATGAAACCGCTCGCGCCGGTTATCAGAACAGGTCTTCCTGCAAAATGCCCGGATAACTCGTCAGATATCGCCGTTGGTTCAGTGAGTGTTCCTTCCACTTATTCCTCACTTGGCCGCAGGATAGTTAGATTCAGCCAGGACCGGCACACAATCTGACCTAGATTGCGCGTCGCCGGCTGCAGTTTCATGATTTGAAGCATGGCCGATTCGAAAACCTGCTGCATAACGGATCCGCCAATCTTTCCGTTTCTTGTCGAGAGGCTCCAAACCTGCATATAGAGATGGCCAATATCTTCTCAGGTAGCTGTCGCCATCGTGAACCTCTTCGAGCAGTTCCTGAACGGGTTCCCAACCGAGATCACGCGCAACTTTGGTGCGGACATCAAGATCGATTCCGCCGACGAAGAGGTACCCGCCGGGGGTCACAAGCCGGCATATGTTGCGCAGACATCTCTCCGCGTCCGAAGGACTCATGTGGCATAGGAAGTTATTGGCCACAACGATATCCTGGGGGCCAAGAGCTTCGACAACCTCGGCGTCCCCGGCATCGCCAACCTGCCACTTGATTCCTTCTTTGATCCACGGCTTCACGGTCAATGCGTCGCCATCCCGTTGGAATAACTCGTCGATCTCGTCCGAGCTCAATCCTTCACAGACGTTGGTGTTGGTTAGCTCGGATGCCTCCGCCGAATACACACCTGCCTTCGCAAATTCCACCGCTGGGCTGGAAATGTCAACCGCGTTAAATGTGAGCTTTAGATCGGGTCGTAGAGATCGTATCTTCCACGCTACTGAGTAGGCCTCTGCGCCGATGCTGCAGGCCAGCAGGGTCACTCTGAGGGTGCCCCCCGGTCTCACTCCTTGCAATAGCCGGCCGATCAATTCAAGTTCCGGGCGGTTGCGCAGAAACAACGTAGCCAAGGCCTGAGCCCGTCCACCTTGCCTGCGAGCTACCATATGCACAAAGTCGCCATATTGACGTATTGGAGCGAGGCCAGTAAATGAGGGCGGGAGTTTATCCCACATCGCCTGGTTCAACCGCATCCAGGCACGTACCGGCGATTTACCGAACAGTTCCATGCGCACCAGCCTCGTGAACCACGATTCACGATCAATAGTATATGGGGGATCAAGCCGAACGTCCGGATTCCACCGAGTGAACGTATCATTGCGGCTAAACCACCGCGGCTTAGAGATCCCGATAAGTGTCATCTTGCCGGAATAGCAATACTCAACTCCCGGTGGAACTTCCACGAGCATGCCAGGGCCAATATCGTATCTCTGATTGTCGATGGTGAAATACCCGCTCCCGGCCAGAACGTAATAGGTGCGCGTAATCTTCTTGCTGATCATGAAGACATCGTGTCCCTTTTCAACTTCTATGTAATAGACTTCAAGATCTTCTTGACTCAAAGGTCCAAATGTATAGCCATGCAGACCTTTTCCCGTAAAGGAGACTGCCGACGGAAGTGAGTGAATATAAGGCATTGCTCCGGATCTCCGCGAAAGAAATGTACTTTGAATTGACAACAACTGAAGCACGAGGGGAATGCCGAACAGCAACCCTTACTGGACATCTCTCCTGCATTATCGAATGGATCGACGCGCACAGGTACTGCACGATGAGATCGCAACTCTTTTCATATGGCGGGGACCGCATAACTTGCCAAGATCACAGGATCGTAGACTTCTCGCGTTCCCGGACCGATCCCGTCCTTCTGGCAATTTACGACTCTCCAGTAGCCATCTTGCCTCGTTCCGTTCCACCTGCGCCGGGGCTATCTGCGAATCTCGATTTCTGACTGCGATTCAGCAGTCTCCGGACGGTGTTACCAGGGTTCAAAGCAAAGGCCAAGCTGGTTTGCAAGGCGCCCACTAGGACACGGCTGCGGCTGAAATCGAGTCCCGATTGAGTCAGCACCTTCTTGTGATAATCCCAAAAATCCGGTTTGCGGCCCAACATGAGACTCTTGCCAAGAAAACCGTAATACTCTGACATGAGCTGGTCGAGGCGGGTGTCGTATTCCTCACCCGTCAAGTAGTCGCGAGCGTGAGCGATGAGAATCCGCAGTATGCATGCGTACCACGTCCCTAAATCATTAGTCATCTCACTCAAAGACGCCGGCCGCACTCTGGTAAAGGTGAGAACCTGGTGAACGAAGCCGAAGTCATTGAACTTCAAAAGGGCAAAGCAGACGTCTGTGTCGGCATGTATATTCGACTCGTCATAAAATGGATCGCGGCTTCTCACTAAATCGGCACGATAGAGGACCGCATTTGCGGAGCCAAACACATACAACGCCTCAAGAAGATGACGCCTGCAGATCTCTCGACCGCCAACCACGTGACTCGGATACGGCAACCCCGCCCAGGCAATTCGTTCTCCTTCCAGGGCATATGCGCCGACGATTCCAACCGAGGGACAATCTTCAGCAAGAGCCACCATTTTTTCGAGACACTCTGGAAACAGCCAATCATCTCCGAATACTACTTTGCAGTATTTGCTATTGGGAGAAATTTGGCGCAGAGCGACATTGTGATTCTGAATGGCTCCCAAAAGCCGGCTATTGTGATGAACTCGAACGCGTCGATCCTTCGCGACATACTGCTTCGCGATCTCCAGCGTCCCGTCTGTGCTGCAGTTATCAATGATCGTGTAGTCCCAGTTTGAGTAGGTTTGATTGAGAACGCTCTCAATGCACTCCCCGAGATGGCTAGCCTCGTTATATACCGGTGTAACAATGCTAACCAGAGGCTCCCTTCCGGTCCTGTTCATCGTTCGCCTTCTTCCAGTGCTGAGGACGAATTTTGCCACGCCGACTTCTCGCGGATGGTTTGGGCAGTCGCGGATCCTCGTTTTCGGGAGCGAGGCAGAAAGTTTTCAGGAACGAACAGGTCGTCGAACTGGCGATTCAATGAATCGGCGCGAGTTGCTGCAACCTGTCTGCATTTCATCCTAAGTGCCGAACCGTTTTCAGCTAATTCCGCGAATGCCCGCTGGAGAGAGCCCGCATCGAATGATGCGATATTCAGGCAATACTGACTATCTCCCACATTCCGCATCAGGTCATCGATCTTAACGTGGTAGCTGATGGCAACCACAGGTTTGGCGAGGAGATGAGAAAACACCACGCCATGAAATTTCGACGTGATCACAAAGTCAAACCCTGCCATCTCAGTCATCAGGCCTTCCACCGATTCGATCAGCGGCGCGCAGATTTCATCGATGTCCGTCCCCGGAAGTCCTGCCCGCAACCGGTCCTTCAGATCCTCAATGGCGAATGCGTCGACGCTCCGCTCTGCCGAAAATATCTTCAGTTCGTAGCTCTCGCTGGAAAGCCTGACCAAGAATTGAGCCAGCTCATCCAGATATCGCGAGTAAATCGCCAAGTCCTGTCGCGGCCAAATTCGAGGGTCACAAAATCCAATCGGATTGATCCCTATGATCGGTTTGCGCACTGTTAGCGTATCGGGACCTCTGTATTGTGAAACATCGAGACCGTAGGCAGAGTCGGGGAATACGTGCGTCTCGCGTCGAATGCCGAGGCGCTGGACCAGCGCCTGCGATTCCACATCGCGAAAAGAAACGTAATCGGCCAGCCGAACTGAACACTTGATGAATATTTTGCCCAAGCGGCTTTCAAGTGGGCCGGCACCCACGTTGACGATAAGGAGCCTCTTCCGCGCAAGCTTGGTAAGAAGCGAAAACTTAAAGACATTGTAGGGATGCGACCATGGGCCTCGCCACAATTCGCACAACTGACCACCGCCGGCGATGACAAGACAGTCGAGAGATCTGACTCGCAGATAGGAACGTCCTAAATGCCGGACCTCTCGCACCAGGTTCTGAACCCACCGTAACGATGGCGAAAGGACGGGAATTCTCTTTAAGAACGATTTCAGCCGCGGGACCGGGCTGCCGTTTGTGCCTGTACCCGATTCCGCCGGTCGGTCAAGGCCTGGATGCCAATAAGTGATTGAATAGCTTGGGATGCCGTGCCGTTTTTCGGTATCGATCGGATTCAATGAGAATCCGACGATTTGAGTTTCCGGCATACGCAGCCTGATATGCGCGATCAGCGCCTCCTGGGTGGCAGCGTCGCCGAGGTTGCCATACCCCATGTGATCGAGCAAACCTATTTTCATGATTTCCCCTTGAGATTCCAAGCTTTCAATGAGCCATTCTTTGCAGCGCACGTTGCGATCATAAACAACCGGAGGCCGTCTCGGCCGAGAGCGAACTAAACGTTTACGGAATTACAATGCTTCTGATTTCTCTAAGCTACTCACCGCGCCAGCGTCTGATGAACCTTTCAGGCCGCGCAACAGGTCCAGATAGAGGGATTTTTGGCCCGTAGCGAAGAGCAGCATAAGTGCAAAAGTTACCAACAATGCGACGGATTCCAGAGCTAGACGAGCGAAGGGAGGCAACAACTGACCGCACAGTGAATGCACCCCAAAAGCGACCACCGCAGCCACGATACTCGAGGCCAGCGGTCGGAAGACAGCAACAAGAATATCCCTGACCGAGACCGTAGTGCCGCGAACAGCCCACATGATAAGCGGAAGAATCCAAAGCATCATCCCTGTGGAGTACGCTAACGCGACTCCCTGCGGTCCATAGGGCAATCCAATGAGATAGCTTCCAACCATCACAGGCGCTATAACGAAACTCATTTTCAAGCTGCGCTTTACTAAGCCAAGGGAAGATAGCAACCAAAAGAGAGGATTGGCGATGGCAAAGACCAGAATGGTCGGTGCAAGTAAACGAAGAATAGGCGCTCCGGCGATCCACTTGGGCCCGAGAAGCACAAGAGTGATGTCGTTCGCGAACAGAGCACACGCGACGGTGATGGGCACGGTGAGTGCGAGAACCAGGGAATAGCCCTTGAGAAAATAGTTCTTTAAACGCTGCGGATCGTCTTGAAGACGCGACAACGCGGAAAATGCTACCTCGCCGGCCGCTTGATTCAAGTTGTCGGTGGGAATATTGACTAGTTGATAAGCTCGTCCATACATCCCGAGCGCATCGACGCCCCAGAACCTGCCCAGCAAGATCTTGTCGCAGTTAGTAGCGATATACGCTACGAGACCGTTAAGGGTGATGGCGCCCCCAAAATGCACCATCGAACGAATCCCCGACCGCCTGCGGGGCGCACCTGGAATCCAGGCAGTGGCGATCCAGAAGCCAACGGTGCTGACCAGAGGCATCGTAACAGTCATGATTACCAGAGCCCAGTATCCAGAACCAGCTCGAGCGCCGCCGATCGCAATTGCCGTGCCGATGATTAACCCGATGGTGTTGATCACTGCCAAAGCCGTGAACCGCATCTCGCGCTGCAGTAAGGCGGAATGCTGAACGCCGGCAGCGTTGAAGAGGAACCCTAAAGCTAGAACATCGGTGATCCCGATCAGCCTCGGCTCGTGGTAAAAGGCAGCGATAAAGGGGGCGAGTGCCACTGAAAGAACAGCAAGGACACCGCCGACCAGAAGATTAATCCAGAACAACGTCGATAGCTGCTCCTGAGTAACAGTGGGGCGCTGAATAGCTGCGGAAGAAAGACCAAAATCGCGGAAGAGTGTCAACACACCGGTAAATGCAGTGACCATCCCTACCAGTCCGAAGTCTTTCGGCGTCAGCAGGCGGGCCAAAACCATCAGGGATCCCAAACGAAGAATGAAATTGGCGGCTTGAGCGCAAAGCCTGGCGAAGCCGCCTCGGATAGTTTTCTCTTTTAAGTTTTTCACTGATCTCTCTATCTTTAGCGCGGAGCCGTTGGTGTTCGCGTTCGAACATCGATTCACAACAACAATTTTCGGCAATAGAATGCTTCTGCGTAACCGCTCGGGGCATTGCATTCCATGCCGCGAAGCCGCATCAGGGCTAAGAACATCTCCGGCTGAAACCAGCGTTTACCATGCTGCGAAACGAAAGCCTCCATGATATTGCTGATCTTTTTCTGATAAAACTCCATCTCAAGCGGCACAAACACACTCGGCTGGCCCATGTCGCCATCGTATTTGGGAATCTCATATTCAAGGATAAGATGATCGCGAAAGGTATTCCAGGTTAGCTCAGCGATGAGGCGGTGATCCTGATGTGCATCTCGCCGATTATGAGTAAAGATAAGGTCAGGAGTGATGGTCTTCTTCAACTCCTCAAAAGCCGATTTTACTTCAGCCCCGACAAACGGCATAAACCCGTCGGGAAACTCCTTCAGCATGGGATTCTTCAACTGCGAGGAATCCAGGAATAATCTGGCAGCATGTTCCGCTTCGGCTCGCCGCGGGCCAAGAGCACTAAACACGACCCAATGGAATTCGCAGTCCAAGTACTGCGCGGCTAGCCGGAGAATGGTGCCTCCGCAGCCGATTTCGATATCGTCTGAATGACAGCCCAGACAGAGGATTTGAAGCGGCCCATTCTTGGCCGCACCGAGATTGAGAGGGATCATAGCGCGACCGAAACCAATTCCTGGCTTTTCGTTTCACTATTGGTGGGTTGATTCCAGACCTTCCATGGCGCTGGACCCTGGTTGAGCTCCTCAAGATGTTGCTTGTCCTTAAACGTATCCATGCACTGCCAGAACCCGTTATACCTTTGTGCCAGCAGAGCCTTTCTCTCGATGAGGCGCTGAAACGGCTCACGCACCAACTCCTCTCCTGGCTGAATGTTGCTGAAGATTTCGTTACGCATGGCGAAGAAGCCGCCGTTGATCCAGATGTCACTCCGTGTTATGGGCCGGATCTCGTTTACGATCCCTTCATTTCCTGCGTAGACGATGTCGAAGCTAGACGTGGGCTGTACCAGCAACAGCGAAGCCACGGCGCCGCTTTCCCGGAACCTTTCCAGCATCGAGGGAAGCGGGACATCGCTCAATCCATCGCCGTAGTTGGCAAGAAAAATCTCTTCACCCTGTACGTGAGGCTCCACGGCCTTAAGGCGCTGACCGATGTTGGCAGTAGCCCCTGTTTCAACAAAGGTGATAGTCCAGTCATCAATGTCGCGGTTCAGGAAGTGGACGTCTTTCCCACCCTTCGACCAGACGAAATCGTTCGATACGGATTCGTCGTAATTCAGAAAGTAGTCCTTGATGCAGTTACCCTTGTATCCAAGGCAAAGGATAAAGTCCTTATGACCGAAGTGTGCGTAGTACTTCATCAAATGCCAAAGAAGCGGCCGAGTCCCGATTTGGACCATGGGCTTTGGAACGTCGTCCGTGTAGCCTCTGAGCCGCATCCCGGCTCCTCCACAGAAAAGCACAACTTTCATAAGAAATCCCCTCCTTAATACACAGCCACTTTCGGAATCGGTACCACGAACCGCCCGCCCCATTCACGGATAAACTGCAACTGCTCCATAATCTCGTCCTTCAGATTCCAAGGAAGGATAACAACGTAATCCGGCTTCGTTTCGCGGATGTGGTCAGGGTGATAGATCGGAATGCGGCTCCCGGGAAGGAATCTCCCCTGTTTGTAGGGGCTCCGATCCACGGTGTATTCGATGAGATCCTTTCCGATGCCGCAATAGTGCAATAGAGTCGCACTCTTCCCTGGTGCCCCGTAGCCAGCGACCTTCTTCCCTTGTTTCGCCGCGGAAAGGAGGAAGTCCAGCAGAGCAAATTTGGTTTCCTTCACCTGCTCTGCAAACGTAGTGTACCCGTCGATCGTGTCGAGACCCGCCCGCGTTTCGTCATCCAGCACTTTCTGTACGTTTGCTTCCACAGGATGCGTGGCGCTTTCTGCTCTGCAGCCATAGATACGCAGCGATCCACCGTGGGACTTCAACTCGTCTACATCGAACACCTTCAGACCATGTGCCTCGAATATCCGGATCGAATTGAGGAGCGAGAAGTATGAGAAGTGTTCATGATAGATTGTGTCGAACTCCTGCAACTGAATCAACTGCAACAGGTGGGGAACTTCAATGGTCAAAACTCCCTCCGGCTTCAGCATGACCTTGAGTCCTTCCACAAAATCGTTCAGATCGGGAACCTGCGCCAGCACGTTATTGCCGAGAATCAGGTCCGCGCTTCGTCCTTCGGATGCGAGTTGTTCGGCCAATTTCGTCCCAAAGAATCGCACGAGCGTGGGTACGCCCTTTTCAACAGCCACTTTGGCTACGTTTGCCGCAGGCTCGATTCCGAGCACGGGCACGTCACGCTTGACGAAATATTGCAAAAGGTATCCATCATTGCTGGCAACTTCGACTACGAAGCTATCGCGGTCGAGGCCGAAGCGAGCTTTCATCGCCTCGCAATACTTGTCGCAATGCCTGAGCCAGGAATCGGAAAACGACGAGAAATATGGGTAGTCACTGAAGATATTCTCCGGGCTCTCATACTCTCCTAGCTGAAC
>JBAWCO010000796.1:0-4849 GCA_049590315.1 Occallatibacter sp. | reverse complement strand
CCTGAAGATTCACCGGCACCAGCACAACCGGCGGATACGGTGGCGGCAGTCCCGTTGCCACCGCGGTCGTTCCAATGTTGTTCGCCACCTGACCCACACCAATATCAAATGCAAAATGCGGATGCTCCTTCTGCGTCACGCGCACCGCATAATCCAGCGTGGTCGGCAAATGCGCGCGCCCGCCCACCAGAATCGCCCCAAGGTTCACGCTTGTCGGAGGCTCCTGCGTAAACCCGGCCGCCGGCACAATCGCCGTCTTGAACGGCCCCGGCAGCGGAATCCCCAATCCTCCAAACAGCCTTCCGCCGAATCGCGTCGACTGTCCGCCAATCCCGTAGATCGAGGCATTCGTAGCCTTCCATCCCAGGTTAATCAGAAATGGCACCGGCGGGTGAAGCCACGTCTTGGTAGCTGCCACGTAAACATCGCCATTGGTGTAAGCCTTCGCAGGCGAATTGATCCCCTGGAGCGCCGCTATCTCCTGGCCCAATGCACCTGAGACGAATTTGTCGCCAGTGCGCACCACAAAGCCACCCGCGAACCCCGGCGTCCAGGGACCGAACTGCCCGTCCTTGATCGCTACCACCTTGCCGTTGAAGACGTTCATCCCCGCGTAGTGCCACAGGTTGCTGAAACTCGTGCTGTCGCCCGTCCAGTGAACGCTCCGCGTGTAGCCCACTTCGGCCCGGTTCGCAAACCCCTCGGCAATCGAGAAGGTGTGAAGATCGCCAATCACTTTGTCGGCGCCCACAAAGTGGTAGCCCACCGCCGGATGCGAAAAGAACGAGCCCTTTTCGCCGTACACCACGTAGGCTGTCGGCGTAATGAACCCGCCCGTCTGCCCTTCCAGCGTAAGGTTTTGCGCGTTGAGCCTGCCGCCGGCCAGGGTCATGGCCGCAGTCAGGCCGCATATTGTTGATAACTTCAGAAGCTTGGGGGATCTCACAGTCGTTCTGCTCCAGTGGAGTGGTCCGCCGCAGCGAACCTGCCTCCGGTCACGTTCGAAAATCATCCCGTTGTAACACAACTGCGGTAGCCCCGTCTCCCCCCGGTACTCCGGTGATAAACTCACCCCATGCCGCGCGGTCTCTTCATCACCCTCGAAGGTTTAGACGGTTCCGGCAAAACCACCCAAATCAAACGTTTGGCCTCCTGGCTCAAAGAGTATGATCCGGCACAGGAACCGGTCGTCCTCCGCCAGCCCGGCGGCACCGACACCGGCGACCGCATCCGCGCTCTGGTCCTCGACTCCCGCTCTACCGGCCTCGCCCCCATGACAGAAATGGCCCTCATGTTCGCAGACCGCGCCCAGGCCATCGCGGAAATCATCCAGCCCGCCCTCGAAGCCGGCAAAATTGTCCTCTGCGACCGCTTCACTGACTCCACGGAAGCCTACCAGGGCGGGGGCCGCGAGCTAGGCTCCGAGCAGGTTCTCGCCTTTCACCGGCTCGTCTGCGGCAACCTCCAGCCCGACCTCACCCTCCTCCTCTTGCCCAGCCTGGACTCCAGTCTCGTCCGCGCTCGCCGCCGCAATCATCGCGCGCAAATCCAGGCCGGCCCCCAATCCGATCAGGACGAAAATCGCTTCGAACTCGAGCAGGATGAGTTCTACACCCGTGTCTGGGAAAAGTACCGCGAGATAGCCCAACGCGACTCTGATCGCGTAGTCCTGATCGAAGGCGACCTCTCCATCGACGAAGTCCACCAAAAAATCGTAGAAGCCGTCTCCACCCGCCTCGTCAGCACAGCAGGCTCCCCACAATGAATCACGAGTTTCGGAGGGAGCCAGGGGCTTCAGCCTCCGGAAAAACTTTCAACTTGTGTGGCCTTCAGGCCCGGCCTGTGCCCCATGTATCTACAATCCATCTTCTATAGTTCTTGCATTCATCGGGGCTACCCACCACCAGCCCCAGCAGTCTTTCCCCATTCATCTGTAATCTGTCATCTGTAACCTGTCATCTGTACTTCACTTCCAATCCCCCAACACCCGCCTCAACAGCACCATCTGCCCCAGGTGATAGGAGTTATGATCCGCCAGCACCAGCGCCTCTCTCAAAATCGTCTGTCCCTCCCCGTGCGGAATCTTCGCAAACAAATCCGTCTTCTCATCCGCAACCAGGTCGCACATTGCCTTCAAATCGTCCTGAAACGCTTTCACGCTCAAGTTCCACGAATTGAACTTCGGTGGAGCAAACGAGTCCGGCCAATACTCCTTCGGAAACTCCCGCTCCTTGTACTTCGGGTTCCGCGAGAAATCCAGAATGTCCCACTGAGCAATCCGCAAGTGTTCCAGCAACTCCCACGCCGTGTGTTCCGCCACTCGGATCTTCTTGCCCCGCAACTCCCTCGGAAAATCCTTGATCACGCGCTCGAAATCCGCGTGAGCGTCCCCGCCCTGCAGCAACTTCACCAAATGTTCCCGTAATGCCTTGTCTTCTGCCATTCCGATACTTCTCCCTCCGGGATCATTGATCCCGGTTAACCATCAGATGCTTTGAAAGTGATCCGCGCCAAGTGAGAGATTCCCCACGCGACTAAAACGATGCTGGACTTAGTATTACAGTTGAAAATCGAAGATCACGGAGGTAGCTGCGGGTTTCAAACCTCACGGAGGGAGCAGGGGGGTTCAACCCCCTGAAAAGATGGCGACATTACTTGGCCTTTAGGCCCGGGCCACTCCCTACTTGATATCCCCGAAATGCACATCCTCCGCCGCCGTTCCATCCAGAAACTGAAACGTCGTCGCCGGCCCCAGGTTCTCCGCGTCCTTCCACGAGTTCAGCACCCACACCACTTTCTTTGCCGGGGTCACCTCAATCGCCTGCACCGTCCCCGTCACATCCTTGGGATCGGCCTCCCACTCGTTCACCCAGTTGTTGATCACAGTGTTGCCATTCGGCAGCCGCCATGCCTGCTGCAAATTCGCAAACGCATACTCGGGCGTATCCGCCGGCGTCCAGCTCCATGCCGTATCGCCGCGCCGCGTAATCTCCCGCACGCCTTTGCTATCGGTAATCAGCACATTCCCATTCGTCAGCGGCGTCACGCCCCACGGCTTGTCCGCCGGAAACGACCACAGCTCGTTCCCATCCGTGTCGTACTCCACCACCTTGTTCAGGTCCATGTGCGCCACCAGCAGAGTCCCCTGCGCAGTTAGCCGCACATGCCTGAACTGCCCATGCACGCTCGGCGGCAGCTTGGTCTTCAGGTTAAATTCCTTCACCGTCGCGCCAGTCGCCTTCTCAATCACCCGCACCACCGCAACATCGCCATTCTGGACATACAGCACGCGGTCCTTCCCAATCGGAATCGCAGTGTGCACCTCCGTTCCAGCCGGCGCGTCGTAGTGCCACACCACAATCTTTTGCGGAGCAACCTCGCTGATCCCGAACTGGTGTGAAAAAAGTATGTTGCCGTTCGACTCCATCACCGCGTCGCTGATCTCGCCCTTTTCGTCCGCGTCGTTGAAGCTCCACGCAACCTTGCCCCCGCGCACGACATAGAGGTTGCGCTCAAGCGCCTCACCCGCATACAGAAAATCGTGTGCCGCCAGGCCCTCGGCCAGCTTTTGAGCCTTGGTGGGCGGAGGCGCCTCCTGAAAAGCCGGTCCCACCTGCCCCTTCGGCTTCACCTGCGCATGAACTCCACCAGAAACTGCCAGCACCGCCACCAAGATCATCGATTCCAGCTTCATGCACGATTCCCTTCTTGGTCCAATAAGCCTGTCAGCAATCTTACAACGTACCCATTTCCTTAGGGCGTGTTCCAAAACCCACCTTGCATCAGGGCACGACTTCACAGCTTGGTGAAAAACAGGTTCGGGCGGTAGGCCGGGGATTCATCCCCGGCAAAAGAGTCAATAGAATCTGTGCGGCATATCAAGCCTATTCCAAACACTGTGTCATCTTGAGCGGAGCGCAGCGGAGTCGAAAGATCTGCGGTTGCCTTCATCACAGCGCGCGAGCCGCTGAACCAATACGATACCGACAACGTCATCCGGACCTCACTCTCCGCATATCGAGCCTACTTCAAGAACAGTGTCATCTTGAGCGACCAGTGAAGGGTTGTCATCCTGAGCGACCGGAGCGTAGCGAAGGGAGTCGAAGGATCTGCGGTTGCCTTCGTCACAGCGCGCGAGCCGCTGAACCAATACGATACCGGCAATGTCAACCGGCCCTTACTTTACGTATATCGTTGCCAGCCGAAGCCATACGCTGTACGTCGGAGTGACATCGGACCTCCACAAACGCATCTTCCAGCACAAATGGAAAGAGCATGGTGGCTTCACCGAGCGCTACAACTGCGATCGACTCGTCTGGTTCGAAATCTCCGGGGAGGTCCGAAGCGCTATTGCGCGGGAGAAGCAGGTGAAGCATTGGCGGCGCGAAAAGAAGATTGCCTTGATCGAGAAGATGAATCCGGCGTGGATCGACTTGAGCAAAGATTGGTACGACGTCGAACCCGCCGACTTGAAGCGTGCGACCGATCGGATGGATTCCTAAGAGCAACCGCAGATCTTTCGACTCCGGTGGCTGCCCGAGCCGGTGATTCGACCCCAATCCAAGAACATTGTCATCTTGAGCGACACCAGTGAAGCGTTGTCATCCTGAGCGACCGGAGCGTAGCGAAGGGAGTCGAAGGATCTGCGGTTGCCTTCATCACAGCGCGGGAGCCGCTGATCCGTCACGACTACGACAACGTCAACCGGCACTTATTTTGCCTGTATCGATTCTACCGATATCTAGCGATTTCAAACACAGTGTCATCTTGAGCGCAGCGCAGCGGAGTCGAAAGATCTGCGGCTGCCTTCATCACAGCGCGGGAGCCGCTGAACCGTATCAATTCTGCC
>JBAWCO010000795.1:0-15405 GCA_049590315.1 Occallatibacter sp. | reverse complement strand
TCGAAAAGCAGCTCGCCCCTCTCGCCAAGCCCGATGTCCGGCGGCTCCTTCACCGCGAATTGCGGCAGGAAGCGTTGCCGCCGGGCCTCGACGACTTTATCTACCAGCGCTCTGAGGGGAATCCTCTCTTCGTCATTGCCACCCTGCAGCATCTCATTGCCCAGCGCTTCCTTGTTCGTCGCGGCCACAACGCGGAAGCCCATTGGGAGCAGCGCCCGCCCCTTCAGGCCATCGAAGCCGGCGTCCCCGACGAACTCGCGCAGATGATCGAAATTGAGATTGAACGCCTCACTCCCGCCGAGCAGCACATGCTTGAGGCCGGCAGCCTCCTCAACATCGCCTTTCCCGCATGGGCCGTCGCCGCGGCTCTCGATAAGGATCTGTCAGAAACCGAGGACACCTTGGACGCATTGGCGCGGCGCTTGTATTTTGTCGAGCGAGCCGGCCAGGATGAACTCCCCGACGGCACACGGTCGGCCTTCTATGTCTTTGCACATGGCCTCTATCGCGAGGTCCTCTACCACCGGCAGGCGGAGTCCCGCCGCGCCGAGCGCCATATTCGCATCGCCCAGCGCCTCGGCCAACTCTTCGCCGGGCGCCAGGCCAGCGTCTCCCGCGAGATGGCCATACACTACGAGGCCGCCGGCGACTGGAGCCGCGCGGCGGATTCACTCCGTTCCGCTGCCCTCCATGCACAGCAGCGCGGCGCCTACGCCGATGCAGGCGAATTGCTTGAGCGCGCTCTGTCCATCATTCAGAACCTTGGCGATCTTCAAAGTCCATCGCCGGCGCGTGACCTTCACTCCGAACTCATCATCGCCCGCCAGGCTCTCCTTGAAAGCCTCCAGCTCGAAGAAGATTTCTCCGCGAAAGTTTGACGTTTTCTCCACGGGAACTTGACGACTTTGTTTTTGCGCATCGCTATGGTGGTCCTCGTAGCAGGAGAACATACCGATGCAAATCAAATTCCCCACTTCTATCCTGGCCCCGGCCATCCTGGCAGTAGCCGCGCTCGCCTCCATCCCCGCCGTTGCAGAAACGGCCATCGTCAAGGTCCCTTTCAACTTCACCGTTAAAGGCCACAACCTCCCCGCTGGCGATTATTCCGTTGAGCGAGACTTGCGCGGCAACTTCGTCAAGCTTCAGTCGCAGCAGACTGCGCAGACCTTCATGTGGATCGGATCTGAGTCTGCTGAGAAGAGCAAACCAGCCTCTCTCATCTTCGACCATGAAGGCCAGCAGTACGTTCTTCGGACCGTACAATCCGGGACCTTTGTCACCCCCAGCCTCGACCGGAAGAAGGTCATCGACTCCGAGCGCACCACCATTGAGGCTGGCCAGTAAGTCCAGATTCAATCCCTCCCCCCAAAACGCCTGAGAGCGGTTCTCCAATTCCCGTCACCTGAAACCACAAAGTCCGGCGGCTTTTTCCTCCAGAGGAGCCGCCTTATACAGAGTCGGCAAGGGCGCGGGAATTGGAGAACCGTTCAATTTCCAGGCCAGAGACAAAAATGGAGGACATTGCAACCGCAATGTCCTCCATTTTTGTTGCCTGTACCCTGTTGCGGCTGGCGCTGCCGCTTACGGAATGCGCACCATCAATACAATGCGCTTCCTTGAAGCTGCCCGGCACATAAAGCGTTATCAGCCCAATAGGCCACTTGTTGGAACCAACCTCGGCCGCAATTGTAATTATGTGGTCATTTGTGGAAAACTACGGCAAATTCGCCTCCAGGTGATTTCCGTTTAACGCAGCATACATATTTTGCCGCTACAAACACTCATGCCGCCGTTTTCCCCCGGCGAGCAAGGAGGTTCGTGTGCAAAGGCTTATCGCTTCTTCCCTTGCGATTCTGCTTGTTGCTGGCACCCTCCCGATTCCTGCCAATGCCGCAGGCTTTTCGGGTGGTGGAGAGACTGCAACCCCAATCAAGCATGTGGTGATCATCTTCCAGGAGAACGTATCGTTCGATCACTACTTTGGAACCTATCCGTATGCGACTAACCCCTCGGGCGAGCCGCATTTTTTTCCGGCGCCAGACACACCAACGGTCAACGGGCTTACCGGAACACTTCTGTCCGCGAATCCCAATGCCACCAATCCAGCTAATGGCGCAGGCGCGACCAATCCCTTCCGTCTTGACCGCAGCCAGGCCGCGACGGCCGATCAGGATCATGACTACACGCCCGAGCAAGCGTCCTTCGATCACGGCCTGATGGATGCCTTTCCGGTTTCTGTCGGCACACCTGGCCCCCCGCCCACGGGCCGCGCGATCTTCGCTACCAACGGCCTGACCATGGGTTACTACGATGGCAACACTGTCACCGCTTATTGGAATTACGCGCAGCGGTATGCCATGAACGATAACTCGTACAACACCAACTTTGGGCCTTCAACACCCGGAGCCATCAACCTGGTCTCAGGTCAGACCAACGGCGTGATCCAGGACATCAATCCCGGCGGCGACACCATCGACGACGGCAACGGCGGCCTCACTCTGATCAGTGATGCCGATCCGGTCGGTGATGTGTGCTCCACCACATCCGGCGAGCGCGTGCAGTTCGGCGGCAAGAACATAGGCGATCTGCTCAACGCCAAGGGCATCACGTGGGGGTTCTTTGAAGGCGGCTTCAATCTCTCTCTCGTGAATTCGAACGGATCAACGGGCTGTGCCCGCAGCACCACTTCCACCGTGACCAACGCCAAGAAGGTTGATTACATTCCGCACCACCAGCCCTTCCAGTACTACGTTTCCACCGCCAATCCAACACACGCTCGTCCCAAGTCGGTTGCCACCATCGGCTACTCGGGCGATGCGGCGAATCACCAATATGATTCCGCCGACTTCTTCGCTGCCGTCAGCGCTGGAAACTTCCCGGCTGTCTCCTTCCTGAAGGCTCCCGGCTTTCAGGACGCCCATGCGGGTTACTCCGATCCGCTCGACGATCAGACCTTTGTGGTCAACACCATCAACTTCCTTGAGAAGCAGCGCGAATGGGACTCCACCGCGGTGGTCATCGCCTATGATGACTCCGACGGTTGGTACGACCACCAGCTCGGCCAAATTGTGAACCCGTCCTCCACCAGCGCAGACGTGCTCAGCGGCGTGGGTGCATGCGGAAACGGCGTCGCAGCACTGCCCGGTATCCTCCCCGGCACGCTGCATGCGCAAGGCCGCTGCGGCTATGGCCCGCGTTTGCCTCTTCTGGTCATCTCGCCCTGGGCGCGCCGCAACTTTGTCGACCACACCATGACCGACCAGACCTCGATCATCCGCTTCATTGAGGACAACTGGCTCGGCGGAGAACGCGTCGGTGCCGGATCCTTCGATACCGTGGCCAACTCCATCAGCAGCATGTTCAGCTTCAAAGATGGTCCGGAGAACGATGGCCGGTATATCCTCGATCCCAACACCGGGCTCGTCGTCCAGGGTGGACACGACGGTGATGGGTTCTTCTGGTAGAAGCAAACACACTCACTCGCATTCCGACAGACAGAGCACGGGAGAGATTGCAATCTCTCCCGTGTCTTCGTTTACATATTATCTAAAGAAATGAGATCGAATCGCTTGCTTAGTCGCCGTAAATTTCTTGGCCGGTCAATCCTCACAGCAGCAACCGCGCTCGCACCCCGGGCCTTCGCGCACACTCTCTCTCAAAGCGCCGCTGCACCAAAACCCCAAGGCCTGCCGAATCTCAATCCCACCACCCTGGCGAAATTCCTCGATCCTCTCCCCGTTCCTCAACTCGCGCGCCCACTAGAGCATCGCCCCGTGCCCGGTAGCTCCGGCGAACAGGCGCCCTTCTATCGTGTAGCCATGCGTCCCATCAACACCAAACTTCATCGCGACCTGCCGCCTACAACACTATGGTCCTACGGCGGTTCAGTCCCCGGACTTACGTTCGAAACGCGCAGCGGCCAGGGCGTGCTTGTCGAATGGGCGAACGAGCTGCCCGCAAAACACTTTCTTCCCATCGATCACACCCTGCACGGCGCCGAGAAAGATAAACCCGAAGTCCGCGGTGTCGTCCATCTCCACGGCGGCAAAACACCGCCCGAGAGCGATGGTTATCCTGAAGATTGGTATGTCCCCGGCCAATCGCGCACCTACTACTATCCCAACCAGCAAGACTCAGCTCTGCTCTGGTATCACGACCATGCGATGGGTATCAACCGTCTCAATATCTATGCCGGCCTCCTCGGCTTGTGGATCATTCGTGACAGCGTCGAGGACGCGCTGAATCTGCCTTCAGGCAAATATGAAATCCCGCTCGTGCTCATGGATCGCGACCTGCGCACCGACGGTCAGCTCAGTTATCCCGTCTCGCCCGATCCCGAGCGACCCTGGGTGCCGGAGGCTTTCGGAGAAGCGCACTTGGTCAATGGCAAGCTCTTCCCCTACCTTGACGTCGAGCCGCGTAAATATCGTTTCCGCATCCTCAACGGCGCCAACGGCCGCTTCTACTGGCTGTCCTTATCTGAGGGCGCCCAGATGCTCCAGATCGGCTCCGATCAAGGTCTCCTTCCGGCTCCGATTGCGATCAAGCATCTTCACCTCGCGCCCGGTGAACGCGCTGATCTGGTCGTCGATTTCTCGCCTCATCACGGCAAGCAGATCGTCCTCCAGAGTGAAGCCCTCACCCTCATGCAGTTCCGTGTCGCCTCCACGCCCGCAACCGATTCAAGCATTCTCCCCGCAGCGTTGCGTCCTGCGCCGCGTATCGCGGAATCCAGTGCCATCAAGACCCGCCGCCTCACACTCGATGAGCAAATGAATATGGTGGCCGAGTCCATGGGGATGCTGCTCAATAAAACTCCGTGGCACATGCCCGTCACGGAAAACCCGCTGCTCAATACCACCGAAATATGGGAACTCGTCAACCTCACCGACGATGTTCACCCCATTCACCTTCACATGGTGCGCTTCCAGATTCTCGATCGCCGCCGCTTCGACGCTTATGAATTCGTCACCACCGGCAACCTCCGCTATCTCGGTCCCCCCATGCCGCCCGATCCCAATGAGCTGGGCTGGAAAGACACCGCGCGCGTCAACGCCAAGACCGTCACTCGCATCATCGTTCCCTTCGTCGGCTATCCCGGCCGCTACGTATGGCACTGCCACATCCTCGAACACGAAGACAACGAAATGATGCGCCCCTACGAAGTTCTGCCGAACGCCAAACCCTGACGCCGGCGAACCAGCATCCAGTCACGGCAGCATCGCACTTGACTCTTTCGCGGCGGCCTTGGCGTAAGCCATCCCATCCATTCGAACCGCGCGGTCTGGCCCATCTTGCCCAATCCTCGCCGGGTGTTTATTCTGGCCTTGCAGACTTGGAATTTCCCATTGATCCGTGGACTCGTTGACTTTGCACTGAAGAATCGCTGGCTTGTGCTCGGCGGAGTCGTCGTCCTCTCCGTGTGGGGCATCATCTCCTTCCGCGCCCTTCCCATCGAGGCCTATCCCGACGTTGCCAACAACTACGTGCAGATCATCACCCAGTGGCCCGGCCGCAGCGCTGAGGAAATCGAACGCCAGGTCACCGTGCCTGTCGAGATCCAGATGGCCGGAATTCCCCACCTCACTCATCTGCGTTCCACGACACTCGCCGGCCTCTCCAGCCTTATGCTCATCTTCGACGACAGCTCCACCAGCGACCTCAATCGCGGGCACGTTGTCGAGAGGCTCGGCCAAGTCAGCCTGCCCGCTAACCTCGTCCCGCAAATGGGAACCGACTGGAGCCCCGTCGGACAAATCTACTGGTACACGCTTGAGGGCACCAACCCCGCCTTCGACGTCATGGAGAAAAAATCGCTCGAAGACTGGCTCCTGGAGAAGTCGTTCAAGAGCGTCAAGGGCGTTGTCGACGTATCCAGCTTCGGTGGACCCACCAAGGAATACCAGATCAAGCTCGACCCCGAAAAACTCGTCTCCTACGGGCTTAGCATCGGGCAAGTCGAACAGCAGATCGCCAACAACAACACCAATGGCGGTGGCAGCTTCATCGAGCAGGGTGCGCAGCAGATCAACGTCCAATCACTCGGCCTCTACTCGACGGTGCAGGATATCGAGAACACCGTCGTTAAGACCTCAAACGGCACGCCCGTCACTGTCAAGGACATCGCCACTGTTTCCCAGGGAGCGAAAATTCGCCTCGGGCAAATTGGGCGGGCGACCCACAGGCCCGACGGAAAAATCATCGACAATCCCGATACCGTCGAAGGCATCGTGCTCCTGCAAAAAGGCGACGACTCCGACCCCGTCCTTCAGGGCATCCACGAGGAAGTGAACAAACTCAATCACGGGATTCTTCCGAAAGGCGTAACAGTCGTACCGTTTCTCGATCGTTCCAAACTGGTCGCCTACACGGTCGAAACCGTCGAGCACAATCTCACGGAAGGCATGATCCTGGTATCGATCATCCTCTTCCTCTTCCTCGGCAACGTACGCGGAGCCATCATCGTCACGCTCACCATTCCCTTCGCGCTGATGTTTGCCTCCATCTGTCTCGATCTCAGCAAGATTCCGGCGAATCTTCTCTCCCTCGGCGCTCTCGACTTCGGCATGCTCGTCGACGGTTCCGTCGTGATGATCGAAAACATGGTCCGCCATCTGGCTCGCAAAGACTCCACCCACACCCCGTCTCAGAAAATTCGCGAGGCCGCGCATGAAGTTCTGCGCCCCGTCTTCTTTGCCCGCGGCATCATCATCACTTCCTACCTGCCCATCTTCACCCTGCAGGCGGTCGAGGGCCGTCTCTTCAAGCCCATGGCCTGGACCGTCACATTTGCCTTACTCGGTGCGCTCGGTTTCGCCATCCTCGTTGCGCCGGTCATGGCCTCTTTCCTGTTCCGCAAGGGCGCAAATGAGTGGGAGAACCCCATCATGGGCTGGCTCGTCGTTCGCTATCGCCAGTCCGTCCGCGCTGCCATCATGCACCGCTACATCACCGTCGCCATCTCCGCATTCCTATTCGCCATCGCCATTTATCTCACCGTCGGTGGTCCCATCGGCTCGGAGTTCCTCCCTCATCTTGACGAAGGCTCCATCTGGGTCCGCGGAACGCTCTCCCCCAGTGAAGGCCCCACCGCCAGCATCGACTTCACCAACAAGGCTCGCATCGTCATGGCCTCGTTTCCCGAAGTGACGCAAGTGGTCAGTCAGACCGGCCGACCTGACGACGGCACAGACACCGCCGGCTTCTTCAACACCGAGTACTTCGTCGATCTGAAACGAAAAGAAGATTGGCGTCCCGTCTTCGGTCGCGACAAAGAGAAACTCATCGCCGCCATCGACGCCGAGCTCTCCAAATTCCCCGGCGTCATCTGGAATTACTCGCAGCCCATCTCTGACAACATGGAAGAAGCCGTCTCCGGCGTAAAGGGCGAACTCGCCGTCAAACTCTATGGCGACGATCTCCGCACCCTCGAGCATGTTGCTGAAAAAATCCAGGCACAGATGGCCACCGTCCCGGGCGTCGCCGATCTCGGCATCTTTCGCATCGTCGGCCAGCCCAACATGAACCTCCAAGTCGATCGCAAAGCCGCCGCCCGCTGGGGAATCAATGTCGCCGATGTGCAGGACGCAATACAAACCGCCGTCGGCGCAAACGCAGTAACACAGGTCCAGCAGGGTGAAGCGCGCTTCGACGTCACCATCCGTTATCAGCAGCAATACCGCGACACGCGCGAAGCCATCGAAAGCGTCCGCCTGCTCGCTCCTTCCGGGGAGCGCGTCTCATTGGGGCAATTGACCACCGTTTCTACCGACGATGGCGCAGAGCAAATTAATCGCGAAGGCGGCCAGCGCTACATCGCCATCAAGTACTCCGCCAAGGGTCGCGACCTCGGTTCAACCGTTGAAGAAGCCATCTCCAAAGTCGAACACAACGTCCAGTTACCCACTGGCTATCATCTCGAGTGGGCCGGTGAGTACGAAAGCCAGAAGCGCGCCGACAAGCGCATGGCGCTCATCGTCCCCATCACCGTCCTCGCCATCTTCCTGATCCTCTACACCATGTTCCGCTCCGCCAAGTGGGCCGTGCTCATTCTTGTCAGCGTCGTCATGGCCTCCATCGGAGGCCCGCTCGCGCTGTTCATCACACACACCAACTTCTCCGTCTCCTCAGCCGTCGGCTTTCTCGCTCTCTTCGGCGTCTCCGTGCAGGCCGGAGTCATCATGATCGAATTCATCAATCAACTGCGCGCCCGTCGCAAAGGCATGGAAGTCTCCTCCCAGGCACATATCGTCGATGCCGCTGTCGAAGGAGCTGTCCTGCGCTTGCGCCCCATCATGATGACCATGCTGGTGGCCACTCTGGGCCTCTTGCCCGCGGCCCTTTCTCACGCCATCGGTTCTGACTCGCAGCGCCCCTTCGCCATCGTCATCGTCGGCGGCCTGCTCGCCAATCTCGTCATCGGCATCTTCCTCTTGCCCACTCTCTACGTATGGGTAGCCCGCGAGAACGACATCCTCCCTGCCGTAGAAGACGGTGAAGACTTCTAATTCCCGGCAGCGGGTGAGTGCTGCCATGCACCGTTCGTCTTCTGCCTCACCGCCAGCTACAATGGAACCTCTGCGCCTCTTCTCTGTGGAGGGGCGGGAATGAAGTATCACGCGTGAGTCGTATGTCCGCTATGCAGCCATCCCCGGTCTCGTCTCAGCTCAACGGCTCCGTCCTGGTACTCATCCAATTCGATGTGTGCGAAGAGTTGCTTCTCGATCGTCTTCAGCAAACCATCAGTGCCCGCACCGTCCAACTCCCGAGCATGAAGCATTCTGTGCCTGCGTACGTCCGCTATCAGAGACCGCCAGTCGTTGAGCCCCTTCAGACCCTTGTTCTCGAAAGCGGCGAGCGCCTTGAAGGAGAGATCAAGTACTACGATTACGGCGTCGTCAGTGTCGTTTATCAGCTACCTTTTGCGGGCGATTGGGAAAACCTGATAAAGCTGGCCAGCCGCTGGGTATGGGATGTTGATTTCGCTTCGCATGTCGAGCCCATCGTGCGACAGAAGCTCCAGCGCGCCGCATCGTCCATGATCAAGCCCTATGAGCGTTGGCTGAGCGAAGACTACTTCATCTTCCATGTGCGCGAGGTCGCCGGCGCACCTACTGCCGACGAACTGATTCGCGATAACTCGCTTCGGATTGCTCAGATCGTTCGCGGCGACCGCCTCAATCTGTCCGCACGCGAATGCACGGAAGTATTACAATCGCAAATCTCCTACTACACAAGCGATGTGGCCGTCATTGGCTGGAACGCCGCCTTCCTTTACGACAGCACAGTCGGGGCCGAGACCGCTATCCAACTTCTCGAGTATGCCAACTCCCAGCTCCTCGAATTCCGTCACTACGACGAGCTCTTGTCCGGGATTCTCGACAGCGTCTACGCATCGTTGGAGCAAAGGAGAGGAACGTTTGCGCGGTGGCGACTGGCCCGATCCGCAACCAGCCTGCACACGGTACTGCTCGACGTGGAGGAACTGACAGAACGCGCCGACAACGCGATCAAGTTTCTCAGCGACATGTTTGCGGCCCGTCTCTATAAGCTGGCCGCGGCCAAAGTCGGCGTCCCCGACTACAGAGATTTGGTGGAGCGAAAACTCAAGACTGCCGAAGACTTATACAACTTCATGGTCGAGCAGTTCAACCAGAGCCGCGCCTTCTTTCTTGAGGCGACAGTTGTCTTGATCCTCTTGATTGAGCTCTTCTACTTCTTCAGAGGCCGGCCCATCTGAGCGTGTTGCGAGGCTTGAAATGGTCGCTGGGAGAGGTGGGGCGTTAACGGTAAACGGTCGCCCGCGGGGTTGCGTTTTCGCGCAAATGTTGGTGTGGATGGTTGTATAACCTTGAAGGCTTAACCTTGTGGGCCTGCTACATTTGCGATTTGGCACCTGGAATAGTGCCGAATTAAGCAAAAGGGTTGTAGAGAATTGACCTGCGATTTCTCAGAACTGACTTAAACAAGCTGATAACCAGCGCTGGACTGTGACAAATGCGCTGTTTTTCCGCGGCATTCGCTGCTGTGGTAAGAGGTCTTGTTCTTACGATTCACTCGCACGCGAGCGCGGTCAGCGGATCGATATTCATTGCGCGCAAAGCCGGGATCAGCATGGAGAGTCCGCTGAGTAGCAACAGTGCCGCTGTGATGAGGCCGTAGTTCTGAAGACTGCCGGGCGTGGTTCCGAAAAGCAAATGGCCGAGAAGGGGCATGGACACCAGCGATAAGACCACTCCCGTCGCGATTCCCAGCACTACGGACGCGAAGCCTTCCGCCAGCACCAGGCGCATAATCTGCATTCGTTGAGCGCCCACTGCCATGCGGATGCCGATCTCCGATGTTCGCAAGACCACCGAATAAGAAAGGACGCCGTAAATTCCACCGAGAGCGAGTTGAAGCGCAAGGACAGAAAGCAGAGTGGCGAGAACGGAAAGGAATCGGCTCTCGGCACGCGCCCGCTCGACGACTGATGAAAGCGGTTCGAGATGGGTGACAGGAACATTCATGTTGAGACCCGCGATCTGTTTGCGTACCGATTCCGCAAGGTCAACCGCAGCCCCGCTTGCACGAATCACCATCGACATCGACGGGCGGGGAGCCAGCGGATAGGGCATATAAATCTGAGGACGTATCACCGCGGTCAGCGTATGACATTGCACATGGCGAACGACTCCGATGACGACGACCCAATCGCGCTCAAACTGATAGGGGCCCTTGGGCGAGTCAGAAACATTGATGCGCTTGCCGAGGGGATCTTCACCGGGCCAAAGCTGGTGCGCAAGCATGTCGTCGACGATGGCGACATGCTGATGGGCCGCGTCATCCGCATCAGTGAAATCGCGCCCCTCGATGAGCTGCGCGCCGATGGTGTCAAAATATCCGGGAAGAATAGAACGGTCATCGGCCATGAGAGTGTTCTGCTCGCTGAGCGGAGCTCCGTCTTTCCAGTAGTAGTCGTACCAGTTGCCGACGTCACTGAGCGGAAGATGCGAGACGGTCGAAACTGACTGAACGCCGGGAAGCTGGGTCAAGGTGCGCTGCACTTCGCGGAGGACCTTCACGTCCGGCACATTGACGCGAAGGGTCCAAACGTTGTCTGGGTTGAAGCCGGGATTGATGCGCAGGACGTTTGCGAAAGTGCGAACCAGCAATCCTGTTCCTATGAGCAACACAAAGCAGAGCGCGACTTCTGCGGCAACCAGAACGGTGGCGGACGCGCCGCGACGACGGGTGGACGAACGACCGGCTCGCTTGAGGTTTTCCGCTAGATTGATGCGTCGGACGGCGGAGATGGGGGCGAGTCCGAACAAGACACTGGTGAGAAGAGCAACTCCGAATGTGAAAGCGAGCACGCGGAGATCGAGGCTGACATGGCTGAGATGCGCGAAGGAAGGCGGCTCGACCGCGACGATGGCCTTGAGCGCGGCCCAACCGAGAAGCACGGCCAATGCGCCGCCGAGAAAGACCATCAGCAGTGTCTCGGTGAGAATTTGCCGGATGAGGCGCTGCGTGGATGCACCGAGGGCCGCTCGGATGGTGGTTTCCTGAAGCCGCTGGCGGGCGCGGACCATGAGCAGATTGGCAACATTGGCGCACCCGATGAGCAGGATGAAGGCGACGGCTGCGAAAAGAAGTAGCAGTGTGCGACGAACTTCGCGCACGTCGTCGTCCTGCAGGGAGAAGACGTAGAGATGATAGTTGGGGATGGAGGTTCGGCCGCTGAGGTTGTTGATCTGCGTGGCGATGGACGTGAGCTCGGCTCGCGCAGCAAGTAGCTTTGCCGCGTCGCGCAGGCGGCCTACGAGATGGAGAAAGGCTGGACCGTCCGGCTCCCACGGTCCAATGGGAATCGACCGAAAGTAGTCGACGTTGGGCGGAACGCTGGCGTCGTCTGGAAGCATGAGGCGGAAGTCTCGCGGCAGGACGCCGATCACTACCGCGGAGTGGCGGCCGAGAGGGACGGAGGTGCCGACGACTTTGGGATCGCTTCCGAACTTGCGGACCCATAGCTCATGCGAGAGGATGATCGTGGGTGGTGCGTTCTCCAGATCATCTTCCGGTCCGAAAAAACGGCCGAGCGCGGGACGTGTGCAAAACAGCGGAAGGAAATTGGAGGTGACGTCGCCGGCCTTGCCTTGCTCCGCGTCGCCTTTTCCGGGAAGCACGCGATTCGTGACCCAGATGCCGGCAATCTGAACGAATTCTCTGCTGCGTTGACGCATCTGGTAAAGCTCAAACATGCTTGCAGGGGCGCGGGTGGAATTGCCTTGTTCCGACCAGATCATGGTCAGCCGATTCTGATCGGGATAGGGCAGAGGCCGCAGCAGCACTGAATTCACGAAGCTGAAAATGGCGGTATTCGCACCAATACCGATGCCGAGCGTGAGTATCGCCACCACTGCGAACATCGGATTGCGGCGCAACTGACGAATCCCAAAACGTAGGTCGTTCCACAAGTTCTCGAGCTGCACTCCAGATCGGCCTTCGCGCACGGACTGCTTCACTTGCTCCACGCCCCTGCACTCGGCCCGGGCTTGCCGTTCTGCTTCGGCCTTTGGCACACCCGCTGCAACCTTCTCCTCGGCAACCAACTCAACGAAGGCACGCACCTCGGCATCAAGGTCTTTCTCTATAGCGTCCTTATGAAGGAGATTGCGCAGAGCGCTTCCGAGTCGAATCTTCACAAAGGCTCCTTAGATGAGTTTTAGGAGAGATGGGTTTTTAGGAGGCGGCTTTCAGGGCACTCCCCATGGCAAGCGCGACTTTCTTCCACTGGTCGGTTTCCGCTACCAGTTGTCGCTTGCCCAGCTTTGTCAGGCGATAGTATTTCGCGCGGCGATTGTTTTCCGATTCGCCCCATTCAGAGGTGAGCCATCCCGCTTCCTCCATCCTGTGCAGCGCCGGGAACAGCGAACCGGGTGTCACATGGAATGCGCCGTCCGTGATCAACTCGATGCGCCGCGACACGCCTAGCCCGTGAAACTCGGCGTCACCAATGGCTTTGAGGATGAGCAAGTCGAGAGTGCCTTGAAGTACTGTGATTCGTTCGCGAGGCAATCCGTCTCTCCTATCGACCAACGATATGAGTCTGCACCGATCAGCGGCGCCATGTCAATGGAGAATTTCTGGCCATATCTCGAAGCCGCGCGCAGCCGAAGGGGCACCTGAGTTGGATCCCTCATTCTGCGCCGTACTTAGTCGGAATCTGTATCTTATGCACCACACATAGAGTTCTGCCCGGTTTGCCCACCAACCACCCGGAACTCACGACCGGCTAGAACTTCGTCCTCTTGTCACAGACTACCCGCACGGCTAGTGGTAGTCTGATCCGTTTCAGCAAGAAGTGAACCAGAAAGGCCGGTCAGTAAAATGCGGAACGGGTTGGTTGTTTCGAGCACTCTTGTCTCCATCGCACTCATGCTAGCTGGATGCAGTTCTGCACCTGGAACAGCCGCAAATCCAACAGTTGAACCTGTCATCACCAGCCAGCCTGCTCCGCAGAACACGCCGCTCGGGCAGACCGCGACCTTTTCCGTAGTAGCGAGTGGAACCGCGCCGCTGAGTTATCAGTGGAGCGAAAATGGGGCGCCAATTGCCGGAGCAACGCAAGCCAGCTATGTGACTCCGCCAGTGCAATCGACCAGCTCTGGTGAAAAGTTCACAGTAACAGTCAGCAATTCTGCCGGTTCGGTGGACAGCAACTCGGCGGCACTAACTGTGGGCCCGCGCTCGCCCAAAGCCGGCGATCTGCGATTTCAGCAGGTAGACGCACCTTCAGTGGCGTTCGGGAATCTTGGTGGCTATGCAATGAACCTGTCGCCCGGCCAGCAATCTGCCTGGACAAACATGATTGGGACGCCGTTCGAGCTTGGCCCCGGAATCTGTAGCCCGGGCGTCCAGTACAGCTGCGGCTGGTTTTACGCGACATTTTTTCTGCCGGCAAATGTTTCCGGATTAAATGTCACCTACCAGAGCGATCCGATGGGGAAATTCGCATCGGATCTGGCTGCTTACTCGGCTCCCAACGTTGTGATCAACAGCCTCGATGAGGAGACAGCGAACGACATCTTTGCGCTTGAAGCGACTTCGACTCAGCAGGCCACAGGATTTGCGATGACTCACTCGTCGGTACCGCTCTCAGGATTGCAGGGACTTGCGACCCAGCTGGGAACGCTCAGCCAGGTCGTCACCGCCGTTTCATTCGATGCCGTAGGGCAAGTTGACGTGCTTTCGTATAGCTGGCAGGGTGATCCCTCCACTCCTTACGACGCGGTGGTTTCGCCGGTGACTATCGACACAGTTGGGGTCGCAGCTCAGCAGATGGCGCGCGACGGATATATCATCACGGCCTTCGGCGGAACCTCGACTTCAGGGTTTATTCTCGTCGGAACGAAGGTGCAGGGCGACTCAATGCCGCGGCCTACTATCGTGTCACCCAACATGTCCACTCCCGGCAAGGGATTTGCACCGGTGGCCATGCCGACCGATTGGGGAACCGCCGACTACGCCCCCTACTGGATTTTCCAACAGTAGGCCGACTCATGCGTACTTAACGAATTTGATTGGCCGTTCCGGGCGTATCACCAACCGATCGGAATTAGCCAGTTGATCAACAGCCGCGCCGAAGTGTTTCCAGACTTGAGATTTCCGGGTTTGCAACCATGCGCTCCTCACCCCTCATGTATGTAGAATCACGAGACATGAGCGGGGTGCGGAGAGCTATGCGCTTATTCGCTTTGGGGATGGAATGAGTTTGTGGAACGATGAGGATCGCTGGTCGGCGCTATGCTCCGGGGCTTCATGCCCGATATGTAACCAAAAAGAGCCAATGGACCTGGTGGCGAAGCTTGAAGTTTCCTGGGTGACGATGCAGGAAGCAGCGCCGGCTCCCGGATACGTCTGCCTGGTGTCGCAGACTCACGGTGTCGAGCTGCATGATCTGCCGACAGAGGCCGCCTGCGCATTCATGCGTGACGCGCGCAGGGTCTCAAGGGCCGTAGCGTCTGCCACTGGAGCGGTGAAGATAAATTACGAAATTCACGGGAACTCAATACCTCACCTCCACATGCACTTTTTTCCTCGGTACCGTGGAGACCGGTTTGAAGGGCAACCGATCAATCCGAGGATCGTGGTGCAGCCGGTATACGCTCCAGGGCAATTCGAAAGAGCGCGTGAGGCCTTTCTGCTTGCGCTGGCCTCGCACGCGGCATAACCGCGCCTCCGGGCGCATCCACATTCAAGACTGGGTTCTGGCTGGATCGTGGGCGACGCGGAAGTAATTCTCTCCCACCTGCCCATCGATTTGTCCGAAGCCCATTTTTTGGGGGCGAATCTAAATGGCCGGAGCCCGTTGTGTAGATATCAAGTGAGATACCACGACGGTAACTAGTTTTCCGTCAAGAA
>JBAWCO010000794.1:0-12986 GCA_049590315.1 Occallatibacter sp. | reverse complement strand
ATATTTACTAGATAATAAACTTTCGAGTTATAGGCAATCAAGGAGCGCACTCATAAGAAAGACGTTCTCAGATCGAGAATACATAACTCACATCGCGAAGAGCGAAACGTCCCACTTACCGAGAATTAATATTACCGACCATCGTTCGGGGTCCAATAAACAAATCGTCCACCCTCAACACGAGCCAATACAGGAGGAGCGGCATTGTTCAAACGGCTGTCGATGTGCATTCGACCAGCTGTACCCTCATGGGTGTCGGAACGAAGTTGACGCAGAGCATCCATGACTCTCTCCCGATCAGGACCGGCATTCTGTATGGCCGAGATGAGAAGCTCAACTCCATCGTAGGCATACGATGCATACGCGTCTGGGTATTGGCCGAATCTGTCACGATAGCTTCTTTGAAAGTCCAGCCAGGGTTTATCCGTGCGAGTGGGGTTTAACACGCTAGATGCCACAAATCCTTCTGCCGCCGTCCCGGCGAGTTCGATCAACTCAGGGGAGGCAAGATAACTTGGGCCAAAAGTGGGGATTCGCATGCCTGCTGCGCGCATTTGTTTCAAGATGAGCGCGCCTTCACGTGGGCGACACCAAATGAGCAGCCCATCGATCCCAGCATTCTGCAACTCTCGAAGCTGCCCCGAAAAATCGGAGTCACGCGATTGGAACGTCGCCTCTGTCGCCGACATTTTCCCAATATGCTCAATTTCATTCATGAAGGATTCGGCTCCGATTCGTGCGTAACGCGCATCCTCTCGAAGCACACCAATTCTTCTGGCTCTCTTTTGCCCTGCTATGTACCTGGCGAGAACGTGGTTCTGTTGCTGATCATCGGGGAGCAAATGAACCAACCACGGCGTACCAGTGTCTAAGATGCTCGAATCCGTCGTAGCCGTATTCACCACCGGGACGCCGAGTTCTGTCGCAACACGCAACATCGTGTGTGTTGCGGAACCATCGATCGAACCCAGAATAGCCACTACATGTTCGTCCATGATCATTTTGACAGGCTCCGTGGTCGAAGTTCCCCAAGGAGCGGAATCGTCGTGAGTCTTCAGCTCATACATCAAGTGCGTGCTGTGAACTTGATCCGAATACCCTCCTCGATTATTCGCTTCCTCAATAGCCAGTTGCGCGCCGTGCAGCATGGCCACCCCATCGGGAACCTCGGGACCGTTTTCAAGAGGACCAAAGAACCCAATATTCACCGTCGGCTGCTTTGGTGAATAAACTGACCGCTCAGAGGGGGATTCGGGCATGGGATACCGAGGCACACCAATAGCTCTCTCGGGAATTCCGGTCCCGTGGTTGAACTTGTCGATGTATCTCGCACGTTCAGACGTCCCCACACTCAGGCCTTTGTCAGATGCCACCCAGATGTCCGTGCCATCAATGGCAACATCAAGAACATTCGTGTCCAGGGGCCCGCGTGAAGCCAGGCGGTTCCCGGCCCCTTTACTCGATTTGTCCAGGGTTGCCGCGCCATGTTGGGACGCGGAAAATCCGCTGTAACTCGTCCATGTTGACGTCTTCAGGTTGAAAACGCTGAGTCCTTGTTTCGTACATAACCAGAGCTTGTTGTCCTTCAAATGAAGAGCATTGATAAAGTCGGAAGCCAGACCGGAGCCCGCAGAAGTATACAGGCGCCAAGCATTTCCATCTTGCTGAATAAGGCCACGGTGAGTGGCCGTCCAGAGCACTCCTGAATCAATGTCATAAGCCACTCCGGTCGTGAAATCCAAAGTCGACTGAGATGTGCGAGTGACCTGTTCTCTCCTCTCACTCCCACCTCGCTCGTGTGAAGTCCAACGATCTTTGGCGATGTCGTATTCGAGAACTCCAGTGCCCCAGGTAGCAATGTATGCTCTGCCGTCGCCCATGGACATCGCCACTGGCCAGGGATCCACCATGGGGCTGTTCCTGTTGTCGAACGTGGCCCAGCTCCCCGAATGAATATCCAGGCGGCTGAGTCCAGCCGCAGTGGCAGCCCACACAACGCCGCGTTGGACGGCAATATCGTACACAATGTCATTTGCCAAACCCGATGTGAGAGTGGTGTAGTTCTGAAACGTGCCTGCGCTGTAGTGGCTCACTCCACTGTAGGTTCCGATCCACAGATCATCTGTGTCAGGGTCAACGGCAAGCGCGGTCACTATCTCGCCAACAAGGCCGTCTTTCACCGAAAACACTTTCGTAATGTCTCGCCCATCAATCAAAACAAGGCCATTGTCGGTTCCTGCCCATACGCGATTCCCATTCGCCGCGACACACAGCACGCGATTGGACGGCAAGCCGTTTCTGGTTGTGTATTGTTCCCACTGGATTTGCGATTCCGGCCTCTGAGCGAATATCGGCAGCAAAGCAAAGAGCAACACCAAGCTTCCGACGAAGACTTGCGCTAACGCTCTAGCTGTCCGCATGACTGGCCTTCGGCTCAGTATGCACAAGCTTCAGCCGATTGTGCAAGTTGTTGTTGCTATTTCTCCACCAACCGCCGCAGGTGGCCTCCGCAGTAGTTACCAAGAGTGTAAGCGTCCGAACCATGTTTCTCCTGCGAGATGAGGCGGATTTTGGAATTGAACTGAAAGAAACGGCGGACATTCATCCGCGGGCGTCCTGCTCTTTTGTCAGAATCGCGATTAGCCGACGCTGCGACACCAATTGTATTTCGCTTCACCGACCTTGGCCTTAAACGCCACGCTATGAAAGGGAACAAACCATGTGCTGTCACGCCAGTTGATGTTTTAGTTTCCTAAGCGCACAGATGTCTGACAAAATGCATTTGAACAGATAGGATGTCCTATCGGGCTCTGGCGACGGTCCGCGTCGTGAAACAATGCTCCAATTACGAATAGTTGGTGCCGTTCCGGCTGACACGCTTCGTGTCGCTAAAGTTGCTCTTTCGGCAAGTAACCAGTGTCTGGCTCTGCGCGATCACTTGGGAACGCTGTTCGACGACGGGCTCTTCGCTCCACTCTTTCCTAACCGGGGCCAACCCGCTGCTGCACCTTGGAGACTCGCACTCGTTACCATCATGCAGTTCGCCGAGCGTCTGTCCGACCGAGATGCGGCCGAAGCCGTGCGTTCACGAATTGATTGGAAGTATCTGCTTGGCCTTGAACTGGGCGATCCTGGCTTCGATTACTCCATTCTGTCTCGGTTTCGCGATCGACTGATTGAGGGCCATGGAGAGATGTTGTTGCTGCAGAGGCTCCTGGATCGATGTAAATCCGTTGGTCTACTGCGCGCCCGCAGCGACATGCGCACTGACTCGACGCACATTGTGTCTTCGATTCGTAATATGAATCGAAGTGAATTGGTGGGAGAAACACTTCGAGCGACCTTGAATGTACTTTCAACTGTCGACCCGAAATGGGTGGCAGCGAATGTGGATGCCTCGTGGTATGTGAAATACGCCAAGCGCTTCGAATGCAACCGCCAACCGGATCGGACAAAGGACGATATCAATGCTTCGACAGAAGAAATTGGGCGCGATGGCATCGCGTTGATCGATAGAATCTGGTCTGAGAAATCGCCGCCTTATCTTCGCTGCCTGCCCGCGGTCGAGACCCTGTGTCGGTGTTGGGTCTCACAGTTCTGGATAGACAATGGCGTACTTCGCTGGCGTCACGCAGGCAATCTTCCGCCATCCCCAGATCGAATCGATTCGCCCTACGAACTCGACGCACATTATGGCGTGAAGCGCACAACGGAATGGGTTGGTTACAAAGTTCATTTCACAGAAACCTGCTCCCCTGGCGTGCCGCATCTGATTACCAATGTGGATACTACCGACGCACACGCGCCGGACGCAGCACATATCGCAAGTGGGCAGGAAGAGCTGGCAAGACGCGACTTGCTGCCCAGTCGTCAATTTGTCGACGGTTCCTATGTTGGCAGCCAGATAGCTCTTGAAAGTCGGAAAAAGCGCGGTATCGAACTGGTCGGCCCCGTGAAGCAGAATGTCCATCATATTCAGATCGAGAGTGGCTACGATCAAAGTGCATTCAAGATTGATTGGGACCGCCAATCCGCGATCTGCCCGAAAGGCAAGAAGAGCGTTGGTTGATGGTCTCACACGAGTCCAACACGGCCGTGTAACTTTCCACACGAAATTCTCGCGGGCAGATTGTGCTCAGTGTAGTGCAAATAAGCTCTGCACGAAAAACGCCACACGGAATCCGCGGAAACTGGCAATGCTTCCGCGCGAGGAACATGAATGGCTGGTCGCCAGCGGGACAGAGCAGCGTACACCGGAGTTGAAGTAACTTTATAACAAGCGAGCCGGAATAGAAGGGACATTTTCGCAGGGTGTCCGATCTGTTGGGTTGCGTCGATCCCGATATCGAGGTTTGTCAAAAACTCATTTACAAAACGTCGCGGTCGCCTGCGCGATTAGCCTGCAACGGTTGACGGGCTACTGGGCTGGTGTACCTCCGGCACCGACCCGAACTTCCGCCCTTGCCAGGCTCGGACAATGGGTCATGTGATCGATTTCGCCAACGGTATCCAGCGAGGAAATAGACCCTTTGATGTGATCTTTCAACGGCCTGACATCTCCGTCCTCGTCAAGAGCATGATGCGCGATCCCAAACGAGGGCCGGGACACCACATCGAC
Organism: Occallatibacter sp.; assembly: GCA_049590315.1. GTDB lineage: Bacteria > Acidobacteriota > Terriglobia > Terriglobales > Acidobacteriaceae > Telmatobacter. The sequence goes on along the minus strand of JBAWCO010000794.1, from coordinate 8,368 downwards.
ATCCATATCGATCACTACCTCTGTGTCATCGTCAAACTCAACCGCCAGATAGCTTTCGCGGGATTCCGAGGATAGCTCTTCCAGATACAATCGGCGGATTCGTTTCCCTTTAGCTTCGTCAATCATCAGCCTGGCCGGTTTTGCCGCTGCTTTGGCATCTGGTTCGGCAATCTTCGACCCCACCCCGGTCAGCGCTTCGGTCAAGAGAGACTTCATGGTGGCACCGCACTCGGCCTCGATCCGAGCCGCCGTCGCCGCGAGCTGTTGTTTGTTTTCAGGGAAATAGACGCCCAGCTTCCCTAACCGTTCGGTGGCCGCTTTTGCGTTGGCGGTAAAACCGCTGATCGTCTCCCATGCCTTTGGGTTCATCATCGAATGCACCTCCCTTCGTGACCCTTTCCAAGCGGCGCCGACGGTTTCCGGAAACATACCTGGGGAGGTCAAAGACCGTCCGTGCCGTCGGGCGGTTCTTCGTCGGACCCGCCCATCCCTGGAGTGCCACATCCCTCTTCCGGAGGAGTGGCATTGTCTTTGTTTCCCGAACCCCGCAGACGACGCGCAGCTGGCTGCGGTAGCTGCGCTCGTTCCCTACTCCTACGGACTGGCATGTCGTTCTCGTCCAATTCAATGCGGGAGAGCCGATCCACCTTCTTTTCAAATCTGGAGAAGGGCAATCCCAAGCCGTAGCTGAGGCAATAGACCAGATACACCTCTGGGTTGAAGATTTTCCCAGCTTCCAGGTCGCGTACAAACTCAACAGAGAGGTTGCCGCGTTCTGCGACCTGCTTGCGAGTCATCCCCTTTTGTCGCCGGATGCTTCCTGCCATGACACTGAGCGCGGCGATCCTTCGCAGGCATCGTTCTGGGTCGATGGGGACCTGATTCAGCCCGTCGGCCACCTCCGCCTGGGAAAGACCACGCTTGAGCCGTGCCTGACTGAGTGCGTGGCCCAGCCCTTTATAAAAGTCTTCCCGAGTCAAGAGCATCACTTAGCTGCTCCTTCCAGCGCCAGCACTTTGAACTCCTGTTGCGCAAAAAAACTGAGTCCGGCATATAGGTTCTTCACCAGCTTGGCGTCGCTCTTGAAAGGCACGGACTTGTCACGAACCAAATCGATGCCTACGCTTTTGGCCCATATCAAAGCGGCTTCGTGCATCAACCGCCGCGCATGCGTACCGCTGAAACCCTGCATTGCTCCGATAGTTCGCTGGGATTCGCGGTCATGGACGAACTGAACCAGCATTCTGTAGGCGCGAGCGAACTGTTCCTCTCTCTCGGGCATAGCCTTTTGCTTGCCGTGGGAGCGGAAACAGAAGGGCGGCGTTTCGCGAGGTAGCCGGTCTGCGTATTTCTCGCGAATGATGGTCATCGAAGAAGGATTTGGGGGAACGCGATTCGCTGGAAGCTGGGCAAGCCGCGAATGCCGCCACCAGTGGTGGTACGCTCGCTTTCTTACCCACTCCACCGCGTCCCTGTCTGCCAGGCGCAAAGGCATTCGCAGACCACAGACTGCTGCCCATTGCTCGGCCAGGACCCGTGGAGAAACGCCGAGGGCTTTCGCTAGCTGATAAAAGTCGCGTTCCAGCAGGTGGACTTTGCCGGCGACGTAACGCGCCAAGTAGCGTTCCGTCACGGCTCCCAGTCTCCTGCTCAACTCTTCATGAGAAACATCTCCGCGCAGCATTTCGATCTGGATGAGCAATTGACTGCGAAAATCCTTTCTCATATCAGGCCTCCAAGGGCGGGAGCTTTTGAAAACAAGGGGTTGCGTAGACGCACAAAGGTGCGTCCTCACGGCTATAGTTAAACCGGGACCAAAACCCAGAGGAATCGTAACAGAAACCCTTGAATACTTCAAGAGTAAATACCGATGAGGCCGAAAGTTTTCAGGACTGGATTTCGCAGGCGGAGGCGGCTCGCATCCGGGAAGTGTCCCAGGAGCGGATACGCCAGCTAGTCCAAGAGGGTCGGCTTCAAAGCATGGAAGTGGCAGGCCGAAAATTGGTGCGACGGTCGGAGGTAGAGGCTTTCGTACCGAAGCCCGAGGGCAGGCCACGAAAGAAAGCTGCGCCTAAGAGACCCGCCGCTCGCAAGAAGCAAAAAGATTGAGCCGTCGCGCTCGCGCCGGAATCCAAGCTGGATCTGCAAAGAATTTCGAGAGAAAACCGCGCCCGCCGCGACGAGAACTGGATCGCTCGCCGCTGCGCACTACCGACGGCTCCGCCCGTCCGGGGGAGATGACGCCCCATCGCTCTTCTGGGGCAACGATTAAGGGCGCGTAGATGGGCTGCGGCCCCAGGCGATATTCGTGGGTACACCGAACCGCATTACTGAATTCCCGTGGCGGCTATGACCAACCTTGCCACAATCCGCACGCCGATAGCCTGCCGCCATGAATTCCCACCGAGAGCGGTTCGGCGGTGCGCGTCGGGTGGGCCAATGATGCCGCTCCTGCCGGAGGGCAGGAGCCTCGCAAGAGGGCGGGAAGACGCGCTAATCCATAAAAATGCGGAGCCGATTTGCTGGCTCCGCAGAGTGTTCCTGTTGTATTGATAGCTATGCCGCTGCGTTCTTCTTTCCCGGCTTCGACTGTACCCTCGTTGGCGGCTTGGGCGTGGCCTTCTTCGCGGCTTTCGTCTTGTCCTTTGCCGCGAACTCCTGCCTGACCTTTGCGGTGATGGCGTCGGTGTCCACCTTGTAATGGGCGGCAGCGTCGTTCAACACCTGTGTGGTCTGCTGACGGGCGGCGGTGAGCAGGATGGTCAGTTCGATCAACATGCTGCCCAACGCGCTCTCTTCGGCGCGGCGCAAGTAGGAGGCAAACAGCTTGGCGATGGAATCGCTGTCCTTCTCCCGCTTGATGCCGCGCGACCGGGCAACGATCTCCAAGCGCCGTTCGTCCACCAATCCGGCCAGCCGCTCTGTCAGAAACAGCAGATCGCGCTTCATCAACCGCACGGGTACGGCGTCGGCGATGGCTGCGAGTACGCGGATGCCGGTGGTGTTGGCAATCGCCTCCTCGCGCCGCTGCTTATCTTGCGCGGCCTTCGTCGTAGCATCGGGGTCGGTCCGCCGCTGCTGCTTCTTGGGGTGATGCACCGGGCAATCAGGATTGGCGCACACCTTGCGGAGTTCGCCTTTGTCAGTGCCATCCGCAACGATGGCCTGGGTAACGAACTTGCACGTTTTGTATTCCGGCGCTTCCTGCTGGTATTTGTTCTTCGGCTTCTCCTGCCTGATTTCGACATACTGGCCGCGCGGGACAACCGTGCTGCCTTCGGCTGGTTTGCCGTAGGTGGTCGTGATCTGTACCAGCTTTGGTTTCGCCGCTACGGTCCGCTTCACGTGCGCGTCCACCTTTGCCGCGTAGCAGGCCGGATCGGAGCAGGAATCATGCTGCGCGGCGATGCCCTCGAAAAGCAGCGCATTGTGCCCGGTGCGTTTTGGGCACTCATGGCAGGAACCCGCCTCCGGCACAAGCGTTGCGTCCTCTTTCGAGAATGGCGCGGTGGCGAGTTCCAAGAGGATGTTGTGCTCGATCCATTCCCGCAGATGGCGAACGGGCAGCAGGATGCGCTTCGCCTTGCTGCGGCCCGTGTAGCTCTCCTGCCAGCAAGCGGTCAACGCTTCCTCCTGTTGTTGTGACTGCAACTTCGCCAGCAAAAGAGCATGACCTAAGCCAATCTCGTCCTTGGTAAAGGCTTCGACGGCTGCGGGCGCAAGCTCCGTCAAGCGAAGGCGGGAGGTCACATACCCGGCGCTCTTGCCGCACTTGGCCGCAATGAGTTCGACGGAATACTTCGGCTCCTCAAGACGCAGCAGAGCGGCGTAGCCCTGCGCCTCATGGAGCGGATGTACGTCCTGACGCTGGAGGTTTTCGACTAGCTGCGCCTCCAATACCTGAGCGTCGGTCATTTCGCGGATGCACACCGGCACGGTCTCTTTTTCTGCCATCGCCGCGCCACGATACCGGCGTTCTCCGAAAACGATCTCAAAACTCCGTTCCGCTCGGGGCCGAACCAACAAAGGCTGCAACACGCCGTTTTCTCGGATGCTGGCGGCGAGTTCCTGCATCGCATCTTCGTCGAATGTTTTGCGCGGGTTGGTGGGCGATATGACCAGCCAATCGAGCGGCAGGTCACGGTACTCCGACTGAGTTTGAACTGTAGTAGTCATGTGGAATCTCCTGTTCCGGTTGAATCTTGCGTTTGGGCGCAAGCGGGCACACTTCCAAGCGCGCCCGCTCAGGATGTGTGCGTTAGCTGGCCGCTGCGAATTGCTCCCGTTCCGTCGCCGGTTCCGCGCTTTCGTCGTCGCGCATTGCGGCCAGAATCACAGCGGAAGTGTGCTGGATAACCTCAAGGCTTTCGGTCAGCAATGCCGCGTTGCCGTTGTACATCTGGATGTAATCGCTCGATGCGTTGCCCATCTCAAGGCCGATTGCCTGAGCAACGATGAAGGCCACGGCCTCGGCCTCCGTTTCGCGCACGGTTGCCGTGGTGAAGGTGCGGCGCTCGGCCTTGTGCAAGAGTTCATGCGCCGTTTCATGAACCAGAGTGACGAATTCCTCCGGCTCTGTCTGGCCCGGAAGCAGGGCGATCTTGCCGCCGTAGCTCACGCCCAGTGCCGGTGCAATCCTTTCGTTGAACTCAAGCGCGATGTTCTGCTGTGCGAGAAAATCAATCAGCCGGTCGCGCTGCTCGCCTACTTCGCCGGAGATATTGTGCTCGAACTCCGGCAGGTCCTCACCCTCGGTCTGCGCCACATCAAACACGTAAACTGCACGGAACCCGATAAGCATGGGCTGAGGCTTGGCGCTGGCGTTGCTATCCTGCTCGGCGTCATCCTTCTTCCGGCGGTATCCGATCATCGGCGCGAGAATCTGGATACCTTTTTCGCCCTTCTTCACATACCGGCCCATCTCTTTCCATGTGCCGAATCCCGCAACGCGCGTAGCCGTGGGCCGCTGCCGCGCAATGGCAACGATGTTGCCAAAGCTGTAATTGTGGAACCGCGCCATCGCGGTCAGATACGCGGCGAGCGTTTCGCTCTTGCCTGCCTCGACCTGCTGGATGAGAAAGTCCACGGCCTGTTTGATGATGAGTTGGGTTGGATTGTCCTTCTGCGCTGTCCGTCCCTGATAGGGCGATTCGCTGCGGTTGTTCCGCTGCGCCGCATTTTTCCTGTGCGACGCAGCTTGGCTGCTGGCAGTGCCATTGCTGGCGGTGGTGGCTGCGATGCTGGTAGTGTGGCTGCTGAATTCCATGATGATGCTCCTCTGGAAGCCCCGTTGGGGCCGATTGGCGTCCAGAAGCAAGAGCACCCAAACCAAATTTTTTCGTTGAGTGCCCCCGCTTCATGGCTCTTGCAACGGGCGGAGGCGGGAGGTTCTGTCCAGGGCGGGCGTTAGTTGCCCGTTCATCGCAGCGCAGCGGAGACCCTTTACAGGTTCTTCCGCCTCTGCCAAGCCCGTTGCCTGAAGCGGGGGCACTTGACGAAGAAAGAAATTCGGTTCACATCCTTATTGCTGTGCGCACGTAAGGGAGGGGCGTTGCGGGGAAGGAACGGACCCCGCTGGGATGGGTGACGGAAGACGCCGGTACGCTCGGCGGCTGGAGTCAGGGAAGGACCTCCTGTGCGACTTGAAAGCTGTTTGAATGATTGTTCAACACGAAAGGAATGTGAGCTGAACCTGCGGTTCCGTCCGCAGTAGCCTATCGACATCGGCGTAGCTGGTAACAGCTGGGTCGAAAGCTGTCGAGACAACAGACCTCTGTCTCTTCGACAAAGAGAACTCCGTGAGGCGTTCTCCGCCACTGCCAGCGTCAAGGCGGTGGGAGGGTCAGGCTGAATGATATGTCCAACAAACGTGAACTGCCGAAGGCACCGTAACTTCCGAAGAGCCAAAGACGCTGACAGGCTCTAGCCAAAAGGCACGCAGCCGGATGCATCCACCGGGTGGTTTGGAGCACACGGACATAAAGGCTGCCGGTGTAAAGGCGGGGACTACATCATTCGTGTCATTCAAATGGAACAAGGTAAGCCCGATGTCTCGCCCCTTTGGGGCAGGCGCTGCCGCGAGGCACGCTGCTGGGGCAGCGAGTAAAGGATGCTGGAGAAAGCGAATGCCGTTCTGTAATGGAGCGGATAGGAGTTGCGACATTACTCCGCTGCGAAAGCAGGCAGACTTCCAGTTGGTCGTGGTTGACGAAAGAACTTACAGAATCTTCGCAGGAGGGAATCGCAAATGAACGTGGAGCAATCTATGTGTGCAGCCTCCGGCCCGGAGGCTCAATGGGAACAGATCGATTGGTCTCAATGTGAGCACAAGGTCAGGAGACTGCAAGAGCGTATCGTCAAGGCAACACAGGAAGGCCGTCACGGCAAGGTGAAAGCCCTGCAATGGCTGCTGACCCGCTCGTTTTGCGGTCGAGCGTTGGTTGTAAAGCGAGTGACGCACAACAAGGGCAAGAACACGCCGGGAGTGGACGGAGCGATCTGGAGCACTCCGGCGTCCAGATACAAGGCCATCGATACACTGCGACGGCGCGGCTATCAACCGCAACCGCTGCGGCGTGTCTATATCCCGAAGGCCAATGGGAAGCTGAGACCGCTGGGAATCCCCACGATGAAGGATCGCGCCATGCAGGCACTCTACCTGCTGGCGCTGCTCCCGGTCGCGGAGACGACAGCCGACCCCAACTCCTATGGTTTTCGGCCGGAACGCTCGACCGCTGACGCCATCGAGCAGTGCTTTCGTGCGCTGTCCCAGAAACACAGCGCACGGTGGGTTCTTGAGGGCGACATCCGTGGCTGTTTCGACAACATCAGCCACACATGGATGCTCGACCACATCCTCACGGACAAAGAGGTGCTGACGAAGTGGCTGAAGGCGGGCTTCATGGAGAATCGAACGCTGTTTCCTACGGAGGCAGGTACACCGCAGGGCGGGATCATCTCGCCCACGCTGGCGAACCTGACACTGGATGGGTTAGAGCGACTGCTCAAGGAAACCTTCCGCAGGAAGGAAATCCAAGGGGAAGCTTATAACCCGAAGGTGAACTTCGTGCGCTATGCCGATGACTTCATCATCACCGGATGCTCGAAGGAGCTACTGGAAAATGAAGTCAAGCCACTCGTCGAACGATTCATGTCCGAACGTGGCTTGCAGCTCTCACCTGAGAAAACCTGCATCACGCATATCGAACAGGGTTTCGACTTCCTGGGGCAGAACCTGCGCAGATATGGCGACAAGCTCCTGATCACTCCATCCAAGAAGAATATGCACGCCTTCCTGGAGAAGGTGCGTGGTGAGATTCGCTCGAATCGAGCCATGAAGCAGGAGTATCTGATTAGGCTGCTCAACCCGATCATCCGTGGTTGGGCATACTATCACCGTCATATCGAGGCGGGTCCGGCGTTTCGGAAAGTGAGAATGGTCCTCTGGCACTCGCTCTGGCGATGGGCGAAGCGTCGTCATCCGAACAAGTCCGCGTTCTGGATCGTAGATCGATACTGGGACGGGGTTGGGCGAGGCAAGTGGTCCTTCGCGGTACTGGCTGGCTCTCACGCGCAACGCTCGCGTTCGGTTGTGGTCCGGTTGGCTGATCCAACCGAGATCCCTATCCGGCGCTACGTTAAGGTGAAGTCGGACGCTAACCCGTTCGACTCGCACTGGCGCGGCTACGTCGAGTCTCGAAAGAGGTTCAGGTGAGCCAGCGGTCGATCCTTGTGTGTGGTTGTTCCGCCGGCCCTGCTCGCGCAGGGCTTACACACGGCTTGAGCCGGATGATGAAAACCATCAAGTCCGGTTCTTAGGGGAGGGGACGGCAGCAATGCCGTTCCCTTACCCGACTCCCTCGAAAGGCGCCTTTTATGAACAGGTCGGGGATGCCTGCGGCCAGTTCAGAGTAAGAAGTCTTGCCCACGTAAACCAAGTTTGCGAGAGAGTTCCGCGGTATGGGAAATGCCCACTGATCGAAGGCTGATCACTTTTATCTTCGCTATTTCTTCCCGATGATTACAATTAGCACTTCAGGCCTATACCATAGTCCGCACTTTGCTGGATGAAAGAAGGAAAACCTATGGACGCTACCGCACTCACTCAAATGGTTGCCAAAGACTCCGCCTTGCGCCGGCGTCAACGTCTCCAGCCAGTCGGCGGAAAAGGAGACAAGATATTTCCTCCCACATATCCGGGCGAAGGCCGCAATGCTCCTCCACGCCATGTCTTTGAGCGCCGTCGTATAGGTGGCGATGATGTTTGGTGTGTATTGGTGGACAGTGTGCAGTCTCAAGCCAATCGATTGGAAGAAAGTCTGCTTGGGATCATCCGGGAAGGTTCGCTTTGCATTCCTCATGTAGTGGT
>JBAWCO010000793.1:0-3311 GCA_049590315.1 Occallatibacter sp. | reverse complement strand
CTACTCTCCAAGACGCAGATCAAGGGCCACACGCTCATCCCCACACGGCTTTACTTTCGCAACGGCCGGGTTAAGTGCGAATTGGCCGTAGCCAAGGGCAAGCAGGACTGGGACAAACGGGAAACAGAAAAGCGCCGGGAAGGCGACCGCGAAGCCCGGGCCGCCGTGAACGCCAGCAAAAGCCGCATGGGGCGGTAGGATCGTTCATCGGTTGCGGAAAACTCAATGTAGGGCAGAATACCAAGGGGTTTGTAACAGGGCACGACTTCAGTCGTGCCGATAAAGTCAATAAAATGACTGGGCTTTAGCCGCTGAAAGAGGTTTTCTTCACTGTCGGATAAAGCTCTCCTGCTTGCGCAGCCTGTCAAGTCCGTCAGGCTTTTTGTCGCTCTTTCCGTTCCCCGTCACCTCTCCGGTCAACTGCGGCCATCAGATCGATTGAGCGATCTCCTCCGCACGCTTTTTCTTTCGCTCACCGTGTTCAATCCCTGCTAAGCTCGCATAGATCAACGCAAGAATTATGGGGAAAATCGTGCTAAAAGGTGTTCGGTGATGCGTCCACTGCTCAACGGCAAGGCCCCCCCAGAGCAAGCTAATCGCGAGAGAAGACAGAGCCCTGCTCCTCCGTCCATTGACCACAATTATCCCAAAACCCAATAACCACAAAACCCCGCCGACGATATCAGGCGTCGACAGCCTCCCCTGGATGGCCAATGTAAGCCCAGAGCCGATCAGGGCACCCAGCAGGATGAATCCAGCGGGCCGATAAACCTCTGCAATCCACTTCCTCATCGCAGACTCCACACATTGGTTCGCAACGCAAATCAATCGTCCCGAAGATTATAGGCTGCGGCTTATCGGATTACTTCAATCTCAATCCCCAGCAACAGATTCTTCCAGACCTTGTCTGTCGTGTAAACCCTGGCCTTTCGCTCGATTGCCAACGCCAGGCAGGCACGGTCGCCAAGGGACAGGCCGAACGGCTTGGTGACTGCGATCAGTTCAGCAGCGACTCGCGCCTGCTCGTCAGTGAAGAAGCTGACTTCGCATTGAAGGCTGAGAATCCGATTCCAGGCATGGTCAGCCACTGCCCCAAGCTGCAGAAGCCGCGCGTGTACTTCGGCCAGATTGACAGTGCTCAGCAGACCTCCTTCAAGGATGGAAACGACGTTCTGGCTGCCGGGTTCATCGAGAATGACCGCGAGGATTACCGAAGAATCGAGAACCGCGGGCCTAGGCAATCTTTCCCTCGTTCCTCAGGCGTGCTTGCTCCAACTGGCGCTCAGATTCCTCTTCTTCGCGGCGGGCTTCTTCTCGACGCTCCGCAATCAGTTCGTCGGAAGCGAGAATGCCCGGTTTCACGTATTTGGCGAACTCCCGCTGAATGCGCCGAATGCGTGCCGGATAGGACTCTATGCGCAGAACGCCGCCCTCGACATCCATCAGGAGCGTATCGCCGGGCGCAAAGCCCATCTCTTCACGGATAGCCGCTGGAATGACGATGCGCCCATTGGCGCTGAGCGGAGCTTTGGCGTGAAGCCTGGAATTGACCGAAGGGTTCATAAATGTCACCTGCAAGTAAAATGACATTTTTTATGCTTAATGTCAATTCAGTTCGGAAATGTCACTATCGAGAGAGCAAAAGTCCACCCCGACAATCCTCCGGTTGTCATTCTTCGCCCCTTGAGTGAAAGAATGGGATTCATGAAGACTGACCTCTCTTTTGCAAATCTTGCAGGAATTGAAACCGGATTGCTGGCCGTTTTGGCCATCGACACACAAACCTCCAAGGAAAAAGACGCCAAGCCTGAACCCGTGCTGCTGACCACCGACGACGCAGTCAAGGCAGCCGCGGCAACCGTGCTGGCCAGCGGCGAATTCAAGGCCGGCGCCAATGAGACCCTGCTTCTGCATGCCCCCGCGGGTCTGGCTGCCAAACGGCTGCTGCTGGTGGGTCTGGGCAAACAGGCCAAGGCAACGGCGCACAGCGTACGCAACGCCGCCGGCACCGCCGTCCGCTTCACCAAACCGCGAGGCATTCGCGAATTGGTTCTTGCGCTACCCGAAAACTTCTCCGAAAGTCCGCTCCACGCAGTGGTCCGCGCTGCTGTCGAGGGCGCGTTTGTGGGCGACTACGACCCCGACACCTACCGCAGCGACCGCAAGGATCAGAGCGTGCAATCGTTCACGCTGGCCGCCCCGGGAAATTCAGATCAGGATGCGTTCAAGGCGGCATTTGCCGAAGGCATCATCGTCGGCGAAAGTCAGAACTTCACCCGCTCCCTGGTCAACGAGCCCGGCAACAAGCTGACCCCCACCATCCTCGGCCAGCGCGCAACCCAAATGGCGGAGCAAGTAGGCCTGCAGTCGGCGGTCTACTCCACCGACAAGCTGCACGATTTGAAGATGGGCGCATTCTGGAGCGTCTCACAGGGCTCCGAGGAACCGCCCGCGCTGATCGTAGTTCGTTATGAGCCGGACGGCGTGACCGAAGGCCCGGTCCTGGGTCTCGTCGGCAAGGGCATCACCTTCGACACAGGTGGAATCAGCATCAAGCCCTCCGAAAAAATGGAGCTGATGAAGTACGACATGGCCGGCGGCGCGGCCATGCTGGGCGCCATGCGCGCCATCGCCCTGCTCAAGCCCAGGGTCCGCGTCCTCGGCATCGTCTGCTCGGCAGAGAATATGCCCGACGGCAACGCCTACAAGCCCGGCGACGTGGTCACCGCCATGCCCCTCACCGCAGACAAGCCCGGCAAGACCATCGACGTCATCAACACCGACGCCGAAGGCCGCCTGGTTCTGGCCGACGGACTCACCTACGCCCGCCAGCTCGGCGCAACCCACCTCATCGACGCCGCCACCCTCACCGGAGCATGCGTCGTAGCCCTCGGCATCCACAACGCCGGAGCGTTCTCCAACGACGACGAGACCATCGGCAAATTCCAGGAGGCACTCGCCACCTCCGGCGAAAAGTTCTGGAGGCTCCCGCTTGGCGAAGAATATGCCGATCAAATCAAGAGCGACATCGCCGACATCAAGAACACCGGCGGACGCCACGGCGGAGCCAGCACCGCCGCCGAGTTCCTGCACACCTTCACGGAAGACGTGCCCTGGATTCACCTCGACATCGCCGGCCTGGCCTGGATCGAGGACTCCCGCCCCCACATCGCCAAAGGCCCCAGCGGCGCAGCCGTCCGCTCCATCCTGGAATGGGTGCGGAGCTACTGACAGGCTCGAAACAGCGTGGAAGTCAGTTCACAAACGTGACTTCCACCCGACGCGATTGCAGGAAATAGGGAACCCAGATG
>JBAWCO010000792.1:0-2788 GCA_049590315.1 Occallatibacter sp. | reverse complement strand
GTGCACGTGACCGGTGCACCTGAACTCAAATCGGAATCGCCAGGTTATTAAGTGCACAAAAGGCAACAGCGGCCTGAGCTATGCGCTCAGGCCGCTGCCGGTAAACTGTTGGGATTGGACACCCATTGGCCAAAGAAACAAAAGACATAACTCATTCAAAAGGGGATAAAGCTCAAGAAATTCACCGGATTAACCTTCGTTAGCACAAATTAGCACAAAACCCGATCTTGGTTCGCTTCGAGCCGGGGCCTCAATGGAACCCGGCTTTTACATTTGATCGCTCCGCTTGTTATAGTTGGGTCATAGATCCACGGGCACGGTGTTGACCTCAGTGCCAGCCGCAGGGAACCCTAGGGAATAGGACTGCGGTGATCCTACCAACGCGTTAGGCCCTACGCGCCAGCCTGAAAAGCGAGATCGACTGAGCGACCCGGTGGTCTGACTTCCGGGAGCAGAGGCAGGGCGGAATCCCAATCCATCCAGCTCCTTTTGCCCCAACCAGGGGCGGCCCGGTATACCCGTGCACTGGATCTCGTTTGTCAACTAAATTCCAATCTACAACCTCATCACGTGCGGACGTCTGCCCGTTCGAGCGTCACTTCAAGCCCGAAGAGTTGGGAAAGCTCTGGGGATTGTCAGCTAATGCAATCCGTGATCTCTTTGAGGACGAAAACGGCGTCCTCAAGATCGTCCGGCCGGAGAAGCTCCACAAGCGTAAGTACACCACGCTGCGGATTCCTGCATCCGTCGCGGAGCGCGTTCATGCGCGCTTCGATGCAAGGCGCAGGGCCGCATGAAAAGAGAACCCGAGAAACTTCATGCGCAACTGCGGCCGAAAGAAGTTCAATGCACATTGTCCAACTCGACACCGAAAGGAAACTTGGCATCGAGAAGGCTTCTCCACACCTCCTGATCATCCTGTCGTAAAAGCAGAATTTTCAAGCATGAAGTGTGCGTGCCCGAACAGATGACGCACACTTCTCCCCGCACCTGCAGCGTTCAGAATTTCCATGAGGGCGTGGCCAGCCCAATCAGAGTTGCTGACCACAAGGATTGTCGCTTCAATTCCAAAAATGCCGGTTCAGGTCCATCTGGCGCCCGCCGTGGCGCGCTTGGCATGAGCGCCTGGCCTTACCATAAATAGAGCACCCCATCCGATAATCTTTCGGAGATCCCTATTGCTCTGCGCTCAAAGTGTGTGAACGGAGACACCGTCATGGATGGCCTTAACAGAGATTCCAGAGTCGGCACTCGCAGCTTCGACGAGGCAGAGCGTCAGAAGCATCGCTTTAAGTTGGCACCTGTTGGGTCAAATCCTATTTAGAGCCTTTTGTCACGGGGCTGTAGCCATTTTTAGCCGCACTGCCTTGGTCACCAAGTAGTGAATGCCGCCAAGCCCGCACAGAGTCACCTGTATCCTCGCCGGCATTCAAATTCAAATCTCCATGCGAATGAGCAATCCAATGTGTGCCAGTTCTAGAGACCTGGCCCCACGCCGCTCCCGGGAGTCCCCCGGATATCCGGACAGCAAGTCACAGTCCAGACTCTACGGCGACTGCTTTCATTCTGGCTCGATCCCCACGGAACCCGAGCAGGTTGGCGATTGAATGAAGATCAGTGGCCCATAGAATTGCTTCTTAAACCGCCTTCGCCCTGTCAAGATAAAGCAAATGCCGCCGGGACTGAGGAACGGCTATGCGGGGACAGAGATCGCTTTTTTCTCGGACCTGACCAGGACACCGTGGCTTTCTCGAAATTCCGTCAGTTCATTCAATTCGTATCGGATCGGCCCGTTTTTTTCATACTGAATGTAATTCGGCCCAAAGCCGCGCTGCCGCCATTTCTTTAACAGTTCCTGCGACACACCAAGAAGCCCCGCAGCTCCGCGCTCATTGACCACCGGATTCGTGCAGAGGGCCCTCGATGGCTGGGGCTCATAGATTAGAAGAGCTTCGGGGATCTGTTTTCGGAACGAGGCAAAACGATCCTTTGGAGAAACGGTCTTTCCGCCGACCGGCGACTGGAGGGGGGAAACTCCTGGTGGAGTCTGTGATTGAACGAGTGCGGTGGCGTTTTTTGTTGGATTAACCGGAACTTTGTTCCTGCTCATTTCCGTTTGTTTCGCCATGTGCCTCCGATTGCAGCGTGATTTCGAACAGCGCAAATGCACATATGTTCGTCACGGTCTTCGAGACGCGATTGCCGAACGCGTCGTAGATCATGGTGACCGATGTGCTGGGGTTCGACATCCGGATCATGTGATTCTCGGAGTCGTAGACGTAGTTGTTGCCGTTGGCGGTTCTGGTTGCGTTGCCGTTGTTGTCGTAGGTCTCCGATGAAAGCTGGTCGTTGGGGTTATAGCTGCCGAAGCCGGGACTGAAGCTGCTGAACGTGGAAGCTGCCGCAGTACGGTTGCCCACCGGGTCCAGCGTATACGTTGCGTTGCCGTTGTTGGCAGGATCGCCGGTGATGGCCTCGTTGGTGAGCTGGTAGATGCCGTTGTAGCTCCACAGCAGCGTGCGGCCGCTTAGCTCCGTTGCGTTGGTGCGGTTGCCGGTGAGGCCCAGCGTGTATTTGTAATCGGCAATCTGCGTTCCAGATGCAGACGTGGACAACTCGATGAGCCGATTCACCTCGTCGTAGGTGCTGGTGGACGTGACGCCGTTGGGATAGGCGACGGTGGCCACGTTGCTTGCATTGTCGTAGCTATAGCGGGTGGTGTTGTTGCTGGGCAGACGATTGTCCACCACCGTACTGAGCCGGTTGAGCCCGTCGTAGGTGTAGCTGA
>JBAWCO010000791.1:0-5692 GCA_049590315.1 Occallatibacter sp. | reverse complement strand
GCTCTCGACTCCATGCTTTCGTATATCGAGACCGGCAAGCTCGAAGGCCGCCTGGTCGCCGGCGGAACACCCGTTTCAACCCCAGAAGGAGGCTACTTCCTTCAGCCAACTGTGTTTGCCGACATTGCGCCGGATGCCGTGCTGGCCCAGGAAGAAATCTTCGGGCCCATCCTTGCCATCATCAAAGTAGCTGATTACAAGGAAGGACTGGCGGTCGCAAACAACACCGAATACGGCCTAACTGGGGCTCTGTACACGGGAAACCGGGAAAGTCTGGACGATGCGACACGCGAGTATCACGTCGGCAATCTTTACTTCAATCGCAAGTGCACCGGGGCTATGGTGGGCGCGCACCCTTTTGGCGGATTCAACATGTCCGGCACGGACTCCAAGGCTGGCGGTCCGGATTATCTCTACTTGTTCACCCAGGCCAAAAGCGTGGCCGAGAAGCTCTAGTCAAGCAATCGTTTACGCCACAGCCGTCGGAGCAGACAGTTCCTCGGCCTCCAGCTTGTTGCCCACTTCGGCTGCGGCCTGCGCCAGCACCCGGTGGTGGATAGTAAACAGCGCCAATTCCAGGCGATCGCTGACGCCCGTCTTGTCGTAGATTGACCGCAGATAATTCTTGATCACCTGCTCAGTAGTCTTGAGCCGGGTAGCAATTTCACGATTCTTGCAGCCCTGCACAATCAAGGCCACAATCCGCATTTCCTTTGGCGTGAGTCGGTCGCGAACGCGGGTCCCCACCATATCTTCTTCCAGTGAGTCGGGTTGTACATGTTGCGGCGGCAGCCAGGTATCGCCCGCGGCTACGCGGCGTACGCATTCCACCAGGGAGTTGCCGGTAACGCTGCGCAGCACCACACCGCGAAATCCCTGTTGCAGAAAACCGGATGGGGCATCGCAATTCTCGGCAATCACAATCCCGCGGCTGCTGACACTGTCCAGCAGCGCGCGGAGGCGCGTCATTTCCGGCCGAAGCGAAGCCGCAAACAATAAGATCGACCCAGGAAAGGTCGTCACCGCGTGGTACATACGATCCAGATCGGTGCATTGGGCAATAATGCGCAGATCCTCGTCCATGGCCAAAACCTTCGCCGTCCCTGCACGGAAAATCGCCTGTGAATCTGCCAGGATGATCTTGTTCATAGCGTGCGCCTCTTCCACCTGGTAGGCTCGATTGGACTCATTCGTGCCGACTCAACCCTGACAACTGCCAAATCCTGCAAAAAAAGTACAGACTCCCGCATCATTTGCCCCTGCACACCCTATCGGCAAAAGGGCGGGCGCATTTCTGAAATGTCCACACTTACGACAGTATGGCTAGGCCCGGATGACGCGCATTACCCGAACGTAACCTGAAAATGATCAAATCTTGCTTCGCTGGCGGTTTTCCTTTTATAAGATTACAGCCGTTTGGTGTTGCAGGTCACGAAAATTCTCACTGGCGGCGGGTTGCTCCCCGTATTTCCAGCCCGCCGGCGAGGCTCTACACTCAGAGTATGGCGAGACCCATTCTGCTGGCAGTGGATGACGACATAAGCGTTCTCGAAGCGGTGGTGCAGGACCTGCGCCGCCACTACGGGGCCACCTATCGTGTAATGCGCGCGGCCAGCGGCAAAGCCGCTCTGGACACGCTGGACCAGCTCAAAGCCCGCGAGGAACCGGTGGCATTGCTGCTGAGCGACCAGCGCATGCCCGGCATGACCGGCGTCGAGTTCCTGGAGCAGGCGCGCGAGCTCTATCCACTGGCCCGCCGCGTCCTACTAACCGCGTACGCCGACACAGAAGCCGCCATCCGCGCCATCAACACGGCCCGCATCCACTACTACCTCAACAAACCATGGGATCCACCGGAAGAGAAGCTTTATCCAGTACTTACCGATCTCCTGGACGACTGGAAGGCAGGCTACCAGCCGCCCTTTGAGGGCCTCCGGGTTGTCGGGCATCGCTGGTCGCTCCTGGATCACAAAGTGCGCAGTTTCCTCTCCCGCAATCATGTCCCCTATCGCTGGCTCGATATTGCCAGCGACGAATCCGCCCTCAAGTTGCTCCAGGATCGGGAACTCGATCCGGCCAAGTTGCCGGTCGTCCTGTTTGCCGATGGCGCCTGGCTGGTTGAACCGGAGCTCGAAGATCTTGCGGCGCGGGTCGGTCTCAGCACCCAGGCCACCCAGGAGTTCTACGATATTGTCGTGGTGGGCGCCGGTCCCGCAGGACTGGCCGCCGCAGTCTATGGCGCCAGCGAAGGGATGCGAACGTTGGTAATCGAACCCGAAGCGCCCGGCGGGCAAGCGGGCTCCACCTCGCGTATCGAAAACTATCTGGGCTTCCCCTCGGGAATCTCAGGAGCGGATCTCGGCCGCCGCGCCCATACCCAGGCTGCACGATTCGGTGCGGAATTCGTCACCCAGCGCGTCACCGGGCTGCGAACTGAAGGCCAATATCGTTTTGTGCAGCTCGCGGATGGACGCGAAGTCTCAAGCCATGTGGTGCTGCTGGCCACCGGCGTTCACTACCGCAAGCTCGAAATCCCGGGCGCGGCACGGCTTTCCGGATGCGGCATCTACTACGGCGCCGCCCTTGTTGAAGCCGCCGCCTGCAAAGACGAAGACGTGTTTGTCGTCGGCGGAGCCAATTCAGCCGGTCAGGCGGCACTCTACTTCGCCAAATTCGCCTGCAAGGTGACCATGCTGGTGCGCGGCGCGGGATTATCTGCGACCATGTCGAAATACTTAATCGATGAGATCGAGAGAACATCGAATATAGTGCTGGAGCCGAAGACGCAAGTACTAGAGGCTCTGGGAGGAGAACGGCTGGAATCGGTGCGGCTATCGGGACCGAATGGTGAGAGAGTGGCCCCGGCGACTTCGTTGTTTGTCTTCATCGGCGCTGAGCCGGGAGTGTCGTGGTTGCCACCGTCCGTTCTGCGTGACGAGAATGGATTTGTTTTGGCAGGGCCGGATCTGCGCATCGGGGGTAAGCTTCCCGAGTCATGGAAGGAACAGCGCGAGCCGTTTCTGCTCGAATCGAGTGTGCCGGGAGTTTTTGTGGCCGGCGATGTGCGGCACGGTTCGGTTAAGCGAGTGGCCTCCGCCGTGGGGGAGGGTTCCATCGCCGTACAGTTTGCGCATCAGTATTTGGCCGGCTTTTAGAGCGTGTTTCAAGAGTACGCAGCGTGTTTCAGAAATTCGCAGCATGCTTCAAGAACTCGCAGTACGTATCAAGGATTCGCAGCGCGCTTCAAAAGTTCGCTTTGTATCAGGGCACGACTTCAGTCGTGCCGAAAAGAGCCAGAAAGCCAGTGGGCTTTAGCCCCTGGGGATTCGACGAAGGGCCGGAGGGAGCAGGAGGTTTTAACCCCCTGAAAAAGACGGCCGATTTACGTGGCCTTTAGGCCCGGGCATTTCGTCCATCATTGAGGAATTGTGTAAGAGGAGAGAATGAAACAGGGATGAGCCAGGAAGCATTAGAGATCGAATCGATCCCTTTACGGGAGGTTGTCGAGGCTTTACGCCGGACTCGCCCCTTCGCCGAAACCGACCCTCAGACTTTTGTGGACTCGCTGCACGGCGGGCTACAGGTGGAACGCGTAAGAGCCAAGGCGAATACAACACTCGTAGAGCCGGGAGATTCGAATGTCGGCTACTGGCTCGTGCTTGAAGGCGCGACGCGCGCCGAGAGGCCTGAAGCCGACGGCTCCCTGACCACCGTCGGAATGGCCCAGGCAGGTGAGGGTTTTGGCGAAACACCCCTTTTGACAGGAAGAACCAAGTCTGCCTTCCGCATTGTTGCGGAACAGGATTCGCTGCTTCTGCATTTCACCGAAGAAGACTTTTGGACACTGCTAGCCTGCTGCCCGAAAGTGCGCCAGGTAGTGCTGGCCAATATGGCACAGCGGCTGCAGACTTACCAGGTCGAAGCGCTGCATCGCGAAAAACTGGTCTCTCTCGGTACCCTCGCGGCCGGCCTGATGCACGAGTTGAACAATCCCGGCTCCGCTGCCAAGCGCGCCGCCTCGCAACTGCGCAGCAACCTGATGCGCCTGCAGGAACTCAGCCTGCGCTCCAGCCACAAAGCCAAGACGACCGACCAATTGAAATGCATGCACGATCTGCTGGAACACGCCGTCCGCGGCTGCCATATGCCGGCGTTGAGCACTGTGGAGCAGTCGGAGCAGGAAGAAGCGATGTCCGAGTGGCTGCAATCGGCAGGCGTAGAAAACGCATTCACCATCGGGCCCGCATTGGTCGCCATCGGTTTTGACCAGCACGAACTTGCATGCGCCAAAGAGGTCTTCGAGAATGGCGCATTCTCTGATGCGTTGAACTGGCTGGAGGCGCTGGTCTCCAGCGTTTCGCTGGTCTGCGCCATTGAGGAGAGCATCTCGCGCGTCACCGAGTTGGTGATGGCTGTAAAGAAATTCGCTTATGATGACCGCTCCCAGGCCCGGGAGTTGGATGTGCACGACAGCCTGCAAAGCACGCTCACCATCTTGGGCCACAAGCTGCGCATCAAGCAGATCTCCGTCGAAAAACACTTTGAGGCCGCTCCATCCACCATTCGCACCCGCGGCTCAGCACTGAGTCAGGTATGGACAAATCTCATCGACAACGCCGTCGACGCCTCGCCCACCGAATCCCAGATTGAAATCGCGACCTGGACAGAACCAAACATGCTAGCAGTCAGCATCACGGATCACGGCACCGGCATCCCTCCTGAAACCCTCCCTCACATCTTCGAAGCCTTCTTCACCACCAAGCCCCAGGGCTCGGGCACCGGCCTCGGCCTCGAAATTGTCCATCGCATAGTGACCCAGAAATTCGGCGGTGCAATAGAAGTGCAGTCCGCGCCAGGAAACACCAAGTTCGTAGTGCGCCTCCCCATGACCACCCCCTCCGACTCCAAGAACCAAAAAAACTAGCAGGTCCGGAAGAGTCTTGTACCAGGGCACGACTTTACATACTGCGAAAAAACCCGATTCCGACAGGCTTTGTATCAGGGCACGACTTCAGTCGTGCCGAAAATGGCCGGAATGACGACGTCTTGCGCCTTTCGGCGTCGTGTGCCTTGAGGGCGCTAATTTCAGGAAGAGCACGTAGATTGCGGATGTAAGGAATCCAACGATGGTGGCGTAAATCATGAAGACGCCCGTGCCCATCCCTGCTTCGGGGTCGCCATTCCAGAATCCCTGGAACAGGTTCTGTCCCACCAGGAGATGACCGAGGCACCAAACAGTGAGCGCTGCGGGTCCGATCAGAATCCCGGTGAGAAGGAGAATTGCGCTTAGCCGCCCGTCCGCGTTCCTGAAGAAAAAGATGAAGGGCAGATATAAGCACCAGACAGGGAAGGCAAAGATCATGGTGACGCGAAAAATGAAGATGGAGATGGATGGCTCTTCTGCGCGGCCGGCAAAGAGGCTGAATGCAAGGACGGCGAGAAGGAGCGAGATGAACCAGAAACAAACGCGCTTCAAAGTACTCGCCCGGTCGCTGCTGGTGGATAGTGGCATATGGCACCTCCGTGATGACGGAGCCAGGTTAATACGTTTCCTTGCGCCGGTTTCGGTGGAGGCCTCTCGATTCCCAGGGTCTCCGAGGGCGATGCCTGCGCCGCCCGCCGTTCGGGTCTGTAACAGGGCCTGACTTTAGTCGGGCCGATAAAGCCAATAGAATGGGACGGGCTTTACTGG
>JBAWCO010000790.1:0-7808 GCA_049590315.1 Occallatibacter sp. | reverse complement strand
CGTGAATACTGTGAAGGAGGCACGCGACTCGAGCGGCAGGACTTATCACGAAACCCGGCCTGAGATTGCGCAAGGGGTTGAGGGAGAGACTCTCGCCTTCGTGTTCGTCAATGTGCACGACCCGGTGAATCGGATCAACATCACCTGGAATTCGAATTCCAAGGTAGCCAACGTGATTCACATACCTGAGCCTCGCCAGATTAAACGAATCGAGATGCAGCCGGACGTCGAGAATATGGCGCCGATGCCGATGGTTCGGCCAGAAGCGATCAAACCGCAGTTCGAAGAGCTGGGCATGAAGACGATTAACGGCGTGGAGGCCCAAGGTACGCGCACGACGAGGGTGATTCCGGCGGGCAGGGAGGGCAACGACCAGCCGCTTACGGTGACCCACGAAAGCTGGGTTTCTCCGGAGTTGAAACTCGTGGTGATGAGCACCAACGACGATCCGCGGTCGGGGACTTCGACGATGGAACTGACGGATATTGAGCGTGCCGAGCCTGATCCGGCGCTGTTCCAGGTACCCGAGGGCTACACCGTGAAGGAACGGACTCCGGGGCTGGGGAACTGAACGGCTCAAAGATCTGAAGTGGCGAGGACTTAGCGCAAACGTCCGATGTGGCGATTGCGCAGCCATTTGGCCACACCCAGAGCAAGCAGCAAGCCACCGAAGGGAATGCACATCAAGGCGACGATGAGGGCGAACCAGCCGGCATTGGTGCTGGCGCCGGTGGGCGAAAAACCACCTAGTAAGGTTTCAAGCAGCAAGGCCGCCAATAGGCCGGCGCCTACCATGGATGCGCCCCATTGCAGAAGTTGTCGGGTTCCGTCGTCGGGTTGGATGGGAGTTGGCATCGCTTGCATTGCCACGGCTAAGCTCTGGCCGCGGCCAGCATGGCGTATACGATGACCCCGGTGACCGAGACGTAGAGCCAGATGGGGAAGGTCCATCGGGCTACCTTGCGATGGGTGGGAATGCGGCCGGTGAGCGAGAAGAAGAAGGTAACGAGCACCAGCGGCAAGGCCACCACTGAGAGCAATACGTGGCTGGTGAGGATGACCAGATAGGCGGTCCGCAGCAGGCTGTGGCCGGGATAGTGGCTCTCACCATGCAGTGCGTAATTCGCGATGTAGCTGATCAAGAACAGCGTGGAGAAGGCGAAGGCCGCGAGCATGGACGCGCGGTGGGCCTTGATGCGATGCGACCGGATGAAGGTGTAACCGATCAGCAGTGCGGTGGCGCTGAGTCCATTGAGCAGCGCATTAAGCGCGGGCAGGAATGTGAGCCGAACACTGGCTGAGTCGGGAGCAGGGTGGACATAGATAAGCCAGAAGAGAAAGAGCGTGGCCGCCGCGCTGATGGCCAGAATTGCGGCGATGGCGGGTCCGGTGCCTGCCTTCTGCGTGCCGGTGGATGGGGCTGAAGTGGTCATGAATCCCTAATATCGCGCCGCGGCGCAAAGCATGAGCGTGGTGAAGAGCAGGGGCAGATAAAGGACGCTGACCTTGAGTAGATCGCGCGCCAACATGCGGCTCTCGATTTCATCTTTAGTGCGCAGGATGCCTGCGAAGCGGATGGTGTACGCGAGGTAGAGCAGGCCCAGCGCCGTTGCCAAGACGGCGTAGGAGACTCCCACCGTTCCCAGCATCCAGGGGGTCAGGCTCACAGGAATCATGATGACGGCGAAGAATAATGCTTCGGCCACGGTTGACCATCCGTCCGGCTGAACTACGGGCAGCATGCGAATGCCGGCGCGGGCGTAGTCATCGCGATAGAGCCAGGAGATGGCCATGAAGTGGGGAAACTGCCAGACGAAGAGAATGGCGAAGAGGGCGACGCCGGGCCACTCGATGCGTCCGCGGGCGGCGGTCCAGCCGAGTAAGGGACCCATAGCTCCGGGAAATGCTCCGATGAAGGTGGCAATGGCGGTGATGCGCTTGAGGGGAGTGTAAATGGCCACGTAAGTGAAGGCTGTGAGCAAGGCGAGGGCAACTGTGAGCAGGTTGGTGTGCGTCTCCAACCAGAAGGCACCGAGGAACAGAGCGCCGAGGCCAGCGATTATGCCTTGAATCAGCGAGAAACGACCGGAGGCGAGCGGCCGGTTGGCGGTGCGGATCATGCGGGAGTCCGTCTTGCGCTCCAGGGCTTCATTGAGCGCGCCTGCTCCGGCGGAGACCAGGCCGATACCGAGGAGCGTATCGAGGAGGCCCCGCTGCAGGCTGGAGATTCCCGACTGCATTGACCCCAGATAAAATCCGCCCCACCCGGTGACCAGTACCATGGTGACCACCTTGACCTTGAACAGTTCGCGCAGGTCATGGATCAAGGTGGCGGTGGCACCGGGGCTGGGGGCGTGAATGTGCCCTGAGCCGTGAACAACACCCGGAGCGGTGGGAGGAACAAGCTCTGTCGGGTCGGCGGCGTGGGAAACGGGAGTCATGTGGGCGGTTACGATCCTCAAGGGCGGTCCCAGATCGAGTTGGCGACGGGAACCCTTATTGATGATAGCAAGCGGGTACTCCTGAGGTTTTTGCATGCAATGAGTAAGATGCTCGCTCGGGCGATTAGACTCGCGCGCCGCTATTCAATCTGTGCGAGGTCGATCGCGTTTGTATTCTACCGGTAGTGAGCGGCAGAAACGCGACGTCGAAAATCAGCAACTTCATTCTCAATGTATGGGTCTTAATGTGTGGGTGAGGCGCCCCAATAGAAATGGGCTGCCATGTCTTCTTCTGCCGAGGGCGGATGGATGGGATAAGTCTTCTGGTAAGTCTGAGCTATGCCTGCGATCCTCTGGAACTCGATGAGATTATTCACAGCGATCAGGAGAATAAAAACCGCCAGTGCCGGCCATCGAGCCTTGCCCAATTCCTGCAACCCGAAGACTGCAATGATGACGAGAATTGGTACCCAGTCCAGAGCGTACATGAATGTCTCGGCGCCATAGAGGATGTGCAATGCCAATTGCAGAACAAGAAAGATCAGAAGGCTCAGCGAGAAATGGCTTCGTTTTTTTATGAGAAGAGAGCGGACGCCTAACGCCAGGAGCACAAGCCAGAAGATGACGGCGGCGACTCCCCACATGGATGCGGAACCGGGCCAGGAGTTTTGAAATGTTATCCCCAGCTTCCAGGCGGGCCCGACCGGATCGTGAATACCGAAATCCGGAGTCATTTTTTCTATCGGTGCGATGACGCTGCTAACGATAAAAACGTTGGCTGTCTTGAGGACGCCAACGAAACTCAGGTGATTGAGATAATTCTTCTCCCTGCCAAAGTCGGTGAAAAACTCCGCCGATGGCATCAGTAGTTTTTCGACGGACCAAAGTACGGCTACCAGGAAGAAGCCATTGATCGAGAGCTGCAGCCATTGTCGCCACGGGCTCTTGCGAAAGGTCAGCAGCAGGCCGAGAGCCCAGTTAGTAACAACGATGCTAAGTGATGTTGCGCTAGCCAGTACTCTTCCGGCAGATTCCCATCGTCCACCTTGTGTATAGAGGATCAAGGCAATGGTGGCTAGGATACTGACGGAGGCCAGAGCATAGGTTTCCGGAATGGTGAAAAACAATAGCCCAGCGGAACTCAATATACCTAGCGCTGCTGCGCCTGCTGCCATGACGCAATCAAAGCCGAGTTTGCGGATGACCAGATACATGAAGATCACCCATAGACCAGCAGTAAGCGCCAGAAAGACATCCACACTATCGTTCAGGTTAAGATGCGCGACCTTTCGGATGACGGCATCGCAGCTATATCCGATAAGCGCAAAAATGGGATGAACTTGCGACCGAGTCTGTAAGCTTTTGCGCGCTGAGATGTTATAAAACACCCGCATCACATCGGCCTCAAACCAAAAGTTTTCAGACCCTTCCCCGCGCAATCCCATAGGAAGACGACGCGCCAAGTTCCATACGAAGGTACCGGCTGCCGTTGCAAACGAAAGCATCAGGATAGAGTCGACCCGATTTAAGGGACTGACTGGAACGGCAGTATTTTGAGGGGCTGTAGAGAGCCTTGAAGTGGGAGATGAGCCACCAAGCAGACGGCTTACGACGGACAAACGGGTCTTCGCTTGCACCACCGCTGTGCGCCTAATGGCATCTTTATCGTCTGGATCAAGCTTCACGCGACCTCGGTAGAAAGCGAAAACGTCTTCACATCATATGTCAAGGAATGGCCGAATGGGATGGACACTTTTGTCAAACGGCGCGTAATTCCAGGCGCAATCAAGAAGAGAGAAGCCGCAGTGCAGAAGATCCCTGGGACACTCCGCAACTGATTGCACCATGCTCCCTGGTTAGACGGCTACCGCGAGAGTGCGTGAGTCAGCTGAGGTGCGCGGCTTGAAAGATGGCGTCGACTGCCTGCTCGGGGGTGAGTGCATCCACGGGAATGGAGACGTGGGCAGTGCGGTAGAGCGGGAGGCGACGATTGTAGCGACTGGCCAGGTTGGCCTGGTCGGCGAGGACGGGACGTGTGTGCTCGGTGCCGGCGCAACGGGCCAGGGTGGTGGATAGCTCGACTTCGAGATGAACCAGGAGCGTTGCGGGCGCGGCGATGAGAAGGGAGCGGGTGTCTGCGTGCTCGATTGCGCCACCACCGAGAGCGAGGACCAGCGCGTCGCCGACAGCAAGACGGACGATGGTTTCATGCTCGCGGAGACGGAATGCGGGCTCGCCATGGAGGGCAAAGAGCTTGGCGATGGTGATGCCAGCTTCGGCTTCAATCACGTCATCCACATCGATGAATTTCCAGCCGAGCCGCGCGGCGAGCAGCGGACCGACCGTGCTCTTGCCGGAGCCCATGAAACCGGTGAGGATGATGCGGCGGGGGCCTGACGCGGCGCGGTTGGGATCTGGCGTTGCTTCGGGTTGGGCGTGGGCGCTCATCTGGGATTTCTTGCGGTGTGCAGGAGCATGTATTGGTTCCAGTATAGGGAGTCTGAGCAGACTGGCTCCTCTTTTCAAGCGAGCACCATGACGATGGCACCGGCGGTGATAAGCAGGCCGCCTGCGAGTGCGGGCAGGGTGAGCTTCTCACCGAGCAGAAGCCACGCGAAGAGCATGACCAGCGGAACGCTAAGCTTGTCGAGCGGCGCAACGCGCGAGGCCGGTCCCAACTGGAGGGCGCGGAAGTAGCACAGCCACGATAACCCGGTCGCCAAGCCGGACAACGTGAGGAAGAGCAAGGTGCGGCGATCAAGGGATCGAAGCTCGTTATGCTTGCCCAGCGCCAGTGCGATGCCCCAGGCGAAGACTACGACGACCGTTGTGCGCACGGCCGTGGCCAGGTTTGAATCGACATGCGCCACGCCCACCTTGGCGAGGAGGGCCGTGGCGGCGGCAAAGAGTGCGGAGAGAAGCGCCCATCCAATCCAACTCATGGGGAATATGGTACGCGGGTCCTGTGGGATAAGTGGGGATGGCGATGATTTAGACTCGACCGCATGGAGACTGGCCGCGCCAGCAAAACTGCTCTCGGTGTGGCCATTCGCCGCGCTGCGCACCAATTGGTCGATCGACCGCCGGTGCTGGTGGATCCGATCGCGGTGCGGCTGGTTGGACAAGGACATCCGCGGTTGATGGAACGCGCCATGCACCCGGTTGGACGGGATTTTCGCGCGTTCATGGCGGTGCGCAGCCGCTTTACCGAAGATCAACTGGCAGCCGCTGTAGCGCAGGGCGTAACGCAATACGTGGTGCTAGGTGCGGGGCTGGATACTTATGCCTATCGCAATCCGTTCGCTGCGCTGCGCGTCTTCGAGGTCGATTTTCCCGCTACGCAAGAGTGGAAACGCGCAATGCTGGCGGAGGCTGGGATCCCGGTATCGGAGAATCTGACTTTTGTGCCGCTTGATTTTGAGCACCACACGCTGGCCGAAGGCTTGGCTGATGCGGGGTTCGATGCACAGAAGCCGGCGTTCTTTGGCTGGCTGGGGGTTGTGCCTTATCTGACGCTGGATGCCTTTCGCGCCACACTGGCGGCGATTGGGCAACTGCCGGCGGGGACGACAGTGAGCTTCGATTACGCGATTTCGCCGGAGACACTGGGACCGGAGGGGCGCAAGGCATTCGAGAGGCTTGCTGATCGGGTTGCGGCTGCGGGAGAGCCGTTTCAACTGTTCTTCACGCCAGAGACGATGGAACTGGAGTTGCGGCGGGCGGGGTTTCAGCGGATTGAGCAGTTAGATTACGAGCGGCTGAACGAGCTTTACTTCAAGGATCGCGCTGACGGGCTCAGACTTTCTGCCGTGAGGTTAGCCATGCTGACCACCGCACGGGTGTAGTGCGGGGCGCTGTTTCTGAAGTGGCTAGGCTGCAGGCGCAGCTCGATTCTTGAACCTGAGGCTGCAGGCTCGTCAAGAGAAAAGCGAGCCTGCAGCCATGGTTATCAGTTGTACTGAGTGAGAATGCACAGATTGCGGCTTATTCCTTGTCGCTTACGAGTGAGAACATGGCTCCCTGCGGGTCCTGGCCGTTGATGATCCATGCGCCGCCGGGCACCTGCATGGGGCCGTTCATGATCTTGCCGCCGCCGGATTCAACCCGCTGGATGGCCGCCTTGATGGAGTCGACATGGAAGTAGAAGGTCCAGCATGAGACGGGTATGTGCGGCGCTTTGCCCATCATGCCGCCGTCGCCCATCTGCTTGTGGTCGCCTTCATCGAAGATGCGATAAGTGCCCATGGGGCCCATGTCCATATCGCTGACTTTGGTCCAGCCAAAGAGCTTGCTGTAGAAGCCGAATCCGGCCTCGAGGTCGCTAGTGTAGAGCTCGTGCCAGCCGATGGTGCCGGGAGCCGGTGGTGCGGGGCGTTCCGGCGAAGGCATGGCAGGGTTGGGCGTGAAGACCACAATGGCAGCGCCCTGCGGGTCAGACATGACGGCGAAGCGAAGCATTCCGGGAACATCAGTAGCAGGCCTCATTAGTTTGCCGCCTGCTTCGACGATCTTTTCAATGTGGGCGTCGACATCGTCGACCGAGATGTAGCCTACCCAAGCGACGTGTCCGGGAATATTCAACATGCCGGCGATGCCGACGGTGCCGAGGTTGAAGATGGTGTATGGGGTGCCGTCCCCGCCGGGCATCTCCTGTGTGGTCCAGCCCACAACGTCGGAGTAAAACTTGCCTGCGGCTTTGGTATCGCTGGTCATCAGTTCGTACCAGCTGAACTTTCCTTTGGGTGTAAACATGGCGGGAGATCTCCTTTTTGGGCGGATGGATCTGGGTATCAGCGTCCAGTCGACTCGTATGTTGATATCAACTTGATTGGGAGTATGTCAATGCGGCGGCGTGTTAATTTTGGTGCGGCGGACGAACAAATCGCAAAGTGGTGGAACCCTTATCTATTTGCTCATTCGGACTCACAAAGGGCACAAAAAATCCCAGGCCGACCTTGGCGGAGCGACCTGGGGTTTCTTGTTATTCGGGAGGATGTTGCGGCTTATTCAGTGTG
This sequence comes from Occallatibacter sp., assembly GCA_049590315.1. Classification (GTDB taxonomy): domain Bacteria; phylum Acidobacteriota; class Terriglobia; order Terriglobales; family Acidobacteriaceae; genus Telmatobacter. The sequence goes on along the minus strand of JBAWCO010000790.1, from coordinate 352 downwards.
GGGAGCGTGGCGCACCGAAACGATGACTCCGTCATGGTTCGCCATCACATAATTTCCATCGATCTGGCGCCACTCATGTCCCGCTGGCGGACGGCGGAGGTGGTTCTGCCGATAATCGACCTTATCGCCCCTGTTCCAGTCTTCCTGTTGAACCTTTGAGCCCGCCTTCCATTCGTTGTGCTGCTTGTAAGTGTGGTTGTCGTGATGATCCTGGTCCTGATGATCCTGGGCCAGGGCAGGCACGCTGGCCAGAGCCACAGCCAGGATGGGGATTGCGAATGCTGCTCGAATCGTTTTCATGAGTACTCCTGGGGAATTGGATTCCGCCTGGGGGAGAATCGTTGTGTAGACG
>JBAWCO010000789.1:0-1883 GCA_049590315.1 Occallatibacter sp. | reverse complement strand
GAGGAGAGCGGCGCGCGTTTTGCGCGGCGCTCTCCGTAGTCGAAAGACCCCGTGAACGCTTGCCGTGAGATGAACATGTCGGGGAGTTCCTACTATGCACTGCGAGAGCCGCGGCGGAAACTCCTTGACGAGTCTGTACTGGGATCGAGGAACACGGGGTCCTTCGACTGCGGTTGATCTTCGCGCTAGGGCGCGAAGGTCAATCCTCGCTTGATTGCATAACGACGTTGGCCCGTCACAGCGAGTAGATTGGGTTGTGACGAACAAGACCAAGGCTCGTGAGAGGAGCCAACGTCATGCTGATTATAGGCTGTGATTTTCATCCTGGGTTTCAGCAGGTCGCGATCTTTGACAATTTGACGGGTGAGATACAAGAGAAGCGGTTGCAGCACCGGGCGGAAGCGGAGCAGTTTTACCGCGGTCTGGCGGGGCAGCTGGTGCGGGTGGGGATGGAGGCGTGCGGGCATTATCCGTGGTTCGAGCGGCTGCTGGTGGAGTTGGGCATCGAGCTGTGGGTGGGAGACGCAGCGAAGATCCGGGCTTCGGTGGTGCGGAAGCAGAAGACGGATCGGCGGGACGCGGAGCATCTGATGGATCTGTTGCGTCAGGAGCGGTTTCCGCGGATCTGGGTGCCGAGCCTGGAGGTGCGAGACGTGCGGCAATTGCTGGTGCATCGGCACAAGCAGGTGCAGGCGCGGACGCGTACCAAGAATCAGCTGCAGGCCATGGCGCTGAGCCACGGGGTGCAGAAAAAGCACAAGCTGTGGAGCCAGGCCGGACGCGCGGAGTTGGAGCAGTTGCCGTTGTTGCCGTACGCAGCGGAGCGGCGGAAGAAGTTGCTGGAAGAGTTGGACGGATTGGAAGTGGAGATCAACCAACTGGACCGGCGCGTCGCGGAAGAAGCGCGGCAGCGTGCGGAAGCGGTGTTGTTGATGACGCATCCGGGAGTGGGTCCGGTGACGGCGTTGGCGATGGTGCTGACGCTGGGACCGGCGGAACGATTCGAATCGGCCAAGCAAGTGGGAAGTTATTTCGGGCTGATCCCGAGTGAAGCCTCCAGCGGCGGAAAACAGCGGCTGGGCAAGATCAGCAAACAGGGCAGTTCGTTTCTGCGCTTTTTGCTGGTGGAAGCGGGACAGACGGCGGCACGCTACGATCCGCAGCTGAAGCGCTTCTATCGCCGCCTGGCGACCCGCAAGAATCGCGGCGTCGCGAAGGTGGCCGTGGCCAGAAAGTTGGCCACGCGGATGTACCTGATGTTGCGCGAGGGATGGACGTACGCGCAACTGAATCAGGCGGTCATGCTGGCGAGCCCGAGTCATCCTGTGGCCGGCGAGTAAACGAGCCGAGCGTTTGAGTGGGCAGCCGGCCTCCCTGACGAGCGGGGAGTTCGAAGTAAGAATCATGGGCGCAAGTCCCGAAGAGATGGATGGTGGGACCGCGGAGTCCCGCTGCACGATTTAAAAAAGAGTGACGGCCTTGGTCTGGCAAGTCAAAACCTTTCTAAAAGAGCGAAATGGCGCTTCTGAAAAATCAAAAGCGCTAAGAGGAGACGTGTCGCTCAAAATCGCTTGACTGGCAGCATCGTCGTTAGAGACAGGATGACACCACCGAAAGATTTCTTCGTTGAACTCAAACTCCATCATTATCGAGTCCCGGTTAGGATTGTCTATTGCCGAACGCGCGGCAGCACTCCTCATTTTCAACTGGAAGAATCCCCGAATGCATTCACGAGTTTCCCGAGCTTCCCGATCCAGCAAAGGCACAATCGGCATCGACTTTGGGACCACCAACAGTTCCATCGCTTGCGCCAGTGCCGCAGACGGCAGTGCACACGACGTTCAGTTGGCCAGGTTCCCGTACCTGGGCGGGATGACGGATGC
>JBAWCO010000788.1:0-4272 GCA_049590315.1 Occallatibacter sp. | reverse complement strand
GAGTCGGGCGACCAGAAATAGTTGCTGCGTGTCGCCAGCTCCTCTTCATACACCCAGTCCACCTCGCCGTTGGTTGTAGTTTGGTTGGGCGCAGCCGCCACAGCCACCGGAGGCATACCAGCGTTGTTGAGCCGCACGATTGAAAGACCATGGTCGCGCACAAACGAAACAAACTCGCCATTGGGAGAAAACTTCGGATCATCGCCGGAAGCCGCTCCCGTAAAACCGATCTGCACACCGGTCCCATTGTGCAGGTCGTACATCCACAGCCGACCATTCGCGTCGAAGAGCAGATGCGTTGAGTCCGGCGCCCACAGATAGCCGGGCATCTTGTACCGGTCGCGGTGATCGCGATCAATCTCTGACCCGTTGGCTCCGGAAAGCGCGCCGAGTTTGGCGCGGCTCACCAGCACATGCGCCTTCCCCGTCGCCGGGTCCATATCCATCAACTCGCCGCCATCCATGTAGGTCAGGTGCTTCGAGTCAGGCGACCAGGCGAGTCCCTCGGGCGGGTGGCCGATCAGAGGTCCATGGCCATAAATCGCATCCACAGTCAGCGGCTTCTGAGCCTCTTGTGCATTCACAGCGCAAGTAGCCAGCGATAGGGAGCCAGCAGCGGCAAGCAACAGAACGGCAACACGGGTCAACGTGATTTCCTCCGAGGGGGGATGAAGCCTGGCCTGGTTTATCAGGCTGTAATTAGAGGGAGCGGGGCTTCCTGAGAGCAGTCTAAATCAAAGGGTCCGGCAGGTTGCACATCGTTGCCAGACGGTGTATGTTCCGGGTCATGCAATGGGCAACAGCTGAAGAACGAAGGAACTTGGGACAGGCGCGTCGCAAGCAGGTGGGCCGCCAGGAACATCACGAATGCAATACCAAGGTGCGCAAGACCTCGGCTCTCACGCTCCTCGATCGCTCCATGCGCGGCCGTGTTCCCGCACTGGTCAAACTCAAGTACGAGCTCATGTCCGAATCACCCTTCGGTTATTTTCGTGGAGCCGTTCCGGTGATGGCAGCGGATCTGGCCGCCATGCCCAACACCGGCATCATCGCGCAGCTATGCGGCGATGCTCATGTGCGCAATCTCGGAGCTTACGCCGCTCCCGACGGCCGCCTTGTCTTCGACATCAACGACTTCGACGAAACTATCCGCGGCCCCTTCGAGTGGGATCTCAAGCGCATGGCCGCATCGGTCACCCTCGCGGGCCGCGGCTCTGGGCACAAGGCCTCCGCCATCCGCGACGCGGTAGAAAAATTCGTCCTTCACTATGCCACCATGATGCGCCAATTTGCCGGCATGCCACTGATCGAGATCGGCCGGCACCAGGTGCATCGCATGAGCAAGGTCCAACCTATCCACGAGGCACTGCTGAAGGCCGAGCGCGCCACGCCCCAGCACACCGTGGATCAACTCACCGAGCCGGTTCCTCCGACTGCCAAGGACAGCAACGGCGCCACACGCCGCTTCCGCGAATCAAAGCCCATGTTGACACGCATTACCGCCGCGCAAGCAACCGCCGTCATGGCCTCTCTTGAGCCATACCGTCAAATTCTCGAGCCGCAGCGGCAACACCTTCTCTCCTTCTACCGGCCGCTCGACGTAGCTTTCAAGGTGGTCGGCACCGGCTCCGTGGGCCTGCGCGACTACTGCATTTACTTCGAAGGCAACGGTCCTCAGGACCCGCTGTTTCTGCAGATCAAGGAAGAGCCGGCCTCGGGCTACGCGCCCTATCTGCCTGACGCGCACGCACCGTACCACAACGGCCAGCGCGTCGCTGAGGGGCAGAAAGCCATGCAAGTGCAGTCCGATCCCTTCCTCGGCTGGACGAACGTTGGCAATCGCCAATACCTCGTTCGCCAACTCAACGACCACAAGGGTTCCATCAACCTTGAAGATCTGTCCGGTCCTGCTCTCCAGGCCTTCGCCGAGGTCTGCGGCGAACTGCTCGCCCGCGGCCATGCCCGCTCCAGCGACCCGCTCGTCATCGCTGGCTACCTCGGTTCCGGCGACGGCTTCGCCCAGGCCCTCGGCAAATTCGGCGCCATCTATGCTGATCAGACTGAGAGGGATTGGGAAGTCCTGTGCCGCTCGCGCAAAGTGGAGAAAAACCTTGGAAAGAGATCTTAGGAGACTTGTATGAATCGCCGTAAGTTTGCGCAAGCGCTGGCGACGGCTACGTTCACCGCAGCCATTCCTCCGTTGCCCGCAACACCATTGAGCCGTTCAGCCTCAACACAGTCCGCTGCGACACCCACGGCTTCACCCTTTCCCCTCTCTGTCATGCTCTGGACCGTTTTCAACGACCTGCCCTTCGAAGACCGCATTGCCAAAGTAGCCGAAGCCGGCTACACCAATGTTGAGCTGGTCGGCGAGTACCGCGACTGGACCGATGCCGACTTCGCCCGTGCCAACGCCGCCCGCAAGCGCGTCGGCATCACCTTCGATGCCACCGCCGGCCTGAAACACGGCGTCGCCGACCCCTCAGTCCGCGAGGCTTTCGTTGCCGAATTGAAGCAAGCCCTCACTCCGATGGAGACGCTCGGTTGCCCAGCAATGATCGTGCTCTCTGGCAACGTTGTTCCCAGCCTCACCCGTGAGGCGCAGCATCAAGCCTCCGTCGAGACCCTCAAGCAAGCCGTGCGTCTCATTGATGGAAAACAGATCGACGGCCAACCAGTCCGTCTGCTTCTCGAGTGCATCCACCTCGAAGAGAATCCCAAGTACTTCCTGACTTCGGCCAACGAGGCCATCGAGATCGTCCGCGCCGTCAACCATCCCCAGGTCCAGTTCCTCTACGACATCTTCCACGAGCAGATGAGCTACGGCGACCTCATCAGCAAGCTCGACAAGCATGTCGACGTCATCGGCCTCATCCACATTGCCGATGTTCCCGGCCGCCACGAGCCCGGCACCGGCGAAATCAACTACGCAAATGTCTACCGCAAGCTGGTCCAGCTCAATTACCGCCACAATGTAGCCATGGAATTCCGTCCCACAGGAGATCCAGTAGAGACATTGCGAACCGCGAGGACTGGCGTGTTGAGCACGGCGAAGGCCTGAAGTTCGTGCTGCACTGACACAACGATCAGCTAAACCGCAAATGGCGAAGGCCCGATGAGTTCCATATCGTACCGGCGAAACAACTCCGCATCTTCATGGGGCGGGTTGAGTATCGCCGTAGCTTAGATAGATTTCTAAGCCACCGAAACCAGCCGGGGGCCCGCGGCTTCATATCCGGCGCATTCGCCGGCCGGATCGCAGTCGGTGTCGCCGTCAGCCGGATCTTCTTCCGCCTCGCCTGAATCCGTTCCTGCGAGTTTTTCTGGTCGACGGTCAGCGCAAAGTCCCGCTTGAGGCGCGACCCGAAGTCGATGGCGCATCCTGGGAACCGGCTCGGTTCTACAATGAACCGGTATGCCCACAGCCGTCCGTTCCCACGCCAAGATCAACCTCGGCCTCTATATCGGTGCGCCTCGCACAGATGGCTTTCACTCCCTCGTCACCGTCTATCAGACGCTCGAATTGTTCGACATCGTGATGATAACCGCGCATCCTGCGTCCGTCACCGCAATTCGGCTGACTTCCAATGACGATCGCGTCCCCACGGACGGCCGCAACACCGCCTGGAAGATGGTTGAGCTCGCACTAAAGGCCGCGCAACTCCATGCAGACGCCGCAATTGAAATCCACATCGAAAAGCGCCTTCCGGTTCAAGGCGGCCTGGGAGCGGGCTCTGCGAATGCCGTGGCCGCGCTGATCGGTCTGGAAAAGGAATTGGGCATCGGGGACGAACTTCGCCGGTGCCCACCTTACGGCCCGTTTGCGGAGAGAATATGGGCGGAACAACGGCTGGAAGTTGCGGCGGAAGTGGGCTCCGATGTGCCGCTGTTTCTCATTGGCGGAACAATTCTGGGAGTGGACCGGGGCCAGGAAGTCTATCCCCTCCCGGACATCGAGCCGGTGTGGTGCGTTGTCGCCACCCCTGCCGTCGGCGTCTCCACTGCCCAGGCTTTTCGCGACTGGGATGCGCTTTGCGCCGCGGAGGGTTTGACCCCTGAAGGAAGTAACGTTAAACTAAGTGAGTTGAGCCGTGCCTATGCCAGCGCCTTCGCGGGGAATATCCCGCAAGGTGGGCAGGTCAGCTCCTCCGGTGTTCTTCCCTGTGGGGAGAACCTGGCCGGACCTCAAGAGTCCGCGCTTGTCCGCACCGGGATCAGTAGCTGGATCCAGAACGACTTTGAACGGGTCGTGTTTCCCCAGCATCCTTCCCT
>JBAWCO010000787.1:0-21058 GCA_049590315.1 Occallatibacter sp. | reverse complement strand
GATCGCCGCCGGTAAACACGAAGATTGGCACATGCATCTCGGCGATTTGGTCAATCAGGGCCTTGCCCTCCGCGTTGGTCAGCTCGTCAGGGTGGGCGATTGGCTGGGCTGCGGCGCGGCAATGTTTGCACGCCAGGTCGCAGGACTGAGTTACCTCCCAGATGGCCAGAAACGGTGCTTCGTCGTAGTTCAACCCGCCGCGAGCGGGAATTGTGTGCATCGGTTGCATAGGGCCTCCTCAATGAGAATCGCGGTTGGCCGGGCCAGAAGGAGAGTCCTGCGGCGGGGGAACGCCTCGATTCCTATCAAGAACATCACCAGCGGAGGGTCCTGTGCTGTGATTGGGATCACCTCATCTGGCTGAATTCACTCGCTTCGATTACACCTGCTGGACAAATTTCCACAAAGGGAGCACAATCCGACATCTAGTGAACACTGGTGCCGGGACCCGCGTCTTTCTTGCAGAGCCTGGATTTCCATCACGCCGAACCGAAGGCTCCGGAATCTGGCGGAGTAAGTTCAATCACCAAGCCGTGTGCTGCCGGGCACTGCGAGCCGGTGGCGAGTTTGCAAAAATATCTACCGCACCTCAAGGAGGTTCCCATGGCTGTTACTCTCAAGCCTGGTTGGAGCAAACCCTCCACCATCCTCTTCGCCTCCGAGATTCCCGCCAATGAGAAGGCTTTTGCCTTTGCTCTTGCGCAAGCCATCGAATTTGGCGCCAACCTCATTCTCTTTCACGCCTACGACACGCTGGTAGTGGCCGCATCGGAGACCTCCGGTATCCGCTACTACGATTATGCTGCTGCAGCGCGTACCGAAATGAAGCAACTTGAGCCGCTGGCGCAACGGGTTCGCGCAGCGGGAATCCAGTGTGAAGTAGTTGTGCGGCCGGGACTCGCGGCTGATCAGATCCTGGCGTTCCTGAACGAGCGGGAGATCGACCGCGTGGTGATGGGCACTCATTCTCCCGGTCCGATCGGCAAGCTGCTTGTGGGCTCAGTGGCCGAAGCCGTACTCCGCACCGCCAAAGTGCCCGTATGCATTGTCGGACCCGAAGCGGTAGACGGTACCTACCGCAACTTCGCGACTCGCACCATTCTGTGCGCCGTAAGCCTCCAGGAGGCCAGCCATGTTGTGGCGGCCTTTGCGGCTGAGCTCGGAGAACAGCACAGCTCGCGCCTGATTCTTCAGCATGTCATCAAGCCCCAGGAGCGCGCTGAGGTTCTGGCTGGCAGATCCATCGATCAGATAGAGGCCGATCTACAATCGCTGGTTCCGGTTGAGCTCAAAGACAAGATTGCCTTGCAGACGATTGTGGTGCCTGGCGATCCGACGGAGGAACTGCTCTACCAGGCCAGGGCGCAGCAGGCCGATTTGATTGTGCTGGGGGCGCAGGGCGCGTCGGCCTTTGCTGCCGTTACCCGTCACGGTGTTGTCTATAAGGTGCTGGCGCATGCCCACTGCCCGGTTATTACTCTTTCGCCCGTGGTTCTGGCCGAAGCGGGCGCCCACGGGGAAAAACACCGTCCGGCTGAGGTCTATATGGCAGGTGTGTTTTAGAACCGATTTGACCGGGACGGAATCCTCATCCGTCCCGGTGGTTCCTCTACTAATGATGGTCGCCACCCGAAGACCTGAGGGTTTTAGCAGCTGCCGGTGAAGTGTGCGTGGACACCTGTCTACTGAGGCATGGCTGCTTTTCACAAAGAACGCCAGTGATGCCTTTTCCCTCAGTGATGGTGAAGATGCGGTCTACCGCAGGAAGCTTTACCGTTTCCCGTGCACCGGACGGCCAATGAATCTCTGCTGCACCTGCGTCCGTCGAATCGCCGAGGCCGAAGTGTGGGCGTTGGTCATTGGACGATATATAGCTACCGCCGCTCATGACATCTTCCCGCTGACGCATTCCATTCGCCCTTAGATAGACGGTTGTTCCGACAGCGTCGCGAGGGCTCGATTTGCCAGTCGCAGCGTCGCGGCCACCTATCAGCTTCAGCTCCACCCAATGGTGATGGTCTGGATTGACGTTCTTCAACAACACGGGCGGCCCGTCGATGGGGCTGATCACAACGTCGATCTTTCCGTTGTTGAACAGATCGCCGAAGGCTGCTCCGCGTCCCGAAGTCAGAGTTGCAAGCCCCGAGCCCTTTACGGGCGGAACATATTCGAACTTGCCGTCGCGCGTGTTGCGGAAGAGAAGCGGCCGCTCGGCGAAGGTGGTGCCCCAGTCGTGCTGGTCGACCTGCGGGTAGACATGGCCGTTGATCATCATCAGATCTTTCCAGCCATCGTTGTCGTAGTCCAGAAAGCCGTCGCCCCAGCCTACGAAGGGAACAGCCATCTCGGTGATGCCCGCAGGGTTGCCGACTTCAGTGAAGCTGGCATCGCCGTCGTTGTGATAAAGAGCTTTGTAGTCGTCAGAAAAATCGGTGGCGAGGAGATCCACAAGTCCATTGTTCATGTAGTCGCCCACTGCCAAACCCATGGATGCAATCTCGCGCCCCTCGCCATTCAATGCGAAGCCGGAGATATAACTCTGATTGTCAAACGTGCCATCACCCTTGTTGATGTAGAGATAGTTTGGCACCGAGTCGTTGGCCACCAACAAATCGACCTTACCGTCGTTGTTCACGTCTACGAAGATGGCAGTGAATCCATAGTACGCACCGGGATCGGAGACGCCGGCCTTGACGCTCACGTCGGTAAATGTTCCATCGCCGTTATTGTGAAACAAGTGGTCGGGTTCACCCTGCAAACCGTGTGGACCGCACATCACTGGAGTTCCGCGTATCTGACAAAAGACAAGCGGAACGCCGTTGCTGGCCGTGGGCTGATTGTGCCAGTCGTAGTGAACGTATCCTGAGACGAAGAGATCGAGCCGTCCATCCCCGTCGTAGTCGCCCCAGGTAGCACCGTCGGACCAATTGCCGAGCGAGACTCCGGCCTTCTCGGCAACGTCGGTAAACGTCCCGTTATGGTTGTTATGGTAGAGGCGGTTCTTTCCGTAGTTAGCTACAAAAATATCGGGCCACCCGTCATTATCAAAGTCGCCGATGGCCACGCCGAATCCCCAGCGATCATTAGTCACGCCGGCTTTTTGAGCAACATTAGTAAATGTCCCGTCATGGTTGTTGCGGAAGAGCGCGGCATGCGGAGGAGACTTTTTCCCGCTCAGCGCATCGTAAGTGGAGCCATTGACGAGGTAGATATCAAGCCAACCATCGTTGTCGAAATCAATGAGTCCCACTCCCGAACCATCGGTTTCCAGGATGTACTTCTTATCGGCAGTACCCATTACATGCTTCCACGCACTGAGCCCCGAGGCCTTGGAAGCGTCCACAAAGACGATCGTGCCCTTATCCACAAATCCGCCGGCAGTGATGGGCCGCTTCTGCGCATCATAGACAGGAGCGAAACTCCCCGCCGACGAGATGCCGCCCATGCCCTGCTGCGGCGGTGGGGGAGTTTGAGGCTGCTGCGTCTGCTGTGATCGGCATTCGCCTGGAATGGAGAGAATGGTAACGAGAACTCCGGCTAGCAGTCCTTGGACACGCACCAACGAGAAGCCTCCACGGCTTGCAGTGTATCGTGACTGGCTGTGCTGTCGTTGGATGCGTGCGGTGGTTCAGTTGAAACAGACTACCGCGGAGTCGAAGGAGCATTCTCAAGATTAAGTCGTGAGGGAGGCCAAGCAGATGAGCAAACGTCGAAGCGAAGGACAGACCCCAACGGTACACGACCATTTCGGCCGCTTTGCGGCAACAGCTTCAGGCTGGCTGGGATCGACGTGGGCGTTTGTGGGCGCGGCGCTGGTGATTGCCGTTTGGGCAGCAACGGGGCCAGTCTTTCACTTCTCGGCCAAGTGGGCTGCGATTATCAGCACGGGAACCGCGCTGTTGACCTTTCTTATGGTTTTCCTGATCCAGAACACGCAGAACCGCGACGCGCGCGCAATTAATCTCAAGTTGAATGAGATTATCCGCGCCATGGATAAGGCACGCAATCAGATGATCGATATTGAGAGATTGACCGATCAGGAGCTGGACGAGATGCAAGCGACTTATGAACGGGTCAAGGCATTGTCGACAGAGAGGAAGCCTCGACAGGCTCCCGATCCGTCGGCGTCATGAGTTAGTTCTGCGTCAAGGCAGGAATAACTCATGACGCCTATGGACGAGCGCGAAGCACGCACGGTTGCTAAGTCGGCGGGATGGGACCGCGGTAGCCTGCATGATTCAATCAGATAACTTTGAGAAGCAGAAGAACGAGCACGATGGTGAGGAGCAGGCTCAGGCCGCCTCCGCCGTAGTAGCCCCATCCTGGCCCGACCCGATATCCGCCGTATCCGAATCCGAAAATCAATACAAGCAGAACAATGATTAGTAGCATCGCTTCCTCCTTCACAACTTCGATGCAAACTCGATCACTCGCGGCCACACTTGTTATAGCTCTTGTTTTGCGAGATACAAGGACTTACTCAGCAAATGGAGCATAGACACAATATCCACGAGGCGGCGCAGGGAACTCTGCATTGCCCTCACCATCAGTAGTTCGTTCGTCGGGATGAGCGGTATCGTGGCCATCCCACGCGACTGGCTTGAACTTCTGGTTTACCCACTTGGTCTTCACGGGTGTGCCGCTCCACTGATTTCCGAGGTTGTTGAGAACATAAATGAGTCCGCTCTGGGACTCGGTTCCGGCGCGCTGCATGATGTAGAGATCAGGATCGGCATGCAGAACCGACGATTCTCCGCCGGCGTGCGCATGGTGTGCGGCGATTAGGGCATCGATCCCGTTTGGCGAACCGGGACGGGCTAGTTCGCAATTGAAGTAGTCCCACCAGAAAACGCATGGATATCCATCACCGGTAAGAATGAACGAGTAACCAAGCATCTTGTCATTTACCACCTCGTTGCCACCCATGTCATGATTCTCGACAAAGGTCACAGCGTTGAAGGGGCGGCCCGCAGATACAGACCCACCATCTGTAAGATTGCGCAGGTCGTAGTTAGGTTTGTCACACACATCCTTCAGTTTGTATCGCAATGGAAAGTCAAATGCGGCTATCTGCTGATCAGTCACGGCGCGAACTCCGTCGAGCCAGCCATCAATGTCTTCGGGACCGGACCAATACTCGCCGACTATAAATGGAGCGAATTCCACACCGTCCCTTTTTTGATATTGATACTTTGCGAGTAGGCCGATCATCCATGCGCCAAAACCCTTCACGAAGTCGAACCGCATGCCATCGAAATCCAGTTCCTCAATGGCCAGGCGGGCGTATTCGAACATCGCTTCATACACGCGTGGATTGCGGTGGCACAAGTGAGGGAATCCGGCAAATTGTTCGCCCTCGATCATCACCCTCTCATAGCGGCAAGGATGGAAGCAGTTCCAGTCGCGCGGGAACTTACCACTCTTTGGGGTGAATTTTGTCCATCGCTTCTTACGGTCCAGCGGGTTGGTTTCTTCTTCGTCCGCGCCCGAGTTATGGTTGATGACCATATCTGCGATTGCGCTCATTTTGTGCTGGTGTATTAACTGGATAAGCTTCTGAAGCTCAGCGCGATTGCCATAGATAGTCTTCACCGAGCCCTTCTGATCGAAGTCTCCCAGATCGAAGTAGTCGTATGGGTCATAGCCGTTTGAATTAGGATCTGCGGCCTTGCTGAATGGCGGAAGCCATAGCGTGTCAATTCCGGAAGCCGCGAGCTGCGGAACCTTCTCGGCGATATTGTTCCACCACTCTCCGCGTTTGTTTTCTTTTGTTGGCGCATCCCAATAGAACGCTTGCATCATTACAGCCATTCGCGCTTGCTCCTCTTCATTTTCCGGTCCCAGAAATGGCATAACTCGGCAAACCGAGAGCAATCGCCGCTTGCCGCCAACGCAGATACGAGGATCTTCAGACCCTTGCCAATTAAACGGATGGCCCCTGGTGTTCAGTGCCCAACAGCTATTGGTTGCATAAATGTAGGTGCGGGTTAGCTAGTCGATTGCGCAAAGCTCATGGAATCAATCGCGGCGCAAATCTTTGTGGATACGAACAACCATCGGCTGTGGGTTGTGCTTCAAAGCATAGGTTGTGAGGGAAGAGAAGACAGCAAGGCCTCAGGAGGTGTTTGCATGCTTTGGACGATTTTTGTAATTCTTTTGGTTTTGTGGCTGCTCGGGCTTGTGAGTTCTTACACGCTGGGTGGTTACATTCACATACTCCTTTTGATCGCGCTAGTGGTCCTGGTTCTGCAATTGGTTTCGGGCCGCAGACCGATCGTTTGACAACCTGTCGAACTGATTCACTTTGAGCCGCTGCAAGGGCACAATCTCGTGCCTCAAACCAGATTCAACCAAGAACCACGGAGGTAGAAGATGAACAAGGACACAGTGAAGGGCACGATTGATGACGCTGCCGGACGCGCAAAACGCCAGGTAGGCGAATGGACCGGCAACACGGACGCCCAGGTGGATGGCACCGCGCAGCAGATCAAAGGGAAGGTCGAGAAAGCCTGGGGTAATGTGAAGGATGCAGCGAAGGATGCCCAGCGCGATGCCGAGACAGAGGATGACACTCAGGCTCGCGAACGCCAGCGCCTCGAAGAGGAGCGCAAGCATCACGTGGCGGCTGGCAGCTAGAAACTCTTCCACGCAAATCTGAGCCTGACTAGGGCGGCGGCTGAGTTGGAATCTTGTAGTTTGTGGCGTATTGCTCTTCGGAGAAACGCCATACGCTGCGGACTCCAGTCGGCCGCCATTTTTTATTGGGGACCAATGCGGTGATTGAAGTTTGCCTCCGTTGATACCTCGGCGACCTGGCATGGAATGTTGCGCAGCTTCCGGGTATACTGTCCGCAAGGCAGCGCGAATCTAGGCGAACCTCAGGCCGCGCGCGCCGGAAGTGAGGTGCGTCTTCCGCAGGGACTCCGGTTCACTGACGTTCGACGTTCCACCATCGGAGACTACCCGGTGGCGCGCAGTGGCCCGCGTGCTCCGAAGTCCCATGGACGCCTTGAGTTGCGCCCTCCTTCCTGCATTGTGTTCTCTGTGCGGCTCCCCTCTGCCGCAGCTATCTCCTGCGCCAATCTGCAAAGCCTGCTGGTCGGAATTTCCGCCCCAGAGCGGCCCTGCATGTGTACGTTGCGGCGATACGCTCGATTCACCGTGGTTGGAGGCCTCCCCCGATTCAAATCTTTGTCGCGCCTGCAGGATGGCCCCGCCGCAGTTTGTGCGGGCTGTGGCCTACGGACTTTACCAGGACCGCATGAAGGCGGCCATTCACGCGCTCAAGTACGATCGGCTGCATCCCGCGGCTCGCGTGCTGGGGCAGATGCTGGCGCAGGCAATTGCTCAATTAGCGAGTGAAGCTCCGGCGGAGATGCTAGTGGTTCCCGTACCGCTGCACAGGTCAAAGCACGCGGAGCGGGGCTTCAACCAGGCTCGCGCGTTAGCTGTCCACGCGCTTGAGTCTCTGCGCAAGACGAATCCGGAGTGGAGGCTCACGCTGGCTACCAGCACGCTCATGCGTCTCCGCGCCACAAAAAGCCAGGCGGGCCTCACATCGCGGCAGCGCAGGTTGAATGTCCGTAGCGCATTTACTGTATCCGAGCCATCCGCTGTGGACTCAAAGCACATCCTTATCATTGATGACATTTTTACTACCGGCGCCACCGCACGCGCTGCCGCTCAAGCGCTGGTTCGTGCTGGAGCAGCATCGGTATGGGTAGCTACGCTGGCGAGGGCGCGCCGGGTCTCTCCCGCGCGTTTCGCAAAGGCAGAAACTGCCGAGGACGATCCTGGAATCTCAGGCTATGCCGTTACCGCAGGATTGGAGCAGGGAAGGAATCATTCATCGCAAGACCAACCATCTTTTTGACGAGGGGATAAGAGATGTCTTTGGGAAAAGCTATGATTCATGCGCGCAAGCAGAAGTCTATTGCAAAAGCGGCAGCGTATGCCGGGGATTACGCAGCCGTACAGCCGACCCACATGCTGCAGATGCCGGTGCTGGTCCTCAATGCATCGTATGAGCCCATTAATATTTGCGGCGCCAGGCGTGCGCTTGTGCTGGTGCTGAAAGGAATTGCGCGCACTGAGGAAGAGCACGGCCTCATGCTCCACGCACAGCGCAGCCGCATCGCCATGCCCTCGGTGATCCGCTTGCTCGAATACCGCCGCATTCCGCACCAGACGCGTGCACTCTCGCGCAAGAACATCCTGCTGCGCGATCGCAACACCTGCCAGTATTGCGGCGTGGTGCTGCCGGCGAGCGAACTGACTTTGGACCATGTAATTCCCCGCTCGCGCGGCGGTAACTCCACATGGGAGAACCTGGTTGCGTGCTGCCACGCCTGCAACCGCCGCAAGGGCAACCGCATGTTGAACGAGCTCGACGACATGATGCTGATGCGCGATCCGCGGCCCTTTTCGCTGCACACCAGCCGGCAGATCATGCGCATGCTGGGGCGGGGGGACGATCGGTGGCGGAAGTACCTGTTCTATTGATGGCAGTGAAAAGGGATCAGAGAACAGGAGTCGCTGCGATTTTAGTCATTGGCTGAATTGAGCAGCGGTCGTGTGAAATCATTCGCATAGAGGTTCCATGGCTTGTTCACCCGCGCCATTGTCCGCACTCCTGGAGATAATTTCGATGCGGGGCTAACGACAGTTTCGCTTGGGCGGCCTCAATTTGATCGCGTCCTTGAGCAGCATCGGCGCTACTGCGAAGCGCTGATTGAATGCGGCCTTGCGCTCACCACTCTGGAAGCGGATCTTCGGTTTCCCGATTCGACTTTCGTCGAAGATGCGGCAATCCTCACGCCCCGCGGTGCTATTTTGATGCGGCCTGGAGCGGTGAGCCGTGAAGGCGAAGTGGATGCCATTCGGCCAGCCGTACTCGACTTCTTCCCGATGCCGTTGACCATCGAAGCTCCCGGAACCGTTGATGGCGGCGATATATGCGAGGCGGAAGACCACTTCTTTCTTGGCCTTTCGCACCGCACCAATGAAGAAGGCGCGCATCAATTAGCTGCCCATCTGGCGAGTCTGGGCTATACCTCTTCAACCATCGATGTACGAGCCATGACCAGCATTCTTCACCTGAAAAGCGGAATCTCCTACATTGGAGACAATGCTCTTGTGGTGATGGAAGAGATGGCGGAGAATCCGGAGTTTCGCAACTTCAATTTGATTCGTGTGAAACGGGAGGAGAGCTACGCGGCGAACTGCGTGCGTGTGAACGATCGCGTGCTGGTGGCGGCGGGTTTTCCCGGGCTTGCGGAGGAACTCAGTGCGCGAGGATTCAATCCGCTGGTTCTGGAAATGAGTGAGTTCCAGAAGATGGATGGCGGGCTGAGTTGCCTGTCTCTGCGCTTCTAAAGCGCTACTTCTTTGGCTGTGGATCCGGAGCCTTCTGGGGCGGCGTGATTTCCTGGCCGTCGTAAATGATTTTGGTTGTGGAACCGAACTGCTTGTAGTCGGAATACTTGATGGTATCGCGGATGTGCACATCCTGCGCCATGTAACCGTGGCCGCCGCTGAAGTGCAGTATGCCCTCGCCCTTGGTGTAGACCGGGAACCAGTAGTGTCCGTCGATCTGCTGTCGCCAGGTCATGAAAGGGGGGTGCAGGTCTTCGCTGTTTTTGCGTGTATCGTCGGGAACCATTCTGCCATTGGTCACTACGATCTGCAGGTCGGTCACATCCACCCAGATGCGCCCCAGCAAATATCGCTTTTTCTTCTCGATCACTTTGGGGCTCACATCGAAGACGTAGCAATCCACGTCGTCGACTTTTTGCCGGCCCACGTACTTGATGTCGTACTGGCCAATCTCCTCCGCGGTGAGCACAAAGGGGTAGCCGTGCTGGATGTCCTGAAGATCGGACGGAGTCATCATGACTCGCTGCAGCGAGTTTTCCGGTGCGTAGACCACCTTCTCCGTGCGCGCGCCGGAGGGGTCGAAGATGACGTCGTCCACTTCGTAGTATTCCCCGTCTACCTTACCGTCGTCGTCGATGGTTTGAACTCGGGCGATGCGGCGATAGGTGTAGTGGTTCAGAGCCTTCTGGAACTCACTTTCCTTGGCTGCAAACTGACGGATGATCTCCTCAGGCGCGACGGTGGGCGCGGTGATGTCCATGCGGCCGAAACCCGCATCCAGCGACATGGGCGTAAAGCTGTCTTTGTCCTGGGCTGCGGCGGCCAGAACACACCCCGCCAGCATCGCTATCAACCATCCGTTTCGCACTCTGATTTGTCTCCTCCCATGGCTTTCTCGCGATCGGCTGAGACAGCGCCATGGGTCGCCGCCCGATTGGTTCCGCCAAGACCCTATCTACAACATTAGACGCATGGACACGGCTACGAGGTAGTCTGACAATCAAGGCTCGGCCCCGAGCCGCCCTGGGATTTGCCGATGTTCCGGCATCCGCAGGGGATATGCTGGACTCGGAGTGCGTTCGCGTGTTCTGCTTTCCTCCATTGGGGTGGCGACCGGATCGACATTTTAGCCGTGGATCCCCGTTTCCGGTCAGTAATCGTTAACCGTCTTTTGCTTCCCGTCGACGCGTTCTGCAAGGAGAAAATCGGCGTCCATGCCCGACAATTACCAGCTTCCCGCGCTCGTCCTAATGACGCTCCTGCTGCCGGCATACGGTTTTCTCTATTTCCGATTCCGCAATACCCGCACTCTGCTTTGGTTTCTCGGATTCCTCTGTGCCGTGATCCAGATGGTTCTTTTCTACAAGCTGGGGGCAGCGGATTTTATTGACGGAAGCCATCCCTGGCTGTTGGCCGCCGGCGAGACATCCATCCAGATAAGCTCCGCGCTCTTTCTTGCATCCCTGTCTCCCTTGCACTTTCGCTTAGGCCGTCTGAACGTCCTTTACGTCGTCCCCTTTACTATCCCCCTGGTTGTCTATTCGCTGCTTTTTTATGGCGTCTTTCACGGCGTATCGCCGCGTGGGCTGATATTTCTCATATTCCCCGCCCTGGGTGTGCTCTCGCTGATTGCCGGGCTCTTCTGGGGAATTGCCCGAGGCAGCATGCCACCCCTGGTGGCGGAAACCGTCTGCGTTCTTGCGGGCTGTATTGGGCTGCTGGTCTGCTTTGCCAATGGAGCCGCATGGCCACTCACGCTGGTCGAGTGCGCCAATCATTTCATGACTGCGCTGCTGCTGATTTTTGTTTTTCAGCGCGTCACTCCAGGCGTAGTCCTCAGCGTCCTTGGCTTCTGGGCCTGGTCGTTTTCGATTTTCACCATCTTCCCGGCAATCGCCCTTAACCCGCTGATGAACCTCTATCTGCTCCGTTTGATTGTTCTGGGCAAGGTGGTGGCCGCACTGGGGATGATTCTTGTGGCACTGGAAGACCAGTTAGCCCTGAACAAGGTGGGTAGAGAGCGTGAACGCAGGGCGCGAGGAGAGCTGGAAGCCTACGCGAATCCCATGCTGGTTCGACGCCGTGTTGAGGACTTCGACCGGCAGGGTAACGAAATTTGCCAGCTCGTTGTGGACCACAGCCGGTTCGCCCAGGCTGCCCTGCTGCTTGAGACTGGAGGGCGGTACCGCCTGGCAGGAGCTGCCGGGTTGGACGCCGCCCTTGTCTCCGCACTGGACTCGCTGGCCGGTCGCATTCCGCTCGCGGATTTCCTGGCGCCGGGGGCGGCGCCTCCTGCCTTTGAACGCAGTCAGACGGTCAACCTGAGCCTGGCGCCCTGGCTCAGCCCGGGCGATGACTTGAAGCGCCTCCGCTTTACAAGTGCCCTGGCGGTTCCGATTGTGGGCCGGTCGGCCTCAGAGGGTGCTCTGCTGCTGGCAGGGATGCGCAGTCCAAGAACCCAGCTCCGTGCCGATGAACTTCTGCCGCTGGAGATTCTTGCCGGTCGTTTGCAGGCAGTCCGCAGTCAGACCCGGATGCTGGAAAAGCTCATCGATTCTGAAAAACTCGCGGGGCTCGGACAGCTGGCCGGCAACGTGACCCAGCAGTTGAACAATCCTCTTACCGTGATTCTGGGTTATGCCTCGCTGCTCGACGAGGGATCGACTCTCACTCAACAGGAACGGAAGGCCGTAGAGGCGATCATCAACGAAGCGCGTCGCATGAAGGCCACGCTGGAGAGTCTGTCGCGCATTTCGCGGCGTCAGACCGAGCAGTTCGACACCATTTCAGTATCCGAGCTACTGGCCGACATGGAACAACTTCACCGATCCGAGTTCCTCAACCGTTCCATCGACTTCCGCTTGAATATTGCTCCAGGCCTGCCAAGCGTCCGGTGCAATGCCCAGCAACTGCGACAGGCCGTGCTGCATTGCCTGCAGTTTGCTATTGAAGCGGCAGACAGTCCGAGTTCCGGCTTCGCGCCCAACGAGACGCCCACCAGGACCGTACGGCTGGAAGCAACGGCTGAAGGGAAGGTTGTACAGATCCTGGTGGCGCACTCGGGTCCAGGTTTTCTTTATCCGGAGCGCGCTTTTGACCCCTTCATTCCTGCGCAAACCACTGGCGAAATGGCGGCGTTGGGACTCGGGCTTTGCGCGACCATCATTCGCGATCACAATGGGCGGGCCTCCGCGGTCAACCTGGAGCCAACCGGCGCTGCAATCATCCTCGAACTCCAAGCCGCGTAGAGCCTCCCCAGGAATTTCTGGAGAGCCCGTACCGCGCCTTGCTCACAGGTGCTGGAACTTCTGTGTACACAATACGTAAAGTGCATCAGGGACTGAGAGTGTCAGCAGGCCCTCGACTTATATGGAGGGCGCGTGAATCTTGTCATTGAGGAAGTTTCAAAGCGTTACCGCATAGACGTGATTGCGCTGCGTGGCTTCAGCCTCGCATTGAGGCCGGGAGTGCTTGGCCTGCTTGGGCCGAACGGCGCCGGCAAAACAACGTTGATGAGTATTCTGGCTACTATCACCAAGGCAAGCGAGGGCCGCGTCCTCTGGAACGACATCGATATTGCTCACCAACCCGACGCACTTCGTTCTGTGCTGGGCTATCTGCCGCAGGATTTTGGCGTCTATCCGAATCTAAGTGCTGTGGAGTTTCTTGAGTATCTGGCCGCCGTCAAGGGGCTCGATTCGGCAACGGCTAAGCGCCGCGTTGATGAGCTGCTGGACTTGGTGAACCTGACGGAAGCACGGAAGCGCCCGCTGGGTGGGTTTTCGGGCGGAATGAAGCAGCGGGTGGGGATTGCACAGGCGCTGCTGAACGATCCACAACTGCTGATTGTGGATGAGCCCACTGCGGGCCTCGATCCGGAAGAGCGCGTGCGTTTTCGTAATCTACTCTCTGATCTTTCCGGGGAGCGCATCGTAATTCTCTCAACGCACATCGTCTCTGACGTGGAGGCGACTGCGATCAATATTGCGATCATTGAGAAGGGTGCCCTTGTGGCCCATGCAACTCCGGAAGCGCTGCTGCTGCAGGTTGAGGGGAAGGTGTGGGAGTGGGTGGTGACGAGCGCAGAGTTGAATTCCGCAAAACAGAGATTCCTGATCAGCAGCACGACGCGTCGCAGCGACGGCGTACACGTGCGCGTGCTGGGAGAGCAGCCGCCTGAAGGAGCGCAGGCAGTGGCGCCGAATCTTGAAGACGCCTATCTCTACTGTCTTTCAAATCACCGAGCTGGAACGCAGAGCGCAACGCGCGTTGAGGCCATGGCATGATGCAGTCCCGTGCGCTGTACCACATGGTCCGCGCCGATTTTCTTGAGCGGGTACGTCGTTACAGCTTTCTGCTCACGCTCGCATTTTCTATATACCTTGCCTATGCCGTTTACTCGGGTCAGATGGTATTGCAACTGGACAAGTATCGCGGCGTGGATAACTCGGCCTGGCTTGGTTCCGTGATTGGGCTGGTAGGCTCGGTGTGGCTCTCGCTGGTCGGTTTCTACATTGTCAAGAACGCAATTCAGCGCGATCGGCAAACCCGAGTGGGACAGATTCTGGCGACGACGCCGATCAGCAAAGGCTTCTACACACTCAGCAAAGCTCTCAGCAACTTTGCCGTGCTCGCGGCCATGATTTTGGTTCTGGCGCTCGCAGCACTTGTCATCCAGTTGTTCCACCGCTCCGATACGCACATCGATCTCTTCGCGCTGCTTTCTCCGGTGCTGCTGTTCGGGCTCAGCGCTGTGGCCGTGACCGCGGCACTTGCAGTCTTGTTTGAGAGCCTTCCGGTGTTGCGCGGCGGAGTTGGCAACATACTCTATTTCTTCCTGTGGATTGCTCTGTTGGTCGCCGGTGCGGACACCATAGTAAACGGGGCATCAAATGATGGATTGCACCCCTTCGCCGATTACACGGGCATCGCTTCTGTGATGAGCCAGATGCAGAACCAGGTGCACAGCCTCGATCCGCAATACAGCGGCGGCGCATCTTTCAACGTCGGAAACTTGAACCCAACCACGAAGACTTTTCTTTGGACGGGACTGAGATGGACCCCGGCACTCTTCCTCAGCAGGGGACTGCTCTTTGCGCTTGCCGGCGCACTTGCCCTGCTCGCAGCTGTCTTCTTCGACCGCTTCGATCCAGCGCGGGCTAGCTGGTTTCCGCAAAAGAGACCAAAGCCGGTGCGAGAGCCCGAGAGCCGCGAAGTGGCATTGGCGCTGCTTCACGGAAGTCTCTCTGCGGAGAAGACGACGCATCTTGTGCCGTTGCCGCGAACCGTATCTCAGGCCGTCTCGCGCATGCGGTTCTTCGCATTGGTGCACGCCGAGGTTCGCCTGCTGCTGCGAGGCCACGCGTGGTGGTGGTACACGGTTGCGGTGGGATTGTTCATTGCATGCGTGGTGTCGCCGCTCGATGCGGCGCGGTCAGGCGTGATTGTCGGGGCGTGGTTTTGGCCGGCGTTGATCTGGTCCCAATTGGGTTCACGCGAGGCGCAATTCTCGACCGGTGCGCTCATCTTTTCCGCGCCGCATGCAATCCCGCGCCAGCTTCTGGCCACGTATGCGGCAGGCGTGGTGGTTGCCGTGCTTACGGGCGGCGGTCTCGGCCTACATCTGCTTTTTGCCCGCGATTTAGCGGGGTTCACAGCTTGGACCATCGGCGCACTTTTCATTCCGGCGCTGGCGCTCGTGCTTGGAGTAACCACCGGCAGCCGCAAGTTTTTCGAAGCGCTTTACGTAGCTTGGTGGTACGTCGGTCCGCTGCATCACATTCGAGATATTGATTTCATGGGCACCACGGCGCAATCGAGTACACCGGCCGGCTATCTGGCCGCTGCGACAGTGCTTGTGCTGATTGCGTATCTATGGCGAAGGGTGAAGCTAGCGAGCGTGTGACAGGTGCGGGAATCAGGGGTTCTTGACTTTGAGGGGGATGGACGTAAGATCATTCTTCCAACGAACGACACGATTGCTGCGGAAGTACACCTGAGAACCGCCGTAGTCGAACTCATCTGAGGTGAATGCTGT
This sequence comes from Occallatibacter sp., assembly GCA_049590315.1. Lineage (GTDB taxonomy): Bacteria > Acidobacteriota > Terriglobia > Terriglobales > Acidobacteriaceae > Telmatobacter. The sequence continues at coordinate 5,646 of JBAWCO010000787.1, read as the reverse complement.
TGGAGTTCCCTGGACCACCAGCACATCGTCTTTCGTTGAATCGAGGGTGAAATAAATTTGGCTTGTGTCGACGGAATGCTCGGGCCAAAGCTTGACCCTGATGGGATCGGAGACAGGATCGATTTTCCAGCCGATCACGCCGCCATCCTTGAGATACAGCTCTGACCGTCCGTAGACGAGTTTGTCGTCTGAAGACGACGTCGGCGGTCCTTGCAATTCAATTACTTCGTCTTTGGTTGAACCGATGGTGACATAGGAAAAGATTTTGTGCGGCGCGGATCGAACCTTGTCAGGTTGCCGGACAGCTGATTTCTCGGCTGCATTGCGATCGGGTTGGGAACCGGTCTCAGGCGAGGTATGCTCTGTTTGTCGCGTTGCTGTCCGATCGGGAGGCCACAAACTCGGGATCAACTTGCTCAGGTCTCTCATCACCGCATGCCTGAATCTTCTCTTCGGTTCCTCAAGTTCTTTCAGTAAATCTTCTTTACCCGTGCCAACGGCGTTTGTCGCTTCTTCGGTTGTGGGAGCAGGAATATCGAAGGCGATCCAAAGATATCTGAAAAAGAGAACCACGAGCGCCAGAAGGGCAATCTGTAAAAAGGTCTTGAATCCCGAGAGTGCCCAACGCGACAAGTGCCGCCTCAGGTTTCCGAGAGAAGTCGTCCTCTTCGCCGCATCAACTTCCTCGTTTGACGACCCGGTGGAAGGTGCGTAATCAGTCCAATGTTTTGGGCTCTGCCAGTCCGCCCGCTCCTGCAATGTCAATGTAAGGAACTCGTACGCCGAATTAATATCCTTCAGCTTTTTTTCCGCGGCCTCTTTCAGCTTTGGGTCGTTTTGAAAGCGATCCGGGTGCCAGACTTTGACTAGGGTGAGGTACGAAGATCGAATTTCTGTCTCTGTCGCGTCTTGCTCCAGATCGAGAATTCGGAGGGCAGTGCACCGGTTGCACAATGTGCCGGTCCCTTCAACGTTATTGCCACACGAACAGGTAATCATCCAGGCGGGACCACCGGTTTTCCTTTAGGAGATGGTCTGATTATAAAAGAGAGTCTCAGGCTGGGATATGTGCTTCGTCACGCAGCTCGACATGCATTTCCGACGGATGGGAACGGTACCGGAAGTGTTCCAAATCGGCACTATAAGGAGGGCGCGGGCATCCGCTGCGCCGATCGCGGAGCTTGAGCCTGCGCAGAAAGCCGGGAATCCGTAGAATGGATGTGCAGGGTCTTTCCCCAACAAGATGGCATTCACAGAACAGTACGATGTCGCCGTAGTCGGCGCAGGCCACGCCGGGTGCGAAGCAGCCATGGCGGCCGCGCGCATGGGGCTGAAGACAGCCCTGATCACCATGAACTTGGATCTGATTGCACAGATGAGCTGCAATCCAGCAATAGGCGGCGTGGCCAAGGGGCATTTGGTGCGCGAGGTCGATGCTCTCGGCGGGATCATGGGCGAGGTCGCCGATGCCGTGGGAATTCAATTCCGGCTGCTTAACACCTCACGCGGTCCCGCTGTCTGGAGCCCGCGCGCACAGTGCGATAAGCAACTCTACCGCGTGAAGATGCGGGAAGTGCTGGAAGCCCAGCCGGGGCTGCATATTCGCCAGGCAGAAGTTGTGAACCTGGTGATTGAGGACCGGGGCCAGAGGTCAGGGATCAGGGATCAGGAAGTACAAACAGCAGGTCCTTCGACTTCGCTGCGCTTCGCTCAGGATGACGGTCATTTTTCCAAGCGGCGAGTTTTGGGTCTCAAGCTGCGGGACGGGCGGAATCTGCTTGCCGGCGCAACGATTATCACTACTGGAACATTTTTGAATGGGCTCATTCACTGCGGCGAGGAGCGGTATCCGGCTGGGCGGAGCGGTGAGCCCGCGTCGGTTCTGCTGGGTGAAGCTCTGCGCGCGCTGGGACTGCGGACTTGCAGGCTGAAGACGGGGACGCCTCCGCGGCTGGATGGACGGACGATCCGCTGGGAGACTTTCGAGGAGCAGCCCGGCGATGCCGATCCCACTCCGTTCAGTTTCCGGACAAAGAAGATCGTCCAGCCGCAGATCAGTTGCCACATTGCATTTACTACGCCGGAGACGTTGCGCATCATTCGCGAGAATGTGGGACGCTCGGCGATGTATTCAGGCCAGATTGAGGGAATCGGCCCGCGTTATTGCCCGTCGATCGAAGACAAGATCGTCAAGTTTCCTGACAAGACGCAACACCAATTTTTTCTCGAACCTGAAGGCCTAAATACACACGAGGTCTATGTCAACGGCATGTCGACTTCGCTTCCCATGGAAGTGCAATGGCAGATTGTTCGCTCGATTCCCGGGCTTGAAGAAGCGGAGATGCTGCGGCCCGGCTACGCAATCGAGTACGACTCGGTGGACGCTACCGAACTCGACCGTACGCTGCGCGTGAAGAGCATGGAGGGCCTTTACCTTGCTGGGCAAATTAATGGAACGAGCGGATACGAGGAGGCTGCTTGCCAGGGCATCATGGCTGGGATCAATGCGGCGCGATGGCTGAAAGGTGAGCCGCCGTTCACTATGGACCGCAGCGAAGGCTATACGGGAATCCTCATCGACGACCTCATCTCCAAGGGGACGAACGAACCCTATCGCATGTTCACTTCGCGCGCTGAGTTCCGTCTGCATCTGCGCATCGACAACGCCGACCGCCGTCTTACTCCATACGGCCGCCAAATGGGACTTATCGACGATGACGCCTGGGCGGAGTACGAGCAAAAGCAGGCGCGGATGGCTGCGCTGGATCTCCTGCTGAACACGCGCAAGTCTGACCCTGAGCGTATGGCCGTGGCGGGCTTTGGAGATTTAACCGCGACCGCCGGTCTCACCTGGGCGCAGTTGCTCAAGCGTCCAGAAGTCGCGATTGAGCGCGTCCTAGGCGCGCTGCGCGAGAGCCTTGCATCGGACCCGCTGCTTGCTTACTACAGCTCAGATAACGAAGAGGATCGATGCGCCGCCGCGCGCAGGACCAACGAGGCACGCGCCGTTGAGACCGGGATCAAGTTTGCGGGATACCTGGACCAACAGAAGAAATCGATTGAGAAGCTGAAGGCTGCCGAGGCTGTGGTGATTCCCGATTGGATTGAGTACAGCGCCATCAGCGGACTTTCACGCGAGATGCGCGAGACGCTGGAGCGTGTACGTCCGATCACCATTGGCCAGGCCAGCCGGCTTCCGGGCGTGACACCTGCCGCCTTAAGCCTGGTGCACATTTCCATACGGCTGCAAGGCGCTCGCCGAACCAGCGAGCCAGCCCAACCAAGAGCAAGCTAATTCGCGGGCTGAGTCTTCTTGTCGAGGTTGGGCAGCAAACCGGTGAGCGGCCGATGGCCGGTAACCACGCGCATACGCGACACACAAAAACTATACTCGTCACGTCGGCGATGTACCCCCACGCCGCACCAATACCGCCCATCGTAAGCCCAGACCGAAGGAAATGCCTTTCGCCCTATTGAGGGCCTTTGTCGCCCTTGGTAAATAGAGGAATGTGAAACGGCATCTCGGCATTGGACTGTTTCTTCTGTTTCACGTTCGAGTCCTCGCGCAGCAGCGTGCGCTGCGAATTGATGCATAGCCAGCCGCCGTGAGTGCGCTCGAAAACGTGAGTGAAGACACCCTTTTCCTCTACCTGGCCGGAGTTGCCCTTCCGATGCAGCGTATAGGTGCCGTTGGCAACGGCGATATCTCCCAACATCCTCACCGTAATCACCCGCTGATTCAGACGCATCGACTTATCTTCGCCGGTGATCACGTTCGCCACCTGCTGGTTGCGGGTCGTGATGTCACCTCCAGCAGAAACGTCTACAAATAAAGGGGATAAGACCAATTCCAGGCCGTACTGATCACGCTGATTTACGGAGTCGGCCCAGGAATCCTCAATCTTCTGGAAATCCCGGATTTCGGGGCTTTCGGCGGTGGTGACGTTTGGCCGCGCCGCCTGAGCAGCCGGTGTCGTACTTTGGTCCTGTGCAGCCGCCGCGCAGCAGGAGAGAAGTACAGCAGAGAAGCAAGCAGCAAATCGGGTCATAAGCAAGATGAACTCCCAACTATCAATCGTTCTATCAAAATCATACTTCTTTTGACTCGATGATCAGGGCGGATGGGAGCGGCGAGGAGGGAATTCGGCGCGGAAATCTTTGGGCGCGAGAACGCCTTATGCGAGGAGCTGCAACTGTTCAGGATTGTGCAGGGTGACCAGAGAGTCTTCGATGGTAATCCAGCCATCTTTGCGGAACTGACCTAACGTGCGAGTTACGGTTTCGCGCGTGGTGCAGGCCATGGAGGCCATCTCTTCGTGGGTCAGCAAAAGAGGAAAACGGAACTCTCCGTTGTCGTGGTGTTCGCCAATTTGATGAGCCAGTTCGAGCAGCAACCTTGCCAGCCGCGCGGCTACTGTTTCCGCGAGCGAAATGCGGCAGGCGTCCTGCAGTGCGAAGCGGTACTCCTGACAGATGCACTGGACAGCCCGCATCTGCGCTTCCTTGTGAATGCGCAAGAAACCGAGGAACCTGTCGCGCTCCACAGGTCGAAGTTGGGCGCTAGTCAGAGACTCCGCTGAGACCTCATAAACGCCGTGGGACAGAACTGCGTAAAGACCAAGCATCGACCCCGGTCCAGCTACGCGGACGATCATCTGACGGTCGCCTTGCCGACCTGCTGTCAACTTGAGATAGCCACTGCAAATTAGATACAGGCAGCGTGCATCGTCTCCCTGATTGAAGAGGGCGGCTTGTGCGGGGAGAGTGATCGTGCTGGTGGCCAGCTCTAGATCCGCCAGAACAGAGCTGCCCAGGGAGCAGAACCAGCCCGGACGCCGGTTGGCGCAGGACGCGCATCCCGCCGGAACCTGACGGGGTCCCTGTCTTTGCCTTCCGTGCTGAAGTTCCGGAATCCCTGCGTCTGCCATTGTTTTTGCCGCTTCCGACGCCGTGAGAACAACCTCGCCTGCGGCTAATTTTTTCCCTTGCCTGTTCTTGAAGGGCCTTATCCGCGGTGAAGGTACTCAGCGCCTCTCGGCAGAGAGGCTTTTGGTCCATCAAAGTTTGCTGGAACCGTCTTCTCCTTGGATGTGATGAGCCTCACGTGTCTAACGCCTTCAACCGTTGGAACGCCCTCAAACGGACGAAAGGAACACGGATCACGCTGTTCACCCTCAGATCGAGTGACCGCGACCGCTGCGCAGTAGTCATGATCGACATGAGTGGCTTGTCACAGACCCAATTGGTTGTGGGCGCCATCCGATCCAAAAATTGTGTGCCGTTATGCGCCGCATGTGAGTCGCGCTCCTGGTTTGCTACCGAGATTCGGCATCTTTTGAACCTCGGTGATTCTGGTTACTTCGAAGGTGGTCAACTCCCGGAGTTTGTGGCGCTCGCGCGAGGGAGCGGTCAGCTCGCTAACATTAAGTATTAGTGATACTTAACGACCATGAACGGAGGGGTCAACAGGCCACTTTGCGACATGTGATGAATATCACCGTTCAGGGAAGAAATAAAACGTAGCATTCAGCGCATGAAGTGATGCTCCGCACAAGGAGCCGTTTTCAAGGAAGCGTGACTGTCGTACCAGTTGTCCAGCCGGCGTTCGGGATTCAAGGCTGCCGGGTTCAACAAGCAATCGCAGGG
>JBAWCO010000786.1:0-17131 GCA_049590315.1 Occallatibacter sp. | reverse complement strand
GTTGCGCCCTTCGCACAAACGGCGTCTCCAGCCCCAGCCCAGCTCGCAGTCCCAATCTCAATCCAGGTTCATGCCAACCAACCCACCGGCCCTTACACCCCCATCTGGAACTACTTCGGCGCCGACGAGCCAAATTTTCTCTACGCGCCCAACGGCAAAAAGCTGCTCGGGGAACTGGCCACGCTCAGCCCCGTTCCCGTCTACTTTCGTCCGCACAATCTCTTCACCACCGGCAAGGGCGACGGCTCGCTCAAGTGGGGCTCAACCAACGTCTACACCGAGAAGCCCGATGGCACGCCAGTCTACGACTTCACCATCACCGACCGAATCTTTGACGCCCTCACCCAGGCGCATGTCCGCCCGCTGGTCGAAATCGGCTTCATGCCCCAGGCGCTCTCAACCCAACCAGAACCCTATCGCCACACCTTCCCAAAAGGCGACATCTTCACCGGCTGGACCTACCCGCCCAACGACGAAGCCAAATGGTCGAAGCTCGTCGCGGCGTACGCTGCTCACCTGCGCGATCGTTACGGCAGCCAGACCGCAACCTGGCTCTGGGAAGTCTGGAACGAACCGGATATCCCTTACTGGCACGGCACCCCAACGGAGTACGACCGCCTTTACGACCTGACCGCTGCCGCCATTCGCCAGCAGTTGCCCAACGCAAAAATCGGAGGCCCCGAGGCCACCGGCGTCAGCGACCACTCCGAGCCGTTCCTCCGCCAGTTCCTCGAGCACTGCGCTCATGGTGTCAATGCCGCAACCGGCGCCACTGGCGCACCTCTCGACTTCATCAGCTACCACCCCAAAGGCAGCCCGAAATTCGTTGACGGCCATGTCGTGATGAGCGTCGGAACCCAGCTTCGTGCCGTCGAGCGTGGCATGCAAGTCATCGCCAGCTATCCCGAGTGGCAACACACGCCCATCATCCTCGGCGAAAGCGATCCCGAAGGCTGCGCCGCCTGCCAGGGCGCGCAGAATGGTTATCGCAATGGCCCACTTTACGGTGTCAGCGTTGCCGAGGCCACCATGCGCACCTATGAGTTAGCCCGCAAATACGGCCTCACCGTCCAGGGCGCAGTCACCTGGGCCTTCGAATTTGAAGACCAACCAGCCTTCGCCGGCTTCCGCGAGCTAGCCACCAACGGCATCGACAAACCAGTCCTCAATGTCTTCCACATGTTCGGCAAGTTAGGCGGAGAAAAGTCCGGCGCTATGTGGCTTGCCACCGAAAGCAGCGGCGGTCTTCCTCTTGCTGAGGTCGTGGAGCACAGCGTCATTGGTACTCCCGATGTGAGCGCAGTAGCCACGCGCAGTGGCGAGGTAATAGACATTCTGCTTTGGAATTACCACGACGCCGACGTCGCAGCCCCACCCGCTGAAATCCATCTAACCGTCGACGGCCTCACCGGGGATCGGGCCTCAGTAACCAAGTTCCGCGTAGACGCAGAGCACAGCAACGCATATCGCGCATGGCAGCAGATAGGCAGTCCCGCCCACCCCACCTCGGAGCAAGTCGAACAACTCCAGAAGGCGAGCGCGCTTGAACAAGCAGTACCGAATCACTCCCTCGAAGTTGCCAAACGGGTCGCCAACATTGATCTCGAGTTGCCGCGCCAAGGCGTCACCCTGATTCGCATCCAGCAGCAATAGACCACGTCCAGATTTCCCGGCTACCGGGTGTCCCTCGATAAGGAAGAAGGCAGGGTGCCCCATCCATCGCGCAGTTTCTTCGCGCGATGGGTGGGAAGGTCTAAAGTCCGATGTCACTTCGTCGCTTTCCAAGCCTGTTCGCAAACGACAAAAACACCAGCGCCGCAGGCGAATACCCACCCGGATCAGGCAGCGTAAACTCCCCCGTCAATGGATCCATCTGCTGCCGAAACTCTCCATGCCGCATGATCGCCGTACACCACTGTTCCATCAGGTGATCCAACTCCGCCTGCTTCCCGTAATGCGTCATCCACCGCGGCGCGCGCAGCGCCGTCAGTGCCTGGCTTGCCCCGCCCCACGAGTTGCGCGGAATCGGCCGCACAAATGCCGGATCATCCATCGCAATGCTAGTCAGCGGATACGGCGCCCAGAACGCCTTCGGGTTATGCAGTTGCCGCGTCCACACCGCCTCAAAAATCTCCCTATCCTTGGCATGCGACAGATCCAGAACATGCTCGCCCAGCACCCGGCTGATCACATCGCCGCGCACCCTGACAAACTTGTTCTGCGCATCGAGATCGTAGAAAGCCGCATCTTCCGGCGAATATAGCTTGGAGAGTATCAACTGCCGAATCGTCTCTGCTTCACTCAACCAGCGCGCCGCTTCATCACGCTTTTCCAGCGCCTTCGCCATCGCTGCCAGCGCAACCCGACCCCCGTACACCGTCGCTGAAAGATCAGGACACAACCGTGGCATCGAGGCAATCTGCGGGCACTTCCGCGCATCCGCATCCGGGCATCGATTCGGAATCCCCGCCCATCGCGGACTGTTATCGTGCCCCGTGTCGTAGGTGCAAAAACCCTCCACCAGCCCCGTCTTCCGCGTATCGCGATACTGCCGCAGCCACGCATCCCACCGGCTGCACGCTCCATACGCCGTCGCCAGCAGTTCCTCATCGCCTGTCAGTTGCACCAGTTCCCACGCCGTCGCGGCAATAGGCACCACCATCTGAATCTGCCCATAGCCGTTCTCGGTCGTCTTCACGCTGGCAGGCATTTGTCCATCCGCGCGCTGCAGTTCGAAGAACGCCATGTGATTATTGCGCGCAGCTTCCACTGAAGTCGTGCCCGGCGTCGTCTTGGAAATCCCGGCAGGAATATATTTCGCTAGAGAGGCGTAGACCAGCCCTTCATGAGGCCCGCACTCCAACCAGATCCCCTGGTAAGTGCTGCCTTCAAAAAGCACCGGTCGTGAGTATCCAGGCACGCTGCGAATATTCCCAGCCAGCACCGCAACCGCCGCATCCCATGTCCGCTTCCATGCCGGATCGCCAGACGGAAAGATCGGCGTTAGTCCCGCATCGCTCGGCTCGATCGTGCGCAGCTTTTTCTCTTGTCCAAGACTTGGCACAACCCGCAGCGCCAGAGCCGCTCCCGCAGCCTTAACCGCGCCGGCAAGGAAGCCTCTGCGGCTATGCGTGGATACTCCGGAGAACCTCATAGGTGGGCCATTGTTCCGCGCGTGCGGCAGGCGGCATCAGTGCGAAGAGTGTCCGTCTTCCTTCGAGCTGGTCGCCCAAAGAATGGACGCAAAGAAGACAACCACAATAACGGGGACGACGAAGTAGGGTGTGTACAGTTCCATTGTGCAAGCTCCCAGCCAGTAGAGTATCAAAAACGGGGTCCCGCTTCCGAGGCCCGTTTTGTGCAGATGCGAATCGAAGATTCCGGAGGGAGCAGTGGGCTTCAGCCCACTGAAACAGAGCCTGAACATACGCGGCCTTTAGGCCCGGACTTCGGCCACCTACGGGGTGCCCCATCCTTCGATTCACTGGGCCCCCCACGGACAGGTCTTGGTCCGCGGGGTGGTCAGGCGAAAGGTGGGGCGTCCCAAGCTAGTGCGAGCCTCCCGCGAGCATCTGCCGCACCGCAGGTACCGTCTGCCCCACCGCAGGCGGTGCATAATCCACCCTGATGGTCAGGATTTCATACGGCTTGATCGGCGCTTTAACTACATCCCCCGCAACCTCCAACGGACCACCCTCCGGCGTCTCCATCAAATTGGTGACGGTCGCCGCCGTAGCCCCCGGCGGCACATGAAACTCCACCGTTGACGCCTTCCCCGCCCACTCATACACGCGCAAAACTAAACCAGTAACGCCCAGCCCATTCTGGTCTTCGGCTTTTTTCACCGCGGTCAGCACCACGTTCTCCGGCGCAACCGAAGCAAACGAGTGTTCCGCAGGCAGTGATCCAGCATGCGCCGTCGTCACCACCGCGGTCAGCGGATAGTTGTACTCATACCCATGCCGCACCGTCAGCGCATCCTTCCACGTCCCCGCATGCGGATAGAGCGCGTAGTGGAAATGATGATGCCCCATGTCGGCCTCGGGGTCAGGCCACTTCGCCGACCGCAGCAGCGTCAACCGCAGCACGTTCCCCGCCGCGTCATACCCATACTTCGAGTTATTGATCACAGACAACCCATGCTGACCGTCACCGAGATCCGCCCATCGCATCGCCGGAACCTCAAACTGCGCCTTCTCCCACGAGTTGTCCCGCGTAGTCGGCCGGTCAATGCTTCCATAAGGAATCTCGTAAGTAGCAAACGGCCCTGAAGCCGCCAGCGGAAACGCCGCCTTCAGCAGCACATGCGCCTCATGCCAATCAATGTCGTTCTCAATGTCAACTTCATCGCCCTGCACACTGATGGTCTGCACAAATTTCGAGCTTTGCCAACTGCGGGTAACGCGTATCGCGCGCTGCGCGGAGGCACTGGTAACCAGCTCCACTGAGTCTGCATGATCGATTGTTGTTGGCGGAACGTCGAGCGTGCCGGGATCGATATTCCACGCGTCGTAATCCTTGGGCGTGTCCTTGAACGCTTGAAGCTGATTGCCGCAAACTCCCTTTGCCAATGCCTCGAAGTTTGCGCGATTGTCATAAATGCTGGTAATGCAGCCGGTTTTCGCATCCACATACACTGTCAGGGTCTTGTTGCTGAGAACAAGATTCACCGTGGATGGCTCGGTCTGCGCCGGGGAAGAGGCCTCCGGCATTGGCAAGGTCTCTGGAATGAGATTCAGCACCTTGTATCCAAGAGCCGGAACATTTGACGCATGAACCACGAGTTCCGCAACCCCGGTCTGTGCATCCTGGGCAATAGTCTGGACATACTCCACAGGCCCGTTATTGTCGGATGCTTCTTTGAGCTGATCCGCCACCACCAGCTTCGCGGCAGGTGAGGCCAGTTGCACCTTGACCGTTACATCACCGGATCGTTCCCATCCAAGCGGATTGAAGACAAGGACAGGGATCGATCCAGGGTTCTGAGAGCTGGTATCAATCGTCTCCCCTACCGCCCCCAGTGCCCCAGCGTCAATCTCATTCGTAGACCACCGCACCACGTCATAATCCTGCTGCGCATCCTTATAGATCACGCCAATCCCCGAACCCGCCGCCAGATCGTGGAACTGGTTGAACAGCACTTTTTTCCAGTCTTCCGTCAGCTCCGCACCCGGATACGCCCGCCCATCCAACCATGCGAGCGAAGCCCACTTCTCCGCGTTCAGCACTTCTTCTTCGCTGTCCCGCATGTTTTTCTTGTGGTTCGCCTGCGTAGTCATCACCCCGCGGTGATACTCAAAATAGAGCTCGCTCTTCCACGTCGGAATCCCCATTTCTCCTGGATTCGCTGGAGCCGGCGGAGCCGTATATCCCTTCGCAATCGATTGGTAATTCCACTCCGGGCTCTCCGGCGCAATCTGTTTCTCCACCGTCGAGAACCACGTCTGCGCGGTGCCGAATTGGAAGTTCGGCATCACCTTCGGCGGCACCGAAGGTTGCGCCCAATGGAATCCCTGGTCCAGAATCGCCCTCGTCGGTCCGCCGCCATGATCGCCAATCCCGTACAGGTCCATCATGTCCGTCATGCCCGTCGCGCGCTTCCGGGCAGCCGCCAAATCATTACTCAGCCGCACTGGGCTCAGATTGTTGTTGGCATAGTCATGCGGAAAATACGACAGCACCTTCGACCCATCCGGCGACTCCCACCAGAACAGCTTGAACGGCAGTTGATTCGTATCGTTCCATGTCATCTTCTGCGTCACAAAATAATCCACGCCGCTCTTCTTGTAGATCTGCGGCAACTGCCACGTGTACCCAAATGAATCTGGATTCCATCCAATCCGCACATCCACGCCATACGCCTGCTTGTACCACCGCTTGCCCACCAGCAGTTGCCGCACCAGGCTCTCACCGTCCGGCATATTCAAATCGGGCTCAACCCACATGCCGCCCACCACCTCCCAGCGGCCCTCCTTGATGCGCTGCGCAATCTCCGCATTCATGTCGGGATACTTCTGCGCCACCCAATCGTTGTACTGCGCCGCGCTCTGTGTATATGTGTACTGCGGGTACTCATACATCAATTGCAGCGCGGTCCCGAACGTGCGCTTCACCACGTCCACCGTCTCTGTCCATGGCCACAGCCACGCCGCGTCGATGTGCGAGTTGCCTGTCAAATGAAACGTTACCTTCTGCAAAAGCGGCTCCAGCGCCTCCAGCTTGTCGAGCGATGCCTTCAGGCTCGCATCAAACTTGGCCTGGTCCTGTGCATCCAGCGCCTTCAAGTCCACCGCGTCAATTGCATCGCCCAGCGTCTCCATCTTGTTCGCGTCTCCCGGCGCCAGCGAAGGCACCAGCAGCGCGGCCGACATGAACTCCTCGCGCAAGTCTTCCGGATTCGGCCGCCCCTGCTGGAATTCAATGTCCAGCGAAGCCCCTCTGAATTTCTTCGTATCCACCGTATGCAGCAGCTTCACCGCCACCGTAACTTTGTCGCCGGGCTTGGCCTGGTCGAACAGCACCACCGGCTCCAGGTCGTCGCCCATCGCCACGCGCCGTCCGTTGAAGTAGAGAATCTCCGGCATCGGTCCATTCGCTTCCGCATGGAATTGGAACCAGATCCGCGCCCCCGTCAGGTCATATCCGTGCAGCGTCGCCGGAACCTCATACGTCTGCCGGAACCACACCGCTTCATTGGGTGCGTTAGTCTCCGGCTCAATCGTCTGCCAGCCGGCCTCGTCCAGATTCACAGCCTCCCCATGCGCCAAATCGCCGGAGTGCATCTTCCAAACCCCGTCCGGCAGAACGCGCAGGTTTGACAGCCTCTCAATCACCGTGCGCGATGCAGGCGGAAGCGCGGCGGCTGTCTTAGCGGCTTCAGCCGCCAGCTTAGCGGCCTCAACAGCAGTCTGGGCCCTTAATTGGCCTGTTACGGCAAAGAGGATTTGAACGGCGGCGAAAATCAGAAATGCAGGCAGACGAAAGCGAGACCTCAAGGCGTCAATCATGTTGGAAGAATCCCTCGTGAGCATGGTAAGGCATTAGGGGCCTCCAAAGCATGAGGACACAACTGATCACTGATAACTGATCACTGGTAACTGCCTTTCACACCCACCCGCCATCCACCACATAGCTCTGGTTCGTAATCGCACTCGAGTCATCCGCCGCTAGAAACAGCACCAGCCGCGCCACGTCCTCGGGCAAAATGTCGCGCTTCAGCGCCTGGCTCGTCAGAATCTCCGCCTTGTACTCCGGCGTGTACCAGAGCCGTTTCTGCTTCTCCGTCGCAATCCCACCCGGCAGCACCGCGTTCACGCGAATATTATCCGCTCCCAGCTCATGCGCCATCGTCCGCGTCATCCCCACAATCGCCGCCTTCGCCGTGATGTAAAGCGGCAGCCCCGTCGACGGAATCATCCACGAAATCGAACTCATATTGATAATCGATCCGCGCCCCGCACGCCGCATCGCCGGCAGCACGGCCTGTATGCAGAAGAAATAATGCCTAAGGTTCTGCTCCATGCAATGGTCCCAGTATCCCGGCGTCACTTCCTCAATCCTGTGCCGCTGATCGTTGGCCGCGTTGTTCACCAGCACGTCCACCGTGCCGAACGCAGCCAGCACTTCGTCCACACCGCGCCGCAAAGCCTCAACATCCGTCAGATCGCAATGCAGATAGAGCGGCGCAAAGCACCCCTCCACCGCCAGATCTTCCGCCAGTCTCTGCCCCGCCTCATCCTGAATGTCGAAGAATGCCACCTGCGCCCCCTGCCGTGCAAAGTGCATCACAATCGATTCGCCAATCCCCGTCGCACCACCGGTAACCAGCACCGCCCGCCCCTCAAGGCTGGGATACCGCGCGAACTGCCCAGGTGCTACGGTCGTTGTTCCTTCTGAGTTTTTGCGGTTCAAGGCTGCCTCTAACCGCAACCGAACAACCTCGCGATCAGCGTCCACACGCCGGAGACGATTGGAACAATCGTGAGCGAAATCGTTAAATGAAAACTCGATCAGAGTTATTTTGTTATTCGGAAGAATATCTCTTCGCAAGCGGTCATATTCTCTCCGCTGTTCACCCCGTGTTGTCCCGGAGGCAACAATCCGCTTGTCAAAGAAGGGCACAGCCTCGGAATGTTGGCATTCATGGTATTCCACGACTAAACCCAGAGACGCGTAGTAGGCATCAACGGGGAGACGGACGCGATTCCCTTTCCGTGTAGGATTTCCAAGGAGAAAGTCGAATCTGTGTCCGCGGCTAGCCTTCTGTCGCAGGACATCGTCGCAGATGTCGATGATGTAAGTCTCGTCTTTGGGGCGCGCCATCGTAACCAACAAACCTCAGCTTCCACCGTCCTAACGCTCTAGGTCCAATTCAGTGCGACTCCCGCGGCACCCCATGTCCCCGGCATCCCAGCAGGAAATCGAAATCCATCCCCTTGTCCGCCTGCATCACATGCTCCACATACAGAGCCTGGTAGCCGCTCTTGAAGGCCGGCTCCGGGGCAACCCACTCTGCTCGCCGCCGCGCCAACTCCGCATCCTCCACATCCAGATGCAACCGTCTTGCCGGCACGTCCAACTCAATCCAGTCGCCCTCGCGCACCAGCGCCAGCGGTCCACCCACAGCCGCCTCAGGACACACATGCAGCACCACAGTCCCATACGCCGTCCCGCTCATCCGCGCATCGCTGATCCGCACCATGTCCGTAATCCCGCGCTCCAGCAGTTTCGGCGGCAGCCCCATGTTGCCCACTTCCGCCATTCCTGGGTAGCCTCGCGGCCCGCAATTCTTCAGCACCATCACGCTCGTCTCATCAATCGCCAAATCCGGGTCCTCGATCCGCGCCTTGTACTCCTCAATGCTCTCGAACACCACCGCCCGTCCGCGATGCTTCATCAACTCCGGCGACGCGGCCGATGGCTTCAGCACCGCGCCATCCGGGCACAGGTTCCCCTTCAATACCGCAATCCCGCCACTCTCTACCAGCGGATTGTCGTACTCGCGAATCACGTCCGTCCCCCACACCGGCGCGTCCTTCACGTTCTCACCCATCGTCCGCCCGTTCACCGTCAGTGCATCCTTGTCGAGTTGCCCTTCCTCGGCCAGCTTCTTCATCACCGCCGGCAACCCGCCCGCGTAATAAAACTCCTCCATCAAAAATCGTCCAGAAGGCTGAATGTCCAATATCGTCCGCACATCGCGTCCATATTGATCCCAATCATCCAGAGTCAGCGGAACGCCCACCCGCCCCGCAAACGCAATCAGATGAATCACAGCATTCGTCGATCCGCCAACCGCCGCATTCGCGCGAATCGCATTCTGAAATGCCTCGCGCGTCAGGATTTTAGAAATCCGCAAATCCTCATGCACCATCGCCACAATCCGCCGCCCGGTCTCATGCGCAATCACCTTGCGTCGCGAGTCCACCGCCGGAATCGCCGCATTCCCCGGCAATGACAATCCAAGCGACTCCACCATGCACGCCATCGTCGAAGCCGTCCCCATCGTCATGCAGTGCCCGGCACTCCGGCTCATGCAGCTCTCGGCGTCCATGAATTCCTGCTGCGTCATCTTGCCGGCCTTCACCGCCTCGCTGAACTGCCACACCACCGTGCCCGACCCAATCGCCTCGCCGCGATAGCGCCCATTCAGCATGGGCCCACCGCTCAGCACAATCGTCGGCACATCGCAACTCGCCGCACCCATCACCAGGCTAGGCGTAGTCTTGTCGCACCCACACATCAGCACCACCGCATCAATCGGGTTCGCGCGGATCGATTCCTCCACGTCCATGCTCACCAGGTTGCGAAACATCGCCGCCGTCGGCCGCATGTTCGTTTCGCCCAATGACGTCACCGGAAACTCCAGCGGAAACCCGCCCGCCTCCCAAACGCCGTTCTTCACCCTCTGCGCCAGCTCGCGAAAGTGCGCATTGCACGGCGTCAGTTCGCTCCACGTATTGCAGATCCCAATCACCGGCCGCCCGTCAAACACGTCGCCGGGGAATCCTTGATTCCGCATCCAGCTCCGATGAATGAACCCGTCCTTATCGTTCCCGCCAAACCACGCCTGCGACCGGAGCTTCCGCTCTTTTGCCTTCTCCAACATCACCCTCCCGCACCGCAAAAGTTCGTGCGGCGCATCCACAACATTCGCCCCAACTATACAACCTGTGCTTCAGGAACCCGAACGGCCCGCGGTGACGCAATCTCTGAGCCGCCGACAATTCGTTCAGGAGTGCGAAGACCCGAATCAATCCGCTGGACCAGCAATTTGGTCTAATTTCACGCATCGACGCGCTCTTGACAGCTCCGATCATCTCGAATATTATTCGATTTGAATTATTCGAATTGAACTATGCGGATCAGTTCCAAACATCCTGTAACACCGGCCCAGACCGTCGCCATGGCGGACAAGATACGCTCTCTGAGCTCCATCATTACGAAAATCGCTCGCGCAGATCTCCAAACCCGCCTGGACAATTACCACTCCGGAATCAGCGCCATCGAACACGGAGTCCTTCGCCACCTCTCCCACGGTGTCACTTCAATGGCCGAAATCAGCCGGCTGATGGGCGTCGCGCCTTCCACGTTGGTATATGTCGTGGATGGGCTGGTCAAAAAGAAGTTGGTGAAGCGCGTCAAAGATCCGAAAGACCGCCGCCGCGAACCTCTTTTGCTGGAGAAAAAGGGCGCTGCGCTCTTTAGCCAGATTCCGAAAATGGATGCAAGCAGTGTTCTTGTGAAGAGACTTGAGGAGATGAAGGAGCCCCGGAGGCATGAGTTCCTGGCGCTGCTCGATGAATTCGCACAGGGCCTTCCAGGCTCAGAAAAGCTATACCTCCCCCCGGAACCGGAGACTCGCGGAGAATCGACTGTCCCGGGTCGGAGCAGATCCCATCGGCAGTGAAAGCGAGGAAACCATGAATAGGTCCCAATGGATTCTCATGACAACGTTCGCGGCCAGCTTCTATGGCGTTGGCAACATCTGGATGACGCAGTTTGGCTGGCGCCTGTGGCCCTATGTTGCTCCCTCGGACTTCAGTGCATACCACAATGCGTGGTGGGCCATGATCAAGCCCGTCATTTTCCCAGTAGCCGCGATTGCTGTGTCCGGGTCAGTCGCATTGATCTGGTGGCGACCCGAAGGCGTCACAGCCGCGCTCGTTTGGCTGAACATTGCCCTGCACTTGGCGACCTACACATTGACGGCTGCGTTCTGGGCGCGCTGGCAGGCACAAACCCACTACGCAAAGCTACCGGACGGGTCGCTCGACCCCATGTATGCACGCGCCATGAGCACCCACTGGATACGCGCGACATTGATCACCTTGAACGGATTTGCCGTGTTCTGGATGGTGATCCAGCACTTGTCAGATAAGGGCCACAGGCCTTGAACGGGTAATGCACTTTGCATGCTTCAATCACCGGAGATCATGCATGAAGTACATCCTCTACACTTCCATGATTGCGATGTGCTTGCTTCCGGCGGGCGCTTCGGCGCGGACTTTGCCCCCTTCAGTGCCTCCGTTGACCTTGCAGGAGAAATTTCAGATCTACCTGCGGAAAACCTATTCGGTTTCCGGCATGGTGGTCCCGGCGTGGTTTGCCGCGCTTGATCTGGCAGCGGATTCCCCCAAAGAGTGGGGGCAGGATGGAAAGGGTTATCTGAATCGACTGGCAACGCAGCGAGGCCAGTTTCAGATTGGCAATTTCTGCGCTTTCGCCGTCGGCGCCACGCTCCATGAAGATCCCCGATTCCTTCCTTCGGGTCTACATGGGACGTGGCGGCGCACGAAGTACGTTATTGTGAGGACATTGGTTGCTCGCACCGACAATGGGCGAGAGCAACCCGCCTTTGCGAACTACGCCGGGCCGCTGGGAGCCGCGTTCTTTCCTTCCACTTGGTTGCCCCGCAGCGAGAGCTCCCTTCCTTCGTCGCTGAAGCGCAGCGGAATGATGCTGGGCATGGAAATCGGCGTGAACATGGGTGTCGAATTCGGTCCGGATGACCTCCGGTTCTTCCGTGAAAAGATTCTGCGCCACTTTCAACGCGAATCGAAAGCCACCAAGAGTAGTGCCATTCCATCGGGAGGAGGAATATGAGGTTCAAAAACAACGCCGCATCCATCTGTCTGGCGCTCTTAGGGATGCTCCTGTCAGTGCCGGTCCCTGGTCAAACGGCTCCGACCGCTTTGAAGTCCGGCGACATCCTGCCGTCACTCGCCGGTCAGGGGCTTACTGGAAAGTGGATCGATATTGCATCCGTCTCCAGCGGCAGCCCAGCGGTCGTGGTCTTTTCCTTCAGCCGCGCCGGTGGCCGCGACGCGCAACTGTGGACTCAACGCCTCATGAAAGACGAGCCGCACCTGGCGATCTACACGGTCATCTTTCTGGAATCTGTTCCCGGATTGTTTCGTGCCACGGCCGTCTCCGGAATCAAAAACGGAATGCCACCCGCCTTGCAGGATCGAACAATTCTCCTCTACCAGGATGAGAACCTCTGGAAACAGCGATTGCAGGTCGCAAATGAACGCCACGCCTGCATCCTGCTGCTGGGACCGGCCGGACGGATTCGATGGATGACGTTGGGACCGTTTGCAGACCCGATTTATTCGGATTTAAGCAAATCAATCCCAACCGTGAATTAAGAGTTTGCCGTTAGGCCTGTGGGCCGACCGCCCAATTCGTTAACATTCCATTCATAAATCTTTATCGTGCTATTCATCCATGTGTCCGACCCGGATCTATACCGTTAGTGATCGGAGGTACACACATGAAAATTTCCCCAGTCACACTCTCTCTTTCCCTTGCCGCCACGCTCGTACTCCCGGCAGGATTGGTAGCTCAATATGGCGATCGCGACCGCGATGACCACCGTCCCCAATCTCACCAGGACACGCTGGTCCTCAGCCGCAGCGTCTACGAAGGAAAGGCCTCAACCGTCACCAGCGGCGAGGCGTTGCCGCTCGGTTGTCAAGGCGGCTCAACCGGCTTGACCGTCAACGTGCCATTAATCGCGGGCGGCACAACCCCCGTCATGGTCCCTTGCGGCGTCGCGAGCGACAACGGCGAATATCCGAATCTTTTCGACACCCACAACGTCTGGAACAACGCCAACACCGACCCCAGCTTCGGTATCACCTCGCCCATCTTCCTCGACTACCTCACCACCGACGGATGGCCTCTCGGCACTCTCCCCATCCCCACCGATCAAATTGTCACCAGCTTCACTTCAAAGTCTGAACTGGCCCTGAACCTCTCCGTGGACGGCCAGTCCCTTACCTTCATGGGTTACCGGGGCGGCGTCGGCTGCGGAGGTTCTGCAGTCTCTCCTACCCGCCCCAACTTGCTTGATGTCTCTCAATCCAACACGCCCGCCGTCTGCGATCCAACCAACCCGGTCTTCACAACCTTCGTCAGCGATCCTCTCGTGCCCGCCGCATACTACCGCGCAGTTGCTGAAGTCGATGGCGACGGCCGCTTACGCATCACCGATGGAAACGCCTACAGCGGAGACAACGGCCGCGCAGCCATCAAGGGCGGCGACGGCCTCTATTACATGGTCGGCAACGACAATTCCGGCAACCTCTCCAAGAAGCAGATGTCGACAACTGTTGATGGTTTCAACCTTGTCAATTCAACGGGAGCCGAACTGCTCTACCCTGGCATGACTCCTGCGACTCCGCCGAACATCGACATGATCGGCCGTCTTGAATTCGGCACCGACAAGCCCGGCAAGGATACGAACTTCCGCGGCATCACCATCTTCAATAACACGCTCTATGTCAGCAAGGGCAGTGGTGGCAACGGCATCAACACTGTCTACCAGGTTGGCGCCGCAGGCACGCTACCCACCGGTACCGCTGCGCAACTGGCAACGGTTCCCATCACCATCCTGCCCGGATTCCCCTCGACCGCCGCCAGCACAACCACTGCATTCCCCTTCGGCATGTGGTTCGCCGACGCCAACACTCTCTACGTTTGCGATGAGGGCGACGGAACGCTGGTCACGCCCGCAGTCAACGGAAACGTAGCCGACGCCCAATCCCAGGCCACAGCCGGTCTGCAGAAATACAGCCTCATCAGTGGCACCTGGGTCCTTCAATACACCCTCCAGGATGGGTTGAATATCGGCGTGCCCTACAGCATCAGAGACTATCCAACCTCTCTCAACCCGGCCACAGGCGGCTGCCGCAACCTGACAGGCCGTCATAACTTCGATGGAACAGTCACCATCTTCGCCGTCACATCAACCATCAGCCCCAATGGCGACACCGGCGCCGATCCGAACAAACTGGTGAAGGTCACTGATCGTCTGAGCGACACAACCCTGCCCACCGGCGATCATTACCTGGGCCATTTCGAAACCGTTCGCAGCGCCCAGGCTCGTGAAGTCTTCCGCGGAGTAGCATTCGCCCCCGAAGATCACGATCGCTGGTAAGAAGTATCAGCTAACAAGAAAAGCCGGAGCCGCTAATCGTCGCGGCTCCGGCTTTTTCTATGCACGCCCTCACAGTCCCTTGCGTATCCGAAACGCCCGCACCACCTCCGCCGGATCGCGATGCTCCCCATCGACAGCCTCATTCATGGCCCGCATATCTTCAGCAGTAATCTTCCCTGCCAGCGCATCCAGAGCCGTCTGCATCTGCGGCCACCGCTTCAGCGCCTCACCCCTCACCAGCGGCACCGCCTGGTAAGGCGGAAAGTAGTGCCTGTCATCTTGCAGCGCCACCAACCCCAGCGCCTCAATCGGCCCATCGGTTGAGTTAGCTGCAATCATGTCCACCTGGTGCGCTTGCAACGCGCGATACAGCAGCCCAAGATCCATCGTCCTTGGGGGCCCGGCAAACTTCATCCCATACGCGGCACTCAATCCCGGCAGCCCATCCGGCCTCTGCTCAAATTCGTAGCCCACGCCCAGCCGCCAATCTGGCGTGAACTGCGCCGCCTCGCTCAGCGTCGTAACATGCAGTCTGCGCGCATCGTCCCCGCGAATCACCATCGCGAATGTATTCTCAAACCCCAACGGCTGCGCAGCAACAATGTTGTACCGCTCCGCATAAAGCCTCCGCACCGTATCCAGCACCCGATCCGGATCCCGATCCACCGGCTGCTTCAGCACCGCCGTCAGCGCCGTCCCCGTGTACTCCACATACGCATCAATCCGCCCCGCCACCAGCGCCTGCTGGCAAATGTAGCTCCCCGCAAGATAAAATCGCCGCTCCACTTTGAGATTCGACTTAGCCTCAATCTCCTGCGCCAGCAACTCACCCAGCACCACCTGCTCAGTAAAATTCTTCGCCGCAATCACAGGATGATCCGCTCGCGGCGGCGCACACCCCGATATCAGCAAACTCGCCGCACATATGACCACAATTGCAATCGACAGACCGCATTTGCGCGGCGAATTTTCCGTCGCTCGTTCGAAATTCATTGTATGGACTGAGTTTTGAAAGGGCGTTGCATGAATTGAGTTTTGAAAGGGCACGGCTTCAGCCGTGCCACAAGAGTCCAATAGGAAGTTGGGCTTTAGCCCCTGAGGGATATCGTCCGTTGACGAAAGGATATTCAGGCAATCACTTCTACTCATTTCCCCGGCACCTTGAATCGCCGTTCCACCAACCCCAGCGCCCCATCCGCCACCAGTGCCAGCAGCGCCGCCGGAATCGCCCCAGCCAGCACCAGCCGATTATCCACCGAAGCCACACCGCGAAAAATCAGCTCGCCCAGCCCGCCCGCACCCACCGCCGCCGCAATCGTCGCAATCCCCACGCACGCTACCGTTGCCGTCCTCAACCCCGCAAGAATGAAGCTCGCCGCCAGCGGCAGTTCCACCTTGAACAACCTCTGCGCATCGGTGAGCCCCATCGCCCGCGCCACTTCAATCACCGCCGGATCGATCCCGCGAATCCCCGCATATGTATTCCGCAAAATAGGCAACAGTGCATAAGCGGTCAACGCCACAATCGCAATCCGCGCCGCGCGATCCCCCAGCCACGGCACCGGCAGCAGAAATCCGAACAGCGCCAGCGAAGGAATCGTCTGCAAAATATTCGCCGCGCCAATCACCCACCGTGCCCACCGTGTGGTTCGAGTCAGCCACACACCCGCGGGCACCGCAATCGCAGCAGCCAGCAGCATCGCCGCCCCGGTCAACCAAAGGTGCTCCAGCGTAAGCGTCGCAATCTCGCTCCCATATTGCGCAAAAAATCCGGGGCTCATCGCATTCCCTCTGAAGCACTGCTGGCCTTCGTCCCGTTCCGCTCGCCCCGCCGAAACGCCCGCACATAAGCCTCAACCGCCGGCTCGCGCGACTCAAGAAACTCCACCGGACTGCAATCGGCAATGACTCGCCCCTCGCTCAGCAGCACAATCCGATGCGCCAGGTACAGCGCCTCATCCAGGTCGTGTGTCACCAGCAACACCGCCTTTTTGAGCCGCCCCATCAGCCCACGCAGCATGTCCTGCATCTCCGCACGCGTCAGCGGATCGAGCGCACCGAACGGCTCATCCATCAGCAGAATCCCCGGCTCCGCAGCCAACGCCCGCGCCAGACCCACCCGCTGCCGCTGCCCGCCCGAAAGCTGGTGCGGATACCGCCCCACAAATCCCTCCGGCTCCAGCCCCACCGCCTCCAGCAATTCGTGACTGCGCCTCACGCGTTCTGAACGTGGCCGTCCCTTCGCCTCCAGCACCAGCCCCACATTGCGCTCTATATTGAAGTGCGGAAACAGCCCCGTCTCCTGGATCACGTACCCCATCCGCCGCCGCAGCGCAATCACATCCCCCTCACGCACGTTTTTCCCATGCACCAGCACCTCACCGCCCGTCGGCTCCACCATCCGATTCACGGTCCGCAGCAGCGTAGTCTTCCCTGACCCGCTACGCCCTAGAATCGCGGTCGTCGTCCCCTCCTCCACAGCACGCGAAATATCATCCAGCAGCCGTCGCCCATGCGCTGGAACCGGCCCAACCGCAAAGCTCACATTCCGAAACTCGATCGCTGCGCTCATTGGCCTCTATCCCGTTCAGTTTAGGGCTCCAAGCCCCTCCCGCAACTCTCCCTCGTCAGGATTCAAACCAGGCGCAAAACTAGATACCACAATTTGGTACACCGTCTCCCATAAAG
>JBAWCO010000785.1:0-13247 GCA_049590315.1 Occallatibacter sp. | reverse complement strand
GCGCTACCCCATCCAACGCCCTGCAATTCGAAGTGGATTCCGCCTCGAGTTCAACTTCCACGCCGACCTTCACTGCCTCCACGGCCACAATCCCCCCAGGCTCAACCGCCAGTTATCCAGTCGCCCTCTCCGCGGCTGCAACCAACGTCTCCGCAACCTGCCTGAACCTTCCCGCCGGCGCCACATGCAGTTATTCGTCAACCACCGGCGCAGTCGCCATCGCAACGTCCACAGCCACCCCCCCAGGAACCTATACCGTCACAGCGGTCTTTGCGGAAACACTTCCCGGGGCAGCATCCGCCCTGGTTCTCTTCCCAGTGCTTCTGCTACCGCTCGCGGGCCTCAGAAAGAAACGGCGCCTTCGCATCATCGGCACTCTCGCCTGTCTCGCCGTTGCGCTCACCGCGGGCATGGCCATCGGCTGCGGAGGAGCCGGCACCTCACCTGCGGCCAGCACGCCCAATCCCACGCATCAAGTCACAAGCTCGGGCAGCGTTAGCATCACCGTGCAATAGGTTCAAGTTGATTTGTCGAAAGCTCGTCGGCCAACGCCCGACGAACTGCGCTGTTCGGTTTGCAGAAGGCATCTGGAGCCGGCACACCTCACCGCGGATCTCGATCATCCCTAAGCCGGCCTTGCTTCGACGATCCCCACATTCCGAACCATCTGAGTGTCGCCCCCAACCGGGTACACCCCGGTCAGCGTGAACCCCGCTGCCTCAAGAAGCTTTCTCCATTCGCGCTCGCTTCGTTCTTTGCCGCCGGTCACAGCAAGCATGTTGAGATCGCTCATCAGGTGCCCTTCCAATTGCGGATCAGCGTGCGAGACGATCGAAGGAAGGATGAATTCAATAATCAACAAACTTCCGTTCTGTGGAATCGCCGCGCGACAGTTCTTGAGAATCGTAATGGCAACTTCGTCCTGACGCCCATGCAACACGTGTTTGAGCATGTATACATCGGCGCCCGCCGGAACCGATTGCGTGAGGTCAGAAGCAATCAGTTCGCATCGCGAAGAAGGATCTTCCTCCGCGAAGCGAGGCCGCGCCGCATCCACGCTCGACTCCCAATCCACAAGCATGCCTCGCACATGTGGATTGAGCTTCAACACTGCAAGAATCAGCGACCCGCCGCCGCCGCCCAGATCAGCCACCACCTTCGCGCGCGAAAAATCCCACGCCTCCGCAATAGGCGCGTAGTCCTCGGCCGGGGCCGTCCCCATCACCGCGCGAAAAATTGAGCTGGCATCCGCAACCTGCGACCACCGGGAAGGTATTTTAGGATCGCGAATCTGAGCAGCCGGCTGGCCGGTCCGAACGCAGTCAGTAAGCAGAGACCATTCATCAGCAAGCAGGTCTGCCCAGAAGATGACGTCCGGCCATACTGATTGAGGCACATCCCTGCGCAGCGGTTTGCCAAAATCAGTCAGCCGAAAGTGTTCCGGCGTCGTCTCCTCCGTCACGCCGATACTGGCCAGAGCGCGCAGCAGCCGGTACATCGCATCCGCATCTGCCTCACACTTTTCGGCCACCGAGCCAACGCTGCGCACCTCGTCTCCAAGTGCATCCGCAACGCCCAGGCGCGCAGCCGCACACAACACCCGGCTTCGTGAGTACGCCATCGCCATTTCAACCAGCGCCGTATTCGACGTGACATTGCCGATGCCGCTGTTCGTTTCGGCCATAAGACACCTCAGATCCAATCTACTCATCGCGGACGAGCCTTGCCCAGCCGAAATTTCGAACGAGTCTCCGGAGACGCCCTCGTGTCCAGCCAGCGAAAGCCGGCAACTTCATGTTCTGTCGCGACAGAAGTCGGCCGCGTGACTCCCGCCAATAGACTAGCGTCCGGCCTTCCCGCACCGAGTCGGCCGCTGGATTCCGTGACCGCACGAGCGTATTGGACGCCCTTAAAAGAAACTTCCTAACCGCAGCCGCTTCTTCCGATCTAATACGGGCATGGCAAATAGCGACCAGGCGCTGATCCGGGCGGTTCTGGCCGGAGACAAAGAGGCTTACGGCGTTCTCGTCGAGCGCCATGGGGAAACTATGTTTCGTGTGGCATTTCGCATCACCGAGAGTGAATGGGACGCGGATGAGATTGTCCAGGAGACTTTTCTTCGTGGCTACCGCAGTCTCGCAGAGTTCGATGCCCGCGCTGACTTTCGAACGTGGATCTATCGGATTGCAGTCAACTGCTCCTTGCAGGTCTTGATCAAGCGCAAGTCGGAAGCGGCCGTGCCCATCACCGAAGAGTTTGACGAAGAGCGTCCAGGCATTCAACTGGTCGACGCCGGTGCAGGGCCCGAGAGGCTCTTGCTTGACAGGGAGATCGAACACCGCAGGTACGCGGCAATGGAGAAGATGACGCCGGATGAGCGACTCGCCTTTGTCTTAAGGCATCTGGAAGGCCGCTCCACTGAAGAGATAGCGGCGGTGCTTCAAGTAACACCGAACAACGCCAAGCAAGCGGTCTTCCGGGCTGTACAAAAGATGCGCCGGTCGTTGGCCCCGCTTTTGGGGCGTCGCTTTGGGGTGAAATCATGAACCACTTAACTGAAGAACAACTCGTCGAGCACTACTTTGCTGAAGGCGCCAATCGCATTGTCGCGGAAACGCATCTTCGCATCTGCAGCCGATGCGAGCAGGCGTATGAAGAAATTTCCAACGCTCTCGCAGTCCGTGCACCGGAGGCGCCGGCCCGCGAAGCCGGATACGGAAAGCGAATCTGGCAATCCATTGAGGCTCCCTTGCGCCCCCATTCGGCGACACCGAAGCGCAGTTATTTTTCCTGGCCTCGCCTCTCATGGCCTCGTCTCGTGTTCGCCGGTGCTTGCCTGCTCGGACTCGTCGCGGCATTCCTCGGCGGATCGATGTGGCAGCGCTGGCGCATCCATCCATCGGCGGCAACCAATCCCGCCCAATCAAAGGAGCGTGTCGTTCTCTTTATCCTCGACGGTCATCTCGACAGATCTGAGCGCCTGCTTGTCGAACTCAATCACGCCGGCGGAGAGAAGGGTGACTTGGACGACTCGTTCCAGGCCGCCTCGGTCCAGGCCGAAGCCAGGCAAATGCTGCCGGACAACCGGCTCTACCGCCAGGCGCTCTCCAGCAGCAGCGATCCCATGATGACCGCCGCGTTGGACCATCTGGAGCGCGTCCTGCTTGAGGTGGCAAATTCGCCGGACAAGCTGAACAACGCAGACATAGCGCGCATCGAGCGGGAGATGAACACGGATTCGCTGTTGTTTCAGATCCGGGTGCTTCGCGCAAAAACTTCACAGCAGGAACCGAAATCCGAGTCTTCCAGAAAAGGAGCATCGATCTAAATGAGAACGAATAAATGGAATTGCATGTTGGCATTGTGCGGAGCGCTCGTGCTTTCTGCGCCCAGGGCGGCTAGGTCCGCCGCACTGCCCTACTACGGCGAATCGCTCGATGGCGGATCGCTCGCAGATGACGCGCGTGAGGATGCGCATGAAGATCAGCTCTACTCCCAGGCCACACAGGCCATCAATGAGGGCAGATGGTCCGATGCCGAGCAGTTGCTCGATCAGGTGTTCGGCCTGCACGGGCGCAGGTCGGACGCAGCCGTCTACTGGAAGGCATACGTCAAGAGCAAGGAAGGCCGTCCGTCCGATGCTCTCGAGGCCTGCGCAACTCTGCGCCAGGGCTACCCGCAAAGCAATTGGCTAAAGGATTGCAGCGCCCTTGAGATCGAGATTCGGGGCAAGAGCGGCAGTCCCGTTCAGCCTCAAGCTGAGCAGGATGAAGAACTCAAGCTGCTCGCCTTGAGCTCCCTCATGCAGGGCGGCAACTCCAATTCGTTGCCGATCCTCCAGCAGATTCTCGAGGGCCAGAGCTCCGAACGGCTCAAGGAGCGCGCCCTCTTCGTGCTCGCACAGAATCAATCGAAGCAGGCGCAGGAGCTGTTGGGGCAGATAGTTCGCGGAGAAAAGGATCCCCACCTGCAAATCAAGGCCATCCACCTGCTGGCCGCCGCACAGGGATCAAACTCCACCGCGATCCTTGGCGCCATCTACGATAAATCGAACGATCCCTCCGTGAAAAAGGCTGTCTTGGACACCTACCTCATCATCAACGATCCCGAGAAACTGGTGCAGATCGCCACACACGAATCCGATCCCCAACTCGCCCATCATGCGGTCTCCGAGCTCGGGGCAATGGGCGCCGTCTCGCGCCTCTCTGAAATCTATAGTGCAACCTCCAGCAAGGAACTGAAATCGTCCATCCTCAACGCATATGTAGCCGCCGGCGGCAAAGGAGCGGACGCACTGGGCGCCATCGCCTCCAGCGAGCAGGATCCCGAACTTCGCCGCAAAGCGATCCGTAATATGGGCGCCTCCGGAGGGTCCTCCGCAATCCCCGCACTGCTCGCCATCTACTCCAAAAGCAGTGACGAGGAATCGAAGAAGGCCGCAACCGATGCGTTGTTTGTTGCCGGCGACGCGCACGATCTTGTGGCGCTTGCGCGAACGGAGAAAGACCCCGCTGCAAGAAGAAACATCGTGGGCAAGCTTGCCGTGATGCACAGCAAAGAAGCCACCGACTACTTGATGGAACTGCTCAACAAATAGGAGGCAGTCATGACCGGATCATCGATGAAGATATCGATCACTGCGTTTCTGTTATTCGCATTCACGACGACCTTGCCCGCGCAGCAGCCCAAGGTGAGCGACACTCAATTCAAAGCCGAGCCGGTCGAACAGAATCTCGCTGTCACGGTCGATCGGGTACGTCACTCGAACGACCAACTCTGGCTCGGCTATGAAGTTCCAGCACTGCCCGGCGCGCACTTGACCACATGTTCCGATTGGTCTGATTCCTCGCAGTCTGAAGATGGGTGCTGCGGTGAATATCGTCTTGAAGACGAACGTGGAACGCATAACAGCAGCAACGGAAACGTCGCGCAGAATGTTTACATCCTTCTTCGCTTCGATAAGGGAGACCTGGTCAAGATCAGGGCGGTCGCAGCCGGATGTCACCTCAACGCAGGCGGCATCAGCTTTGACTGGATCACGGGAGTCAACCCGGAAGAGAGCATCGCTTTCCTCGCCCGCCTCGTGAATCAACCATCCGAGCATTCCAGGACGATCGAAGGCGCGCTCCTGGCAATCAGCTTTCATGCCGCCCCTGAAGCGACGCGCACGCTGGAACAGATTGCCTCGTCATCGGCATCAGAGCACACGCGCGAGCAGGCCGCATTCTGGCTTGGCGTTCAACGCGGGCACGACGGCTTTGTCGCCCTTAAATCGCTCGAGAACAAAAACACAGACAATGCGCGATTCCGCGAGAAACTTGCATTTGACTTCTCGCTAAACTCCGATCCCGGCGCACAAGACGAATTGCTTCACATGGCCAAGTTCGACCCAGACACCAAGGTCCGCGGCCAGGCCCTTTTCTGGATCGCACAAAAAGCCGGAAAGCGGGCCACCGCGGCACTCACCGATGCCATCCAGAACGATCCTGAAACCGATGTGAAAAAGAAAGCTGTGTTTGCCTTGAGCCAATTACCGAAAGACGAGAGCGTCCCGCAACTGATTCATGTGGCCGACACAAACTCGAATCTCACGGTTCGCAAAGAGGCATTCTTCTGGCTCGGTCAATCCCAGGATCCCCGCGCACTGGCGTATCTCGAGCAAGTGCTCAAGAAATAAGCAACTCAGTGTCCGGCCCGCCTCTGCAGTAATGAGTCTTCACGAGAAGGCGCATTGCCTTCAGAGGCTGCCGTCCCTAATCGCTGTCCATTGACCGATGCGCTCCGCCTTCGTCGATTCAACACACCTCCGTCTATTTATCTGCAAATCGACTTTTACGCCCGGAAGGTTCTTAGCGCGGGCTCTGCGTAGCTTTGGCGAAATGGAAGATACAATTGACGCCGTGCGTGGCAGCATCGGCCTTGAAGTCATAGGTGGTGATGACTGTTTGCATCCATTTCGTCATGGACTTGTCTTTCTTTTGTGCCATCGCTGCAAAGTTTGGGACATAGCTTTCGTCAAATACGTCGCCGGGGGCCATCTTCCAGGCCAGCTTAAGTTTGGCGGCCATCATGTCGGGAGCCCCGTCGAATTTGACCGAGGCTAGTC
Organism: Occallatibacter sp.; assembly: GCA_049590315.1. Lineage (GTDB taxonomy): Bacteria > Acidobacteriota > Terriglobia > Terriglobales > Acidobacteriaceae > Telmatobacter. Next base: position 7,141 of record JBAWCO010000785.1, on the reverse strand, counting down.
GGTACTGAGAGCCCGGAGTGATTTCAAGGCTGTAATTCACAATGTGAGTTGCCTCATTAAAGGAAGGGTGTGAAACGATGGAGCAATCGAGATAGCCTTTATCATGGTATGCGTCGCGGACAGCCAAGAGGAATAGATCGAGCGGCCTTCCAGAACCGGCAGGGTATTTGGACTGGATTTTTTCAACTTCTGCGCGCGCGACCAGTGCGCTGGCCGGAAAGTCGATCGTTCCGAGCTTGTAGATCCCACCTTCCTTGATCGTTACCGTATAAGGAATATCGACGGACTGATCCGAGACGCTGAGAGGATCAACCTGAGCAACATCGACCTTCACCGCCGCGTAACCTTGGTCTTGATAGAGGTCTTCAAAAATGTGCTGAAGACCGATCGCGGTGTTCTCTGTGTCGAAGCTGTTTCCAGTTTGGCCGCTGGCCAGAAGACTGGACTTTGCTTCCATAGCGGACGAGATGCCGGCAAGCTGAATGCGGCCGATACGCACCGCTGGCGAGACGACCGTGAAGTTCATAGCTGTGAGCTTTTGCGGGCCCAGGCCGCTGGTGAGAGTGGCTTTCACCGTTGTCTTGACGTTCTTCGCCGCCAGCATCTCTTCAAATGCCTGGCGGATTCCTTCGAGCATAGAGCCGCTGGCGGGCACGAGGCCGTGATAGAGCGGGAAGCGCTCGTGAAGCTTGGCGTCGAGTTCTTTACCGGGTGCAACGGGCACATTCTCGAAATGGATGGGGAAAAGCTGCTTCGAAGGCGTCAAAGTTAACAGCAGCGTCTTACTATCGGAGCTAAATTTAACTTCTTCGAAGAGGCCCGTATCATTGAGCTGCTTGGCGTGAGGTTTCAGTTCGCGGAGGTCCAGGCGCGCGTCCGGCTTCAAGCCGGCGGCCGCAAGCAGCTCCTGTTGCGTGTATTGCGGTGCGCCTTGAACGCGAATCGGCTTGGACGAAACTTTTTTCTGCGCCAGCAAAGGAAGAGAGCAAAGCAGAAGCAAAGCTACACTGACTGCGCCAGACTGTTTGGTCATGTTCTGCCAAGATTAACAAATAGAGGTCGTTGCGACCAAAGAGTTGATGGCAGGCCAAGCCGCACTCAATTCCTCTTAATGCTTTGTATCAGGCATGACTTCATAGCTTGGTGAAAAACTCATACAGGTGGTATGCCGGGGATTCATCCCCGGCAAAAGGGTCAATAGAATCGACTTGGGCTTCGGCCCCTGAGGTATGTTCTTTCGACGTCTGATCAAAGTCCGGTCTATTTCACCGAGCTATTCAGTCATGCCGCAAAGCCCAAAGATAGACGAGGGCTTCAGTACTGATCGGCATAGTCTGTTTCCGCTTTGTCTGTAGGCGACAGGAATCCGGGTAACACCGAAACCGCCAGCAAGCAGCAACTGGAAGCCGAAGGCAGAAAGCTATCCCCTGTTCCCTAGTCCCTCAGTCCCTGATTTCTAGTCCCCTCTTCCCCGCCCACTGATATTCTGCTTCTTCAGTGCAAGGAGCCGAATTCATGGGCAATTTTTCCAGCACGGAGGCCCTCAAGGCATTGGCAGCCGGGCCCCAGGTCCATCACAATCTGCACGGCGCTCAATTAATTGAAACTGCCCTGCTCCGCGGCGAGGCCCGCCTGGCCGCCAATGGAGCGCTGGTCGCCACCACCGGTGCCCGTACCGGCCGCAGCCCCCGCGACAAATTCATTGTCGACGACGCCATCACCCATGACTCGGTGGACTGGGGCAAAGTCAACCAGCCCTTCCCGCCTGATCGCTTTGAAGCCCTCCTCGAGCGCGTCATGCACCACATGCGCGAGCGCGACCTCTTCGTCGAAGACCTCTACTGCGGCGCCGATCCCGCCTACCGCCTCCCCATCCGCATCATTGCTGAATATGCCTGGCACGCCCTCTTCGTCCACCAGCTTTTCGTGCGTCCTGAAGCCAATGAATTGAAAGACCACGCTCCCGAATTCACCGTCATCGCATCCCCCGAGTTCCTCGCCGAACCTGCCCATGACGGGACCCGCTCTGAGGCCTTCATTCTCACCGACTTCACCCGCCGCATCGTCCTCATCGGCGGCACAAAATACGCCGGCGAAATGAAGAAGTGCATCTTCGGAGTCATGAACTTTCTTCTGCCCCAGCGCTCACCCCAACACTCCCAGCCTGATCGCGTCCTCCCCATGCACTGTTCCGCCAACCTCGGCCCCAACGGCGACACGGCCCTCTTCTTCGGTCTCTCCGGAACCGGCAAGACCACCCTCTCGGCCGATCCCGCCCGCCGTCTCATTGGCGACGACGAGCACGGTTGGAGTTCCAATGGGGTCTTCAACTTCGAGGGCGGCTGTTATGCCAAGTGTGTCGACCTCAGCGAAGAGAAGGAGCCGCAGATCTTTCGCGCCATCCGCTTCGGTTCCGTTCTTGAGAACGTGGTCCTCGACCCAGTCACCAGCCTGCCAGACTACTCTGATATCTCACTCACGGAGAACACCCGCGCCGCCTACCCAGTTGATTACATTGAGAACGCCGTCATCCCCGGCCAGGGCGGCCATCCCCGCAACATCATGTTTCTGGCGGCCGACGCCTTCGGCGTCCTGCCCCCCATCGCGCGCCTCACCCCGGAGCAGGCGATGTACCACTTCCTGTCAGGCTACACAGCCAAGCTGGCTGGAACAGAAGCTGGCATCGGTTCGGAACCGGTCCCCGAATTCTCAGCCTGCTTCGGATCGCCTTTTCTGCCTCTCGCCCCGCGCGTCTACGCCGAGCTGCTCGGTGAGCGCCTCCGTCAGCATAAGGCCAACTGCTGGCTCGTCAACACCGGCTGGTCCGGCGGCAAATTCGGCGTCGGCAAGCGCATGAGCCTCAAGCACACCCGCGCCCTGGTCAATGCCGCCCTCGACGGCAGTTTGGATGGAGTGGAATTCGTCACCGAACCGGCTTTCGGCCTCCACATACCTGTAAGCTGCCCCGGAGTGCCAACCGAAGTCCTGAATCCCCGCAACGTGTGGGCCGACAAAGAAGACTACGACCGCCAGGCATCCGATCTGGCTGCTCGCTTTGAGGCTAACTTCCGCCAGTTCGATGCACCCGGAGAAGTGCGCGCCGCCGGACCGAAGGCGAAGTAATCGCAATCGCACGGACAAAAAGCCATGCCGCAAAGCATGGCCTTTCGTCCGTGCGATTGCACCTCGACGTAGGTTTTTGTGCTATAGTTCATAGTATAGGGTTGATCGATGCGGACTTACAAGACGAAAGGTTTCACGCGGTTCGCACGGCGCGAGGAGATTACGGATGACAGTTTGGTCGCGGCAATCAAGCGAGCAGAAGAGGGCCTGATCGACGCCGACCTTGGCGGTGGGCTCATCAAGCAGCGCATAGCCCGCCAAGGGAAGGGTCGATCCGGCGGTTATCGGACCATCATTGCTTACAGAGGAAAAGGACGGGCCGTTTTCCTTTTCGGCTTTGCAAAGAGCGAGCGAGAAAACATAAGCCGGGATGAACTGGCCTATCTTCGCGTCGTCGCGGAGAAATGGCTTTCTGCCGACGCAGTGCGGATTCACAAAGAAACGGAAGCCGGAGAGCTCGAGGAGATCGAGAATGACAAAGAAAATTAGCCGTCTGTCTGAGGAGATCGTTGAAATGGCCGAGGGCCAGTACCGCACTGGTCTGATGGACAGAGCGACGAAGGAGATGATCACGGTTCGCCTGCTCGGGGACCAGACCCTCAATACGGCCAGGCCCATCAGCAGTAAGGAGATTCGCAAGATCAGAGAGAGGGCCAACCTGAGTCAGGCCGCATTCGCCCGTTATCTCAATCTCACCACAGGCTACATCTCGCAGTTGGAGCGCGGTATCAAGCAGCCCAAGGGCCCCGCGCTCGCCCTGCTCAACGTGATTCGGCGGAAGGGGTTTGAGGCGATTCTGTAGCTAGGAATTACGGTAGTGTCCTAAGACTGCGTTGCCGCTAAAAAGTTTGGCAAGGGAATTGCCTTAACTCGACAATCTGCCTCTGGCGCGTTTTCTGAGTCGTTCACTCCCGATTCGCTCTTTTCGCTGCTCTGGCGTTTCCTCTGCTATCGGCCTTTTAAATATGGCGCGAACATTCGTTGCATCTACGGGAATGACATTGACCAATTCCCAGCCTGAATCTCCCCACCAACTGAGCGCATTAGCAAGCATCTCGTTTGGGCCACCAGCCAAGGGATCGATATAAAGTGGTGGTCCGGGGTCTAGCGAAATCAAGCCCACGTCATATTCCCACTTCTGCATAGTCGTACTCCATACAGAAAGGCACAATTATCTGCCCTTGATTTCTTCCGTTTCCTTGCGTCTCTCCTCATGCCCCATGCGGTCGAGTTTGGCTTCAGCGGAGTTGACCCGTCTTTGCAGAATGTTCAGCCGTTCCATGATGGAATTGCCTATCTTATCGATGCACCATGTAAGCCAGCCAACGCCCGCGATAATCAACAGAGCGGATGAAATGTCTTTAGTGTTTTCCACCTCCCTGTACGCCCATAAGCATCCGCCCATAACAATCACTCCGAAGATAATCAGGACGGTGCGACCATTACGATTTTGGGCATATGCAAGCATCGGCGTGATCGTGATTCCGGCAGCGCAAGCACAGACCCCAGCGACGATGCCGTGATGAGACGATGTCAGTAGGAAAGTGATGAAAATGGCCAGTGTCACTAGGAACGAAGTGAGAAGGAATATCCACTGCCCAGCCCTCAATGGCGGTAGCGTCTTATCGACTCGCGGGATGAGAAGAAACTTTTCCATCAAGTAGCCTCTGAGTGATTCATTTTAACGAAGATGGGAGTATTATAGGCACTAAATAGAAAAGCCACCCTGCCAGGGGTGGCCTCTCCAGTTCTTTGAGATGCTATCTTAGGCGCACTGGTCTGGCGCAACACCTCAAGCAAATCATAACATGAGGTGTCTAATGTCAGACTGGATAGACGATCTTTCTAATGATGAACAATTGACCGAAGCGCGAACGACCGCACATGCTGCAAAGGTACGTGCAGCGGACAAAACAATCCGGGCAGAGATGCCAGAATACATTCGCTCACTTGAAACCGAAATCAGAGAACTGGGCCGGAAACTGGCAGAAAAGCCCAATTTGCATACATCACTGTCGGTCCATGATGATAGCGATCCAGACGTTCAGGATCGTCTTCAATTGCAAGTGTCGTCTAATGTCGATGGATGGCTGGAAACGGCCTATATGCGTATCTTTCACGGCATTGGCGAAAAGTACATCCTTTGCGATCCCTTAGAGGAAACCCCATTCAATCTTCGTTTTGCCGTGGGTGGCAGCGATTGGAGGGTAGGTGTTTGCGCTGAAAATGGTAAGCGCATATTGATGACGCCAGCAGAGGCGGCACGGTATATTGTGGAGCCGATGCTAAAGCGAGTTCGCGGGAAGGGTTGATTTGCACCTTAACTTCCCGCGAAGCAGCAGTTGCGTTAGGCCGTCTAGGTGGAAAGAAAGGCGGCAAGGCGAGGGCCGAAGCCCTCAGCCCTGAGCGCCGGAAAGAAATCGCAGAAAAAGCTATTGCGGCAAGATGGGCAAAGGTAAAGGAAGCGAAGAAAGATTAGCCGTTGCCGCGTTTATCAGCTACGCGCAAGAGAACGAGATTCATGCGGCGCTGTTCGGCTAATTCGTCGCGGATGCCAGTTGCCTTAGTTTCAAAGAATTCCTGAGATTCTCGTAGGTTCTGAGAATCTAATAGGAGCGAACCTAATTTCCGCTTCCATGTCTGGTAATGGCTTTCGATGTTCGCGATAGGTCGTGTTCGCTCAAAGTTATCTGGCGAAAAGAATTGCCATGATCCGTCATGCCCAAGGCAGACCATTTGAGACTCTCCGCCGCACCCGTCTACATACTTCTTTACATCGCTGAGGATATACACAGCGGCAAGCGCTGTGCGGTACATCGTGTTGTTTGGCTCCCAAAATGAATCGGCTAGTGCGCGGGCTAGGTAACTTCCTGACCCCATAGATTCAAACTGGTCAACTTCGTAGACTTTGGGACCGTACACCTTATAGAGTTTTCTTTTCCCGCCAATCAAAACAGATACAAACATTGCCGCGCTGAGTTTTTCTGACGGGTCGGAATATGCGTCATAGTAGGCTATGTGCATCTCCAACGCCGATTTTTCGAGAGCAGAGCGCAGAAGAGTCCCATCCTCTTCTGCGCTAGAAAGCACCGAAGTGAAGCTGGCTATGCATTGTTTTTGATAGTCCATATCGCCGCAAAAAGCGAAGAATGGAAGGCATTGGAGTTCTGGAGCCATCCGGAGCTTGGAATCCGGGTATTTCATGGTTTCCGGTATCGTGTATTGCGTGTCCGCACAAAGCACAACACCGTCTGAGCAACAAAATCCGGCAGCAATTGTCATTTTGTTTTTCCGCTTCCGCTCACTATACGGTTTCGGATGGCTGGGCGGAAAGGGCCTTTTGCGGGGTACCAGTTTAGGGGCGATCATCGCTCACCCCCGAAACCTCTGCCTGTGGAAAACGGCAACGCACTATTAGGACAGCACCGGAATTACCAAGAAGTCACCCGATTGTGCGATGATGATTGCGATGTGGTCCACTCGCCAGTCTGGCCGTAACAGTCAAAAGTTGGACCCATCAACTACATGGACATCGAAATACACGGTGGCGCCAAGCCATTGTGGGTAAGTGAATTCGGCTGCTATCTCTCAGACGGAGAGATGGCCTTCAGCTACCACAAACATCCCGAAATCCCCAAACCTACGTGGCTTCGGGTTCCCGAAGGCAGCCAACTGCGCGAAGCGGCGGGCAGCACCAAAAACCCTGAAAGACTCATCTTTGAGAGCCGCAGTATGCGTGGGGACGCCGAGAGTATCTTGGCCTTCTACCAAGATTGCATGGACTGTGGAGGTTTGAACCGCATTGAAAATACCGATGTAGATCGTGCACTGAAAAAGATTCGGATCTCTCGCATTGAACCAGGGTTCTATGCGGAAAGCTCTGAATATTTCGTGAGCGCTACGTAAAGCCCATCTTGTTTAAATCTGTTCCAGGCTTCAATGTTGTGGCATGAAGCAGCTTAAGTCAGAACTATGGGCGAAGTGGCGGGCGCTGGTATCAGAGCAGAGTCAAAGCGTG
>JBAWCO010000784.1:0-10415 GCA_049590315.1 Occallatibacter sp. | reverse complement strand
AGAACGTGCAGTTGGAACCCTGATGCCCGCAGACGTCCCGCTACATCTTGATCCGCTCAAGTTGGAGGAATTGATCGGGAGACAATTGCATGGCTTCGCGATAGGCGTTGTCGGCGGCCGCACGGCTTTGCTCCGCAGCCTTGCGCTGATCTTCCGCAAGCTTGGTCTGCTGCTCGGTAATGGCCCTCTGTTCCTGCGTTGCAGTGGCAATCCGCTGGTCCTTGATGGCATCCGGCGGATTTACGCGTCCCACGTTGATCGCCGTGAAAACGATGGGCACTCCGAGCTTTTGGACAATGAGTTGGGCAGCGGTGGAGACCTCGTTTCCAACGGCGTCGGCCGCTGTCTGCGAAATTGCCATCTCCTGCATGTCCCGTTGTTTCACGGAATCACGAACCGCGGTCCGCAGAGGCTGATCCAGGTTACGATCCCAGAACCCCCAGTTTCCCTTCTCGTCGCGGTCTGCGCCGAAACCGCTCACGAGCTTCACGGGATCAACAACCTTGAACTGCGCAACGACGTGGAAGCTCACCGGCACGCCCGATTTGGTCATCATGTCATCGAATTCCATATCGATGCGCTGGGGAAGCATGTCAATGTCGATGGCTTCGCTGGTGATGGCACCGTACTCGCGTCCCGCCATGACCGGCGTCTGATCGACTCCGCCATGACCGAAAAAGAGCGGCTTCTCCATCCACACCGCTTCGTGGCCGGCATTCGGCGCAGCGACACTGCAACCCGCCAAACCGTAAACAAGGAAGACCCCAAATACAGCGACAAATGTCCTCTTCATTTCCTTCTCCATGTGACGTCGTGTGTCCGAGCCACATTAACAGGAGAGGCGCCTTTTGCGCTGTGACATAAATTGGTCAAGGAATATCTAAAGTTGTACTCACCGGTTGCTGCAGCTCTGTGAAGAGATGTTAGACATCCATGCCTCAAAGGAGAGGGGCATCCAGCAGTGGAGGATGAACAGCGACGGTCCGCGCCTTGCATGGACTCGGCGTGGGTAGATATCTTTGTGAAGCAGCTTGTGCAGATTCAAGAAAGAGATGCATGGACGTTCTGAAAAGGCTTTTCGAAGAGCATTACAAGTTACCGGCCGAAAAGTTGCAGCCGCTTCAGGGGCAGCTTGGCGGGTCTGGGCGCGCCATTGTGAGGGTGAAGGGCGGAGGTCTCAGCGCTATCGGCGTGATGTATCCGGTTCGCGAGGAGAATGTCGCGTTTCTTGAGTTTTCACGGCATTTTCGGCGACATGGGTTGCCGGTTCCGGAGATTTATGCCGAGGCTTTGAGCGAGGACGCTTACCTTGAAGAAGACCTGGGCGATACGACGCTATTTGATTTCGTGAGCCAGAATCGTACGGGCGGGGTGATTGCTGCGCCAGCGATTGATGCCTATCGTAAAGTGGTGGCCGCGCTGCCGCGCTTCCAGGTGGTGGCAGGGCGCGACCTGAATTACAAGGTCTGCTATCCGAGGGCGAGTTTCGATCGGCAGTCGATTTCGTGGGATCTGAACTATTTCAAGTATTACTTTCTGCGACTGGCGGGCGTTCCGTTCAACGAGCAGGCGCTGGAACAGGACTTTGGGCGGCTGACGAAGTTTCTGCTGAGCGCGAGCCATGATTACTTTTTGTATCGGGATTTTCAATCGCGCAATGTGATGCTGCGCGACGGGGAGCCGTTCTTTCTGGACTACCAGGGCGGACGCAAGGGGGCGCTTCAATACGACATTGCTTCTCTGCTCTACGATGGCAAGGCCGATTTACCGCCGGAGTTACGGCAGGAGTTACTCGACTACTATCTCGAATGCCTGGCGAGTTACACCAAGATCGATCGCGAGGCGTTCATGGAGCACTATTACGCATTTGTGTATGTGCGCATCATGCAGGCGTTGGGAGCTTACGGCTTCAGAGGGTTCTATGAGCGGAAGGCTCACTTTCTGCAGAGCGTGCCGTATGCATTGAAGAATTTGCGCTGGCTGGCTCACCAAGTTAAGTTGCCGATCGCACTGCCCGCTCTGCTGGAGGCCTTCCATAGCATGTTGGCCTCAGAGAAACTGCAGGGGTTGGCGTCTTCTGCCGAGCCCTTGACGGTGCGGATCTTCAGTTTCAGTTTTCATCGTGAAGCGCCCACGGATGAGTCGGGAAACGGCGGCGGGTTCGTGTTCGATGGGCGCTCGTTGCCCAATCCAGGACGCGAAGAACAGTTCCGGCAACTAACCGGCAAGGATGCGCCGGTGATTGACTACCTGAATCAGCAGAACAGCGTTCACCAGTTTCTGGCCAGCGTGCTGTCGCTGGTGGATGGGAGCGTGAGCGAGTACCAGCGGCGCGGATTCAAGAGCCTGATGGTATCGTTCGGATGCACGGGAGGGCAGCATCGCTCGGTTTATCTCGCTGAGCGGTTGGCGAATCATCTGCGAAGCAACGGCGGCGTGGACGTGGTGGTGCGGCACATGGAACTGGAAAAGATGGGGCGATGAAGGCGATGATTCTGGCGGCTGGGCTGGGGACGCGGCTGCAGCCCTTGACCGATGACCGGCCGAAGGCGCTGGTGGAAGTTGGCGGGCGCACATTATTGCAGATGACTCTGGAGCGATTGCGCATGTTTGGCGTGAACGAAGTGATAGTGAATGCGCATCACTATGCGGAGATGATTGAAAGTTATCTGGTAGCCAACGGGAACTTTGGCATGCGGATTGAAGTCTCTTGCGAGGAGACGCTGCTGGATACCGGCGGCGGGCTGAAAAAGGCTGGCTGGTTTTTTGGAGACTCGCAAGAGCCGTTCATTTTGCATAACGTGGATGTGATGAGCACGATCGACCTGGGGCGGATGCTGCGGTTTCATCTGGAACATAACGCGCTGGCTACGTTGGCGGTGCAAGACAGGGAGACTTCACGGTATCTGCTGTTTGATGAGGAGGGGCTGCTGTGCGGGCGGCGAGCGGGGCACGATGGCCCGGCACAAATTGTGCGGGGTGTCGACGAGACGACCACGCTGGCGTTTACCGGGATTCATGTTCTTTCTCCGCGAGTGTTGGAAAAGATGGACGAAATCGGCGCGTTTTCGATCATCGACGCTTATTTGCATCTTGCAACGCGGGGAGAGCAGATTGTGGGCTTTCGTGCGGATGAGTTCTATTGGCGCGATCTGGGGCGGCCGGAGAATGTGCTGCAAGCTGGGCGGGATATTGAGAGTGGAGTCTATAGATATTTGTAAAGAACTGTAAGAAGCAGGTCCTTCGACGTTGCTCCGGATGACAGATATGAATACAAGGCTATAGACAAGCAGGTCCGCGCACGGCGGGCAGGCTTTCGACTGCGTTGAGGATGACGGATATAGACAGTAGAGAAGATAGAAGAGCTATAAGAGACAGTAAGAAGCCTTAGATAGATGGGGCTATCCCACCCATTCCGCAAAGAGCGCGGAGTGGATGGGGCACAGTTTCATCGCTCGCGGGTTAGGGAAGATGTTGAGCCGCTAAAACAAGCAGCCATGCTCATTACGAGGGCATGGCTGCTTTTCTTGCTCAGGTAAGTTCAGTTAGACAGCTACGGGCTCCGCGGCGGTGACTTTGACCGGTGTTAGCCAGCCGAAGCGGTCGGGCTTGAGGCCGTTGGCGATGCCGAAGAACTCGTCTGCTATCTTCTTGGTGATTTCGCCGGGCTTGCCGTCGCCGATGACAATGCGATCGATGGAGCGGATGGGCGAGACTTCGGCCGCGGTGCCGGTGAAGAAGACTTCGTCGGCGATGTAGAGAAGCTCGCGCGGCAGGGCCTGCTCAATGACGGTGAAGCCGAGATGCCGGGCGATGGTGAGCACGCTGTCGCGAGTGATGCCGGAGAGCGCGGAGTTGGCGAGGGGCGGGGTGTAAAGGACACCGTTGCGAACGATGAAGATGTTTTCGCCGGAGCCCTCGCTGACCAGGCCGTTGACGTCGAGGCCAATGCCCTCCTGGTAGCCATTGATCTCGGCTTCCATATGGATGAGTTGGGAGTTCATGTAGTTCGCGCCGGCCTTGGCGAGGGCGGGCATGGTGTTGGGGGCGAGGCGATTCCAACTGGAGATGCAGACGTCCGCGCCGTCGTTGCCAGGGATGTATTTGCCCCAGGGGAAGTTGGCGATGTAGACCTCAATGGGCGAGCCCTTGGGGCTGACGCCGATTTCGCCATAGCCGCGCAGCACAATGGGGCGGATGTAGCAGGGGGTGACGTTGTTGGCCTCGATGATATCGACTACGCCGGCGCAGAGCTCCTCAAGCGTGAAGGGGATGGTCATGCGATAGATCTTGGCCGAGTCGAGGAGGCGCTGCATGTGCTCGGGAAGGCGGAATACGGCTGAGCCGTGAGGCTGCCCGTAGCAGCGAATTCCTTCAAAAACGCTGGAGCCGTAGTGGATGACGTGGCTCATGACGTGGATGGTGGCGCTTTCCCAGGGGATGAGATGGCCGTTATGCCAGATTTTGGAAGTGGTTTGGATGGGCATGGGGGTTGGAGAGCTCCTTGAGCCTCGATGGGCACGTATAGCCAACAGGGTATCGCGATTCGGGGCGGCGTGTCACGGGGCAGATAGGCCGGCTAACTAGAGGGGCTTACTAGATTGACAATTCTTTGGTTATGGGAGGATTGAAAGCAGGGCTTTATTTTGGATCGAAGGGGCAGAGATAAATGAAAAACAATCTGCCCGAGGGATGCAAAGAGGCTTGGCCTTGCACCGCTGGCTGCTTCAATTTCCAGTGAATAAAAAGCGGGACGGATGCTCTGACGAGACATCCATCCCGTGGAAGTTTCAATGCTGACCGGTGTGATGCGAGAAATCGCCTCAGTGTGTAGTTCCGGCGTGGACGGGTTCCGATTTCTGCGCTTGCCCCCGCGCCTGCGAGGCAGCGCCTTGTAACGCCTGCAGAAGCTGAGCGCCCATCGGAGTGCCCTGGCCGGTGAGCGGGTCCCACCCGTACGAGGCGGAATAGAAGCCATTGTTGCCAAGGTTGATATCGTGGAATCCGCTGGATTGATCGATGTTGTAGAGAGCCGGGTTGATGAAGCCCAGGCGACGGTTGAGCTTCTGATTGAGCAGGAGGACGAGGCCAGCCCAGAGCGGCGCGGCTGCGGCAGTTCCACCAATCACCTCGCGCTGGCCGTCGACCAGGATCTCAATGCCGGTTTCGGGATCGGCATTGCCTGCTACGTCGGGAACGCCGCGGCCGGTTTGAGACACGACGGCAGCCTGCCATGCCGGACGCGCGAAGATCTTGCTGAATCCGCCACCGGTGGCACCGCCGCGGGCCCCGTGATTCCAAACGGTCTCGCTTTCGATGGCGCCGTCCGTTGCCATGAGCCGCGTGCCGCCTGCGGCCAACACATGCGGACACGATGCCGGGAAATCAACCTGATTAGCGACTTCATTGAGTCCATCAACGGAGCCGGTGTGGCCGGCCGCGACGCAGACAGTGATACCGAGCAGGCCCGCCTCCTGCGCTAACTGGTCGAAGTTCTCCATGGACTGATGTGACCAGTTGACCTCCGCATTGCCCCATCCGATGGAGAGAGCGCGGGGCTTGTTGAGTTGGTCGTGGATAGCGATGCTGAGAGCATCCTGGAATCCACGCGCGGTGTTGGGGGCGAAGTAGACAGCGATGCCTGCGCCGGGAGCTACGGCGCCCGCCATTCCAATATCGAGCATGACAATGGAGTCGGCGCTGTGCGGGGTGCTAGGGCGATTTTCAGCGTGATTGACGGAGATGCATTTGACGGCGGGGGGTTGAATGCCGATGCCGCGGAAGTAGTCGCGGACGTCGGCGGGACGATAGCCACCGCCAAACTCGATGAGTCCAATGGTCTGGCCGCTTCCATTGGCATCCTGCGGGAAGCCGTAGAGTTTGGCAACCTGCGGAGGCGTGTAGGAGATAGTGGAAGCGCGGGCGCCAAAGGGACGATTGGCGTCGCGATAGCGGATGTGCGGATGGGCAACGGGACGATTGTCGAGACCGAAGATGCCGGAGACGAAGCCAGCGTGTTCCTCCAGCATTTGAATCGAGCCGGTGTACCCGCGATAGCTTCCATTCTCGAACTCGAACTCGGTGAGATCGACGGCGAAGGCCTTCTCCATGTTGGCGGCGGTCCCGGCAAGGGTGAGAGTGCGACGCAGAACTTCGTCGCCGCGTTCGAGCATTTGCAAATTGTGGTCACGTGCGAACTGAACGATTTTGCCAACCTGGGCGGGGTCGGCACCGTATTTGGTTGCGAACTCGGCGTGCGAGAGGAGTTTGCCCTCATCCTGTAGCTGCGGAAGGGACTGGCGATGCTTGAGCACAACGGAGATTTCCATGATCTGATGCGGGTCTGTGGGGCCGATGGCGCGCGCACCCGGAAGTGATGCGAGTTCAGTGCCCTTGAGGGGAATCTTCTTGGAATTCGACATGTGCAACTCCTTCTTTGGGGATTCGGATTTGGTCATCGTTGGAAGATGGTCGCAGCTTGTCTCCAGCCGGCGGGATAAGACGGAGCCTTTCCGAAAGAATCCGCTCGCACACCGGTGACGCTCCCTGGCTGCGGGAGACATGGTTGCAATTGAGTTTTGCGCCCCCGTGTTTACAGGGGCCGTTAGCAGGGAGAGAGCTAGCTGGCGCGAAGGCTCAGGGACACTTCGCGAGCAGGGGCCGAATTGTAATAGGTGAACAGACCAGTGTGCACGATGACAACCTGGTATAGGCGCAAACCTGCAACCACCCCTGGCGCCTCGTGTCGCCTGGGTGATGCTTCCATCGTGCGTTTTTCGGTTGGTCTTTCGCCGCCGTACAGCCTCGAAAATACTTTCTCAGTCGGATCGTGCGCAGACGCAGTCTCTCGATCAGGTCTAAACTCGGGCTGCAAAGGCGGAGCAGTCTAGATGGCTTCACCTGAGATGTCTATGTCCAGCTTGACGCAGGGCAGAATGGAAACGCTCGCTAGCCATCCGGACGATTGGTGCGGTGCATGGAAAGCACCCGCCCAATTGAGACCAATATACGCTTAACTGCGGCTCGTTTGTAAGGGGCCGTCATGGATTTTTAAAGCACTCGAGTGAGGTGAGACTGATGGGCGACGGCGTGTGCTAAGGTTCAAGCCGTGAAGACTACCAGGGGACAGGTTGACGGCGGTGCGACGAAGACTCGCAAGTTGCCGGGGATGAAGGTGGGGGACGGGTTTACCCGGCATCCGTTCGATGTGGAATTTGGGGTGCGGACGAGTGGGTTGATTGCGGGACGGCACCTGAAGAGTGGGCACATAAATGACCGGCATGCGACGGCTTACTTCGGAGTTGCGCCTTCAGTATTTCGGTCGCTGATGCGGAGGTGGGGACGGACACGGCCGGGGGCGTCGCTGAAGGATTTCACGTTTGTGGATGTGGGCTCGGGAATGGGACGGGCTGTGTTGCTGGCGGCGGAGTTGCCGTTCAAGTCGGTGGTGGGAGTGGAATTGCACCCTGGGCTGGCGCGAGTTGCGAAGAAGAACCTCACGGTGTGGCGCAAGGCGGGACGGGCACGCGGACCGATGAAGATAGTTTGTGGAGATGCGGTGGAGTTTGAGTGGCCGGATGGGCCGTGCTTAGCGTTCCTGTTCAATCCGTTTGGCGCGGCGGTGATGAAGCGGATGCTGAAGGTCTGGCGTAGAAACTTCAAAGAGCGTGGCGCTGCGCTGGACCTGATGTATGTGAACAACGAGCAGGAGTGGGTGCTGGAGGCCGAGGCCGGATTTGAGCGGCAGGTCAGACTCGAAAGACAATTCTTGGGACAGGTGGCGCGGTCGCGGGCAGATGCGATTGCGGATTATAGGATTATGGCGAACCAGCCGGAGGGGGAGTATGCGTCGTCGAATTGGGAGGATTGCTCGATTTGGCGATGGGTGGGGTGAAGGCCAGGACTGGATCTTATGCCATCGGTGGAATTGGAGGCTGTAGGTCTGCTGCTTCGATCGGGTCTTCTCTACGGCTCTTGCCTTTCAGCCAGAGAACGGTGGATATCCCAGCCGACATTCCTAGCAACATTCCATTTATCAACCAGAAAGAACGAAGGGTCGGGAAGGCGTGCCTTTGCTCGTAAACCGTGATCGCAAGGCCATTGTGTCCGATGAACAGTACGCAAGATATTCCCAGAAGCACCTTGGCAACTTTTGGCCAGAGGCTGTTTGGAAGCACGACAGAGAGAAGGAGGGCGAGGAATGTCCCGGACAGAAGGCTCTTGACCAAAGAGAAGGCACCAACGCTTAACACTGGTGTGAGGATGCCGATGTAACGGAACCCAAGCAGATCCAATGCCAGGTAGGAGAAGCCAAAAAGTGCGGCCACAAAGAATGTTCGTTGCTGTGGACCGCGAGAGCTCCTCCAGTCCTTTACGGAGCCTATCAAGATCAATGCGTTCCCCAGGAACACGATTGAGATGGTGACCTTGCCGAATTTGCTCATGCCTTTCCACTTGATGTGCAGGACTTGCTGAGCATATTCGTCGCCTTGGTCGGCGGCTTTTTGGTACCAGCGAACGGCTTGGACGCGGTCCTGCGGTACGCCTCGACCGTATTCATAGATGTAGCCGAGGTCATATTCGGCTTTCGCTAGACCTTGGTCGGCCGCTTTGCGGTACCAGTTCGCTGCCTCGGCTGGGTCCTGCGGAATCCCTCGCCCGTAGTAGTACATCGAGCCAATCGCGGATTGAGCCTTCGCATCACCCTGATCGGCGGCTTTGTGATACCAGCGGAGGGCTTCCGTGTAGTCCCGTGGTACTCCCAGGCCATACAAATACATGTACCCGAGGCCGTCTTCACCATCCACGTTGCCTTGGTCGGCAGCTTTGCGGCGCCAGCGCAGAGCCTCGTCGTAGTCCTGCGACACACCTTGACCTTGGGAATACATGCGCCCCATGTCCGACTCAGCTTTTGCGTCTCCCTGTTCGGCGCGCACACGGCATGCTTTGGCGTCTGCAGCGAGCTTTAGTTCAGTAGCTTTAGTCTTGTGATTTTGCCAGATGAGTGCTGTCGCAGAGATCAGGGCGATGCATGCGACGGCCGTTAGGGGCTTCCAGGTTGGGGTTTCAGGCCACTCGGCGATTGTAATGCCGGACTTTGCGGAGACAATGTGATATGCGCCGCACAGCGTCGTGCTCAGCCATTCTTGCTGCGGCGAGACTGCAACAAGGCGATTTACCTTCGGTTGCGGGTTGTCCGGAGCGGGATGGATGATTGAGTATTGTGGTTTCGCAGGTCCCAAAATCGGGACCTTCACCCCGGACCCGGGGCACCCAGACTTCACGGGGCTTCAGGTCTCTGGAACGAGACATCTAAGTCTGGTTGAGAGAAGAAACAAAAGCAGAGGTAAGAGCGTGAGGGAACCGCATTTGATTTTGGGGTTGGGCGAGTTGCTGTGGGATGTGTTGCCGGAGGGACCTCGGCTGGGCGGGGCGCCGGCGAATTTTGCGGTGATGGCGGCGCGGCTTGGGAATCATGCTGCGATTTTGAGTCGTATTGGACGGGATGAACTGGGGCGGAAGTCGATGGACCGGCTCGATCCGCTGCCAGCCGACGCGGGGTTTGTGCAGGTAGACCCGCAGCACGAGACCGGGCGCGTGACGGTAGAGCTTAAGGACGGGCAGCCGAGCTATACGATTCACCAGCCTGCGGCATGGGATTTTCTTGAGCTTACCGATGAATGGGTGCAGTTGGCGGAGCGAGCGGACGCGATTTGCTTTGGGTCGTTGGCGCAGAGGCGCGCGGAGTCGCGGCAGACGATTCAGAATTTGGTGGGGTTGGCGAAGAAGGAAAGCGTGCGAGTGTTCGATGTGAATCTGCGGGCTCCGTTCTATTCCGGAGAGGTGATCCAAGAGTCGATGGCACTGGCGACGGTGATGAAGATGAACGACGTCGAGGTTCCGCTGGTGATGCGATTGATGGGGTTGGTACCGGGACAGTTGGAACCAGATTTTGCGATGGGATTGGATGGGCTGCGGGAATGCGCGGAGCGGCTGCTGGAGGAGTTTCCTACGCTGGGGATGGTGGCGGTGACGCGCGGCGGGCAGGGGAGTTTGCTGGTGACGCGTGCGGAGTGGCATGAGCATCCTGGGATTGCAGTGAAGGTGGCAGATACGATTGGCGCGGGGGATGCGTTTACCGCTGCGCTGACCCACTACCTGTTGCGCGGGGCGGACTTGGCGACGCTGAATGAGGCGGGAAATCGGTGGGGTGGATGGGTAGCGTCGCAGGCGGGAGCGATGCCCGAATTGCCGGAGAAGGTAAGGGCGGAGATGGCTATGGCGATTGAGGGGTGAGAGGGTTTGCGGCTTCCATTCGTGATGGCGAAGTTCGGTCCGCATCTCGAATTAAGCGGAAGAATGGTATATGAAATAGAAAATACAAAGATTGCCAAGCTAGCGACTTGCAGAGCTGG
>JBAWCO010000783.1:0-1819 GCA_049590315.1 Occallatibacter sp. | reverse complement strand
CGCCAGCCCGATGCGACCAGTCTTTCCACGGCCGCGTTAAAGCGCGCCTGGCTTGTCGCGGTATCGTCGTCCGGCTTCGAAAGCGGCAGGTCGAACGGTGCTCTGCGACCACTGAACCAATCGCGTGCACGGCATCGTGCCGCGTGAGGCCCTCCTTCATCAGGCGCGCCATCGCCCGGACGACCGGTTCAAGGTTCATGGCGATCTGGTTTTCCACGATCACGTGAAACACAGCGTGCGCCTTGCGGTTGGGAAGCTTGATCCGTGCAGGACGATGATAGTTTTCGACAAGAAGAATGCGCTCCTGTTCGTCGAGTTCGAGCCATGCCTCCGGCTCCGGTGCCCGCTCGGGATTGTACTCATTCATGGTTGCCCTCCCGGGATGGTTGGCGCCTGAAGTAAGCGACGTACGACCGCTCCGCAACACGTCGCGCCGATGGGCAAAGTCATTGATCCAACGGCGGAGATTGGTCGGGACGGCGGTCGCAGGTGCGAAGAACCCTATAATAAATTACAACTGGTTGCGAGTTTCTGAGATTTTAATTTTTAGATAGGATAACGAATATATGTGGAGCACACTGGAGACAAATTTGTTATGAAGAAACGGATGAAATTTTATGACGTGTGGTGATGAACTGTTTATGTGGCGAAATGAATGGCAACGCAAAGGCACGCTGGAGGACACCAGCGTAACGCATCCTGCAGTCCACACCGCGATCAGCAGTAGTGCCGCAGGTTGATCATGGTATAGGCAAGGGTCTTGAGCGCGTAGTGGATCGTGCTCAAACGCTCGAAGCGAAGCAGCAGACGTCGGAATTTATCCTCCCAGGCGAACACACGCTCGATCGTACAGAAGCGTTCCTCGAAGATGGTCTCGTCGAAATGGCGCTTGCGGCCGCGTTTGGTCTGCTTGCGGTTACGCTGATTCTCAGGAATGTTGGGTACCATGCCGCGGTTGAAGATCGCCTTGCGGTTCTCGCGACAGTCGTAGACACCGTCCAGGCTCATCGTTGAGCCCTGCAGGTTCAGTCCAATGGCGCTGGCCATCCGGGTGAGCCTGGGCAATGCGTCACGCAGCAGCGGCGATTCGTTGCGGTTACCCGGAGCAGACACGAACGGCGCGATCACGTTGCCATTGCGATCGCAGAAAGCAACCACCTTGTCGCCTTTGAGATGCTTGTGGCCACTGTAACCCAGATTATCACCGCCTTTCTTCGCCGCCGTGGTGGTGCCATCCCCGTGAATGACACCCATGTCGAGGAGCTGGTCATGATGAAGCCTGCGCACCGAGCCGGCAAAGATCTGGTCGATAAAGCCCTCGGCCTGCCAGCGCTGCATCGCCCGGTAAATACGCGTGTGATGGATCTCAGGCAGACCTTCTGCATTCCTTTCAATGGGTAGCATCTTCCACTGGCAACCGGTGTACAGCGCGAGCAGGATGTAGTTGAATATCTTGTGCAGCGAAAGCGTAGGTGGCGGACCACGGCGGCCGCGCTTCAGATGGGGCAAGACGAATTGCTCGAACTGCGCCACGCTCAATTTTGTTGGGATCGCTTGCCAGCAGCGGTTTCCAGTCATTTGCCACACCCAAAAATCTGGACTTTAGCCGATCTGGTTCCACCACTCCAAAATCCAGTCCCCGCGCGGCTTCCAGACAAATTCGGCTTTGCAAAAAAACTAGCAATGAGTTGTTAAACAACTCACACGGGAACGTCGTCGACGGCGACGCTACGCAATCTGGATCCGGCATGGAAGGCTTTTCAGGGCACGCCGCGGAGCACAGAAATCGTTCGTACTGGGGGGGTGAACAAGGTAAGCG
>JBAWCO010000782.1:0-2361 GCA_049590315.1 Occallatibacter sp. | reverse complement strand
AGGGGCCGAGCCAGACAATCTAGAGCCACCACAACGTGGGTGGGCTACCTCTGGGGATGAAGTTGAAGTTGATTGAGCCGCTGCGCGATCTCTTCAAAGATGAAGTGCGGCGGATTGGGCGCGATCTCGATATGCCTGAGGACGTGCTGGGAAGGCAGCCGTTTCCGGGACCGGGCTTGGCGGTTCGCATCCTGGGTGAGGTGACACGAGAACGTGTGGCACTGCTGCAGGAGACGGATGAGATTGTCGTTGCGGAGATCAAGGCCGCTGGGCTCTACTCCAAAATTTGGCAGAGCTTTGCTGTACTGCTGCCGGTGATGAGCGTGGGCGTGATGGGCGACCAGCGGACCTATGCGTACACCGCGGCGGTGCGTGCGGTGCACAGTGAAGACGGCATGACAGCGGACTGGACGCCGCTGCCCTACGAGGTGCTGAAGCGCATTTCGAGCAGGATTGTGAATGAGGTGCGCGGGATCAACCGCGTGGTGTACGACATTACCTCAAAGCCGCCGGGCACCATCGAGTGGGAATAGTGCTTGCCGCACGGGCGCGGCTTCGCCGCCATTGCTGCTTTCGATTGAATTCAGAAGAACTGCCAAGATCTCTGACCGCATGATTCCGTTACTTGAAGTTTGTGCTCTCCCACCCATTCGCTAAGAAAAAGCGAATGGATGGGGGCACGGGGCTGATACAGATTCAAACGGTCAGGAACCTAGTCGCTTGCGGGCTGGGCGCGGAGAGTGGCGACTTCGCGGGAGAGCGCATCGATGCGGGCAATTAACGCGTCGTGGCGCTTGTCAGCGATGGAGGGATCGAAGGCCTCGACATAGAATGTACCGTTGGGTTCCAACTGGCATTTGCGCACCTGCGAGAAGTCTTCAAAGCCTTGCTTGTGGACAACGGAGAGCAGCTCCTCGCGGGTGAGGGATTCGCGCTCAAGGGCTTTGGGGTCCACCTGTCCGTTGACGAGGAGGACGGTGGATTTGCCCTCGATGGCATGGGTAAGTTTCGTCGAGCGGAAGAGCACGCGGACCACCAGCCAGTTGATGGCCAACAGACCAAACGCGCCGATGACGCCGCCGGTGATGGAGTTGTCGTCACCGATGATGGCGTTCTGCACGGTGTTGGAGAGCGAGAGCAGGACGACGAGGTCAAAGGGATTGAGCTGGGCCAGTTCGCGTTTGCCGAAGATGCGCAGCAACACGACGAGAACCAGGTAGACGATGACGGGACGGGCCAGCTTCTCCAGGATGGGAAGCGGCAGGTGAAACATGCTTTCGAAGATGGGCGAATGGAACATGGAATTGAGGATAGCGGATCGAGGAAATGTTGGTCTGCAGGGGTGGGCGGAAGGCCGCAAACCATCGCCTGGAGGGTTGCGTTTGGGCGCTTAATGTTCGCCCCTGTGGTTCGAGAACCTTGAGGACTTAACCTTGTGGGCCTGCTGCATTTGCGTTTCGGTACCTGGAAAGGTGCCGAAATAAGCGAAAGGGTTGCTGAGAATTGAACCGTGTTTCTGCGGAAGAGCTGAAATGGAGCGAGAGATGGGCGTAAGGCTTCAAAAACACGTAGTTCTTCTGTGTTTGCGTTGACTGTGTGGATGTGGTTGAGAATGGTTGGGATTTGGACGCGCGTTGCCAGATCTCAAACGCGAGCCGTGGGGTACCTGGCTCACTGCCTCTTTTCGAGCCGTAGTACAACGTCAACTGTGTGGGTGTTGTCGTTCAAAGCCAGGTTGTATTTGCAGTTGGCGGCAGCGAAGGTGCGCTGCAGACCCGGGTTGGCGGCGCCGATGGCATAGTAGCTCAGCACTGCGCTTTCATTGAAGATTTCGCCGGCCTGCATTTTCCACGCGGCGAGCATTGTGGTGCGGAGCTGGTCGCTTACGTTGTCGATTCTTAGCGAGCCCATGGTGTAAACCGGACCGGGTTCTACGGTGACGGAAAAGCTGACGGTGCTCGTTGCCCGATCGAAGGTGGGAGTGGGATGAACCGCCGCCTTCATATAACCCTTGTTGTGATATTGGCGGGAGATGTACTGCCAGTTCTCGGTGACGTGTTGACCGTCGGCGATGTCTCCGGGATGGATGTGAGACTGGTGATCGAAATCCGCCTGACTCACGAGCACGCCGGGGGCGAGTTGAACGGCGGTGAGCTTGTACAGCGGGCCTGGCTCCACGGAGAGCTGAAACGGGATACGGATGGCGTCGGGCGAGGCAGCCTGGGCAGGTTGCGGAGTAGCGCGAAAGGCGGCTTCGAGGTAGCCCTTGTCGTGGTAGTAGTTGCCCAGGTAAGTCGCGATCTGACTCGGGCTGCCTGTCGCGTCATAGGGTGAGCCAGACTGATGGGCGAGAATCTCCTG
>JBAWCO010000781.1:0-2152 GCA_049590315.1 Occallatibacter sp. | reverse complement strand
ACCATGGTTCTATCTGAGACTCGTGGCCTATGGCTTTTTTGGGTTGTCCGAGGAGGCATACGGTGGCCCTTGAGACTGATTGCCTAAACCCGCCCAGGATACTCATCCTCGAACCCGAGCGCTCAGTTGCCGTTGGATCTTCGCGATAACTCCGCCTTCCAGCCAGCAACCACGCGCTCAAGCTGCTTGTAGCTTCACTTGTTCCGCGTCGAACGCTTCTCCCTTCTTCCAGATCTTCAGCGCGATGGCGGCAATCTTGCGCGCCAGCGTCAACCGCGCCATCTCCGGCTGCATATTTTTCTTTAGCAGCCCAAGATAAAACTCTCGAAACACTCCATTGGAAAAGCTGGCCGTAGTGGCCGCGGCCTTGAACAGATTTTTCAGCTCATGGTTATGGTTCCAGTTCAGGCCGCGAATCTGCGCCGGTCTCTTTCTGCGTTCCACCTGTCCGTCGACCATGCGGTATTCGCCGCTGTCGCGCATCTCCAGCCCCAGCCCGCAGTAAGCCCAGAACTGGCGCTTGGTGCGGAACCGGTGCGGTGTCTGCACCCGGCCAATCAGCACCGCCGCGCGCACCGGACCGAGAAACGGAACAGAACAGAGCAGCTTGGTTTCCGGATACTTGCGGCACTCCACAATCATGTCGCGCTTGGCCTGGCGGCGCAACTGCTGCACGGCCTCCAACTCCTGATAGAGAAACTCGGCGCGCCGCCGAAGAGCGCCAGAGCCTAACTCGGCAAGATACGCGTCGCGATGCTTGCGGCCGTACAACTTCTTGCCCGCGCAGGCAATCGCCTGGCCGCGAAGCACAGCCTTGATGCGCGCCATCACGCGCGTCGTGTCTTCGGTCAGCAAGGCATAGCTCCGCGCCAGATGCTGCACTTCCAGCGCGCTCTTCTCGCCGTGATAGACAGCCGATAACATATCGGCACGCAGCAGCTCAGCCAGTTTGCGCGCATCGATCGCATCGCTCTTGTTGCCCGACTTCAGCAGCGCGTTCATGCGCGGGTTGCAGACCACAAGCCGCGCCACACGCCGCTGCAGCAGATCGTAGAGCCAGCCCGAATGCGTTCCCTCCTCGAAAGTGACATGCAGGGTGCCACGCATCCCGCCGATAAAATCCAGAATGGCCGCGGCACGCGTGGCCAGAATGGACTGCTGGATCAAACGGCCGCTCTCGTTCAGCACCGCCGCCGAAACTGTGTCCCGGTGGACATCGAGCCCGACATATCGCACACTATTCATCTGGGTGTTCCTCCCTGTTGGCTTTGGTTGTCTGCTTCAGCACAGCAACCGCAGCTTACAGGAATGGGGCGCCCTTTTATAATGCGTGGCCCTCGATCCCGGTGAGATCTCCAGTCCACACTGAGGGTGCCCCCGGTCCCTCGCCTTTGGGGACCGGGGAGGGCTGCGCTGCTACAATCCTGCTGCAGCTCGAACCCTGGAAGGAGGGTACGCGATGCCAAATCTCATCCTGAAGGTGCCGCATTATTGGCAGGACGGCCCCAATTGCTGGTGGTACGTGCATAAGATGATTCATGACTATCACCTCGACAAGAATGATTGGTTGACAGCCTTTTCGGCCGCCCCTCCGGGGGCACTCCCCTTCGCCGAGATTGAGCGGGTACTCGGCGGGCTCGGCTATACGCGGCTAACACCTCCTGAGTTCAACAAACGCACCACGACTGCCAACGTCATGGATCTCCTGAGGAATCACGGCCCTCTCTTCATCCCCTGCTACGAGACATTCTCATTTAAAGCCGGTCATGCTCTCGTGCTCTCCAGCGTCGTTGAGAATAAGGATGGAAAATTCGAAACAAAGGCCGAACCTTGGGGACCTGGGGAACTGGTGGTTCTGCTCGACCCCGCAGCGAAGACCGGGGCACTCGGAAGCGAAGTGATATGGCCCCTCGACTACCTAAAGTTACTGTTGGGCGTGGTTGGCAGGATTGAACACGATACGCAGACGCCCTTCTATTACAGTCAATCGGACCGCCGCAAGTACATCGCCGAGGGGCCCCTGCTAGGTGGAAACAAATAGGGGACTGAGCGAGGGCGGGTTCTATAAAAGGGGATGTCAAGAAAAAACACTTCGCCTGATCCGCCGGGGGAAGATATTTTTCTGACATCCAGCCCCTGTTGGCAGCCGCAA
>JBAWCO010000780.1:0-13559 GCA_049590315.1 Occallatibacter sp. | reverse complement strand
CTCTTGGCCTCTGATTAACCAGAGGCTGTCGGCTCCACAGCAGCCCGGAGTCGAGGCCTGGATCAAGCATGAGAACCACTCGCCCGTCGGAGCATTCAAGCTGCGCGGCGCACTTGTCTACATGGATTGGCTGAAACAGACAACTCCGAAGCTGGCAGGAGTGGTCGCGGCCACGCGCGGCAATCATGGCCAGGGTGTCGGGATGGCAACGCGCCTGCTCGGTCTGAAAGCGGTTATCGTGGTTCCCCATGGCAACAGCAAGGAGAAGAATCGCGCCATGCTCGCCCAGGGCGTCGAGCTCGTTGAGCACGGCCACGACTTTCAGGAGTCGCTTGAATTTGCGAGCACCTTGGCTAAAGAGCGCGGCTTCACCATGGTCGACTCTTTCCACGAGCGGCTGGTGATGGGCACCGCGACCTACGCATTGGAGTTTCTTGAGACAGCGCCACAACTTGATGTCGTCTACGTGCCCATCGGACTGGGCTCGTCTATATGCGGCGTGGCGTCGGCACGCAACGCTCTCAGTTTGAAAACTGAGATTGTCGGTGTTGTGTCCGCGCAGTCTCCTTCGTATGCGCTCAGTTTCGCGCAGCACCAAGTCGTCGAGGCGCCTTCCCTCACGCAAATCGCCGACGGTCTGGCCTGTCGTAAACCCAACTCGCTGGCGATGGAAGTCATCTGGAACAGCGTCAGCCGCATCCTCAAGGTTTCCGACGCATCTATCGCAGAAGCGATGCGCGTTTTATATCAGGACACCCACAATCTGGCCGAAGGTGCCGGAGCAGCCGGCTTGGCCGGAGCCCTCAAAGAAAAGCAAAAACTGCAAGGCAAGCGGATCGGGATTGTGCTCACTGGTGGAAACGTAGACCGAGACATGTACGAACGCGTCCTCGCGGGAACTATCTAGGATCGATAGAGATGAATGCAAGCAACGAAAACCTTACGCCACTGGCCCATGCGGCGCAAAACAGATGCTTCGGCTGCGGCCAGGCAAACCCGATCGGGCTGCATTTGGAGTTCCTGCTCGCCGATGACAATTCCGTAGTCTGCCTTGCGGCAGTGCCCGATACTTTCGAGGGCCCCGTCGGCTATGTCCACGGCGGTATCATTGCCACACTGCTCGACGAAACCATGAGCAAATCCGTCCGCGTCCACGGCGTGCGAGCCATGACGCGCCAGATGGAGATCGACTACCTGCGTCCAATTCCTTCAACAGCGCCCATCCGCCTTGAAGGCCGCGTGGTCCGAAGCGAGGGCCGTAAACACTGGACAGAAGCAAAGATTTTGAACGCGGAGGGAACCACGCTCGCCCAGGGCAAGGGACTCTTCATCGAAGTGCTGCCCAGACAAGAGATGCGTCCGAAATAGCCTCCAGGCGCTCCCTCCTATTTCAGGCCGGCAAGCCAGTTGATAATCGTGCTTTCAAGAAAAATGCGGTGATCCGACCAGCCATGATCGGTAGCTGCGTGAATCGCCGTGACATGCTGGTTTCCCTCGGCCACAACCGCCTTCGCAAGCGCGTCTGTTCCCGGTGCCAAACCGTCATCGGCGGACAGCACCAGCAGCGGAGTCCGGCTCAACCCAGGCACCGCTTTCGCAAACCCAAAAGCCTTTGCATTGACGATGGCCTCATCGGCCATGCTCGCGGAAGTCACGCCAGACAGGCTTTCCATGTCATCGGCCATTTCAGCAACCACTTTTTCCCGCGGGGCCTGTCCCAGATTTCCCATGTCAGCAGCACTGATCAGGATTGCTCCGATCAACGCATGATCGTGTGCCGCCGTGTGCACAGTAACCCAGCCACCCATACTGTGCCCGGCGATCGCGATGCGCTTGGTATCGATGCCCAGCCGAGCAGAATTTGCGGGGTCGCGCAGGTAAGCCAGCACTGCGTCTGCGTCTTCAAGATTTTGCGCAAACCGAAACACGCCCGGACTGCCCCACGATCCGCGATAGTTGAACGTCACCGCATTCCAACCAGCGCGGCGGACAGCCTGCGCCAGATCGAGATTCTTCTCGTTCCCCGGCAATCCGTGACAGATCACCAGGGTCGGATGCGTCCCCGCTCCGGACGGTAGATAAACCAGACCGTTGATCACAACTCCGTGGCTGGGGATGTGCAGCACTTTCATCGCGGCCGGATGAGCACTGTCCACAGGCGGATCGGTATAGATGGCTGCGGGTACAGCTTGTCCCATGGCCGACGAGGCCAGAACAAATGTACCTGCGAGAAGCAACAAACGCATGAGGAGAACTCCCGGATGTGAGATCGAAGCCTATTTCGCATCCTATCAGCCGGCAGTTCTCGCTATGCCATCAAAGCATCTCTCTCAGTTTGTAGATTCAGGGGCGGCCCGAAAACCGCCCCATCGTCCCTTGCTGATTAGTGAATCATGTTGATCGTTTCCTGGGTTACGGTGTCGAAGGTGGTCACCGCCTTGGAGCTTGCTTCAAAAGCGCGCTGCGCGATGATTAGGTTGGAGAATTCCGAGGAGATATTAACGTTCGACATCTCGAGCGCCCCATCCGTCAACGTTCCTAGGCCGCCCGTACCCGAGGTCCCGATTGCCGCTGTACCGCTGGCAAGGGTAGTAGCGTATTCGCTATTGCCCAAGGCCTGCAATCCCTGGAGGTTCGCTACATTGGCCAGCGCTAGTTGCCCTACATTCTGCTTCTCGCCGTTTGAGTAAGTGGCCGTCACTGTACCGTCCGCGCCCACTGTGAAGCTTTCGTACGTACCGCTGGCGTATCCGTTCTGCACGGTCGCGGAAGCACCGTTGGAGGTCGCATCCACCTGGCTGATGGTCGGGGTACCGTTGGAGCCCAGAATATTCCAGGTCATGTTCAACGTATTCGATCCGTCGGAGAGCCCGGCAAAGGAGATGCCGCTTACATCTGCTGCTGGACTGACCAGGTTGCCGCTTGCATCGAAGGTCAGAGTTCCGGTCGCGTTCGCCGAGGCAATCGGATCCTGAACCACACTGCCTGAGGTTGTAATCCCGGTACCGACTATACTCAATTGGCCGCCAGCGGTTGTAGTAACAGTGACGCCGGTAATTCCTGCGTTGTTGATCGCATTCTGAAGGTCGTCGGCGTAACTACCGGCTGTACCCACGGCGCCCAGCACCTCACCTGCCGTCACAACCGGCGCTGCAATCGTCGCCGTGCTGCCGCCAGCGGTCGGTCCGGTGATGGTCAGATTGGTCCCTAGATTCACCGTTGCCAGCGTGCCGCCACTCGAACCAAAGCTGTAGTCGATTGTGGTCACGCCCGCCGCGGTACTCGAGTTCGCCGTTAGCGCGTCTGGCATACTGACGTTGTAGCTCCATGAGTTGGTGGCCTGCTTGGTGTAGGTCACCGTGGCCTCGTAGCTCTTGCCCATCGAATCGTAGACCTGCACCTGACCAGGGACCACAGTGCCTACCGCCGCCGCCGAGTCGAGTGTGGATGTCAATCCAAAAGTTGTCGTGGCGAGAGGTGCCTCGACCTGACCCACGGGGATGTTGATCGGCGTCAACGCACCGTTGGTGTTCACCACGCCGTTGACTGCCGGGTAGCCCATCACATTCAAACCGTCTGAAGAAGTGAGGTTGCCGTTCGAAGCAACCGTAAAGTCCCCGGCGCGCGTAAGAACATTGCTGCCTCCATTGTTCAATACAAAAAAACCATTGCCGTTCAATTCCATGTCGGTCGAGTTGCCGGTCGTGTCGCTCGACCCCTGTGTAAAATTCGTTGAGTTCGAAGCGACTTGCACACCCTCACCCAACTGGATCGCGTCGCCCGAGCCGCTTGATCCGAGCTGCTGAGAAAAGAGTGTGGAGAAGTTTGTTGTTTGCGTCTTGAAGGCCGTGGTGCTCATGTTCGATAGATCGTTTGCGATCGTGTTGAGCGCGGTCGAATCGGCGTTAAGACCGGAAAGCGGAATATAGAAACTTGCCATGGTGATTCTCCTCTGAGTGTCATCGAATGTTGGCGCCGGCCTTCAAACCCGGCTGGTGAGAGATTCTTATTGCTCAGGACCCTATTGGCCCCCGGAAAGCTTTCCCGCGAGAGACGGCGTGTGTGGGCGACCATTGAGAGAGTGAGCTACACGAGTTGCAGCAGGGTTTTCGTCGGGTATGCCGAGATTGCCAGGGGCGTGCCGAACCGAATGACCAGCTGCATGTGCGGCGGCGGCGCTCGCGGTCTGCGCACCGGAAACCGCAGGCAAGCCTCCCGTCGAAGCAATCGCGTTGTTGCGCGCTGCACCCTGCAATTGCGCGCCAGCGTTTGCTGCCGTCAATCCGGTGACGCCGGGTGACCCTCCCCCTGCGCTAACCTGGGGCGAATTGGACGAGCCGCTGCTCGGACCGCCCAACGCCGTCGTCAGGTTCTGATTGATATCGATCAGCTGTTCGAGGCTGTTTACCTGAACGAGCTGATTAATGTATTCGTTCGGGTCAGTGTTGGCGGTGGGATCCTGGTTCTTCATCTCCGTCACCAGCAAAGTGAGAAAGTCGTTGGCCGATACAGTGGATGAGCTGTCGCTCGATCCGCTGCTCCCGCTTGATCCACTGGCCGTACTTGCGCTGCCTGTGGCTGGTGAAGCACTTGCGGGAGCAGCCATAGCTGCGTTCTGACCGCTGAGAGTTTGTCCCGCCGTCATCTGCCCCGCCATCATCGAATGGTTCCAAAATCCTGTCGCTGCTGCCATTTTCCCTCCCTGCTTTCCCCTTCTCTTTAAGCCATCACCGAAATGTGACTTCCGCTTCCGGCAGAGTGCGGCATCGGGGTTTCCGTCGCCCCAGCCTGTGCTGCGATCGATACAGCCCTCATGCCTTGTGTGGTTGAACTGACACTGAATTCCCCCACTGTCGTCGGGTTCTGTCCGGTGTCTTGCCCCGCATGTTGTTCAGCACCGTGGCCGGTTCCTTGCTGCATCCCCTGGTTTGGTGAGCCATCGAGGCCCGCGTCGCTCAACCTGCTGCTGGGAGAGGCTACGGTGAGCGTCTCCACCGGGGTGTGATGTTCCGCCAGGTAGTCGCTCAACCCTGGAATGTGGCCCCCGAGCGTCTGGGCCGCCTCCGCAGAGCCGGGCACAAGGGCAGCGTGAATGCCCCCTCCGCTCGTCTGCGCGCGAACCGAAACCCAGCCCAGAGCCGGATCTTGAAATCCAGCCTCGGCCCGCTGGCCTCCGGCATGAATCCAGGTGGGTGTGCTCGGGGAATGTCCTGTATCAAGCGCGGAAAATGTCCCACCAGATGATGGTTCAAGGCTCGTCGGAATTTCTGTTGAATTCCTGTTCGAGTCGTTCGTCATCAGATTCCCGGCTGCGTTTCCTGCCGAGGCCGAACTTGTGCCCAGCGGCTCCGGGGCGCTTGGGACCGATTGCGGATGAATAATGTGGTTTCCGATTCCACCTGATCCACCGACAGCGGAAAGACCCGCCGGCCGTGCGGTGCGTTGGATAGAGGCCGCTATCGAACCGGTTGTCAATGCCTGTGCCGAGGCCGTTTCAGCTACCCGAGGAGCCATCTGCTCTGTTGCAGCATTCGGAGAAGCGGACTGCATTCCGATTGAACTGACTGGAACATCGGCAGGCCCTCCCGTTTGGTTGCCTTTCGGACTTGCAAAGGATCTGGAGTCCGGATGCGGAAAGTGGTTTTCAACAGGAATTTCGTGCGCCGGGAAGGTCGAGGCAATATCCCCTTGAGTTGCAGGATGCTGGCCCTGGATCTCCACAGAAGCTGATAACAGAGGTTCCTGTCCGTCAGTCGTAGCGCTGTTTGCGCTTTGTGGTGTCGCAACGGTTCGTTGAGGGCCCTGGCCCTGTTCAACGCTTCGCCCACTTCCAGTATCGCGTGAGCCGGATGTGTCTCTATTTACCGCACCTGGCCAAGTTCGCATTTGAGTCAGTACTTGCGTGGCATAAGCAGCGCTCTCGAAGCCCCGTATGACAGGGATCTCTGGTATTGAATTGTCTGATTGGGTTGAGCCTTGAGGTGAGGTAATCGTCTCAGGAGCCTTCGTAGTGGGAACGGCAACCGGCTGCGAAATTGAATCGGCCGACAGCGTCATCTGCTGGGTTGCCGTTTCGGAGGATATTGCCAGAGGACGCTTGACCTTCTCGGAGTGCGGCGATTGTTTAACTCCCCCTAATTTCGCCGGAGATTGGGAACTCTTTTCCGTCGAGCGGACCGCGATTTCACCGCCGCCGCTCGCGGGGCCTTGCGAGACTGCAAGCGAGCCGCGAACCGCAGGCTGTGATAGGAACGGCTTGATCGCTGGCTGGCTCGCGACGGATTGTTTAGCCACATTGAAAGGCACCGCTGCTGCACTACTTTGCGGACTCCCTGCGCCGATGCGATCCGATGCTGCAATGTGGGCAGCCGCAGGGTCTCCATCGGCAGTTTGCGTGATCGATTCTCCCTCGTCGCTCTCCTCTACGGAAACGCCTTGCACTTGCTGCCCTGTCGCCTTCACGCCCAGAGAAGCCAGTACAGATTTCCAGTTTGTGCTTGAGGAGCCCGGTTCGCTTGCCGAGACAAGACTGCCGTGCACCCCGCCGGTCGCGCCCATGGCTCCGTGCGCCTCAACCGAAATCTGGCTGCGGCCTGATTCCAGATGGCCTCCCGGTACAATCTCGATTCCTGCGGCTACGGTCATGCAGAGGGTTAGTGCAGAAGGCGTGCCAAACGGAGGAGTGTAAAGGTTAGAGCATTGTCAGGATTGGGATAGCCTGTATCAATTTGGAATCCAAGCTCATTTACAGCCAGATTCTCACTCAAGTTTCCGAGTCGCTGCCATCGTCGTTGCGAAAAGCGCTCGGTTCCCGATCGCTTCTATCGGACCCGACCTCGATCTTTCCTGGTTGTAATCGAAAGCGGTGCCAGTCGTCGAGAGCTTGCTGACCGCGCCGGCTCGCGTCTGCATTATCCCGAGCCTCTGTCTCCTCGATCAGTGTTGCGGCCTGACGACGATCCACGCGCTTTGCCAGGAATTCCTCGCGCCGCATGGTCACCTGGGATTGTGCTGCCGCGACCCTCGGAACCACCGCTGCCCTCAATCGCGCCGCCGTGCGCGACTCCTCCAGTCCCGCCAGCCGGTCCGGCAACTCGCCCGTGTGGGCGCTCGCTTCGACAAGAAGCCGGCCCCGGCGGTCCTGGCTCCCCGTCGCTTGGAGGGCATCTTCCAGCCGGTGCAGCTCTCCCATCGCGGATTCGAGCGCCAACTTGCTTTGTTCTTCCTGAAGGTCACGGACACGCAGAAGGCGCCGCATTGCACGTGAGACGGCCATCGATTTATATCTCCCCAGACAGACTGGCCAGGCGGCGCACGCAGTCGCCGAATTGCACTTGCTCATGCGCATCCTGGGTCATGAATGAACGCATCGCTCCTCGTGCGCGCAACGCCCGGTCCAGTTCCGGATCCGAGCCCGGCTTGTATGCCCCAATGCGTACCAGGTCCTCTGAGCGCGCATAGACTGCCATCAGTTTGCGCACCAGCGCAGCCTGTTCGCGATGCCTAGGCTCGACCACGGCGGGCATCAGTCGGCTGATCGAGTCCAGCAGCTCGACCGGCGGATACCATCCTTCGGCGGCCAGCGTGCGGGAAAGCACCACATGGCCGTCGAGCAGTGATCGCACCGCATCTACCAACGGATCCTGCTGGTCGTCGCCCTCCATCAACACCGTATAAAAAGCTGTGATCGAGCCATCTCGAAACTGTCCGGTGCGCTCCACCAGGCGTGCCAAACGCGTGAACACAGAGGGCGTATAGCCTTTGGCTGTAGGCGGTTCTCCCGCTGCCAGCCCAATCTCGCGGGCTGCCATGGCGAAGCGCGTCAGCGAATCCAGCACCAGCAGCACATGCTTTCCCTGGCCCGCGAAGAACTCCGCCACCGTGGTTGCTGCCAACGCTGCCCTCATGCGCATCAGCGGCGACTGGTCAGATGTCGAAACCACCACCACCGAGCGAGATCTTCCCTCTGCGCCCAACGAATCCTGAAGAAACTCCACCACCTCGCGGCCGCGCTCGCCTACCAGACCCACCACCGTCACATCGGCCTCGGTGTTCCGGGTCATCATGCCGATCAGCGTGCTCTTGCCCACCCCAGACCCGCCGAAGATTCCGACGCGCTGCCCGCGGCCCACCGTGAGCAGTCCATCCAGTATCCGAATTCCAGTTCCCAAAGGCGTCTTAATAGGGACACGATCGAGTGGGGATCGCACCGCGCCGTCCAGTGGCAAGGTCTGTGTCGTCAGCGGGGCCGGGCCCTCATCGATCGGCTCACCCCTTGCGTTCAATACCCTTCCCATCAGTGCACCGCCCACTTCAATCTCCGGGCGCACACCCAGGGCCGTCACCGGGTCTCCGAAACGAACCCCCTCGGTGGTCTCCACTGGCATGGAAAGAAGGTTCGACCCGCGAAACCCGATCACCTCCGCAAGATGAGGATTGCCAAACTGATCCTCCACCTCGCAGCACTCCCCCACCGACGCCAGTGGGCCCGCAGATTCGATCGTTTGGCCAACCGACTCCAGCACCTTGCCTCGCCAGCGCCATGGCTGACCGCGTTCCAATCGAGTGAAGTAGCGTGCAAGCAGTTGCGTCACGAATGGACCTCCTGAACTGCGTTCTTCAGATTTTTCGGACTCTCCGACTGCGGAATGGCCGTTTGCCCGGCCATTTGTACTACCGGCGTAATCACCGTCTGTGCTACCCCTGCCCCTTTCGGCCTGCCGGCACGGTCGAAGAAGCCGCGCTCAATCTCTCCCAGTTGGGCGCGTACTCCAATGTCCACCGAACCCAACTCGGTCTCGATCACGCAATCGCCCAGCCGCATCTCCTCCCCGGCGCGCACCTCCGGTTTCACCCGCAGGTTGGGCAACAGGGCCAGAGTTTCCTTCCAGAGTTCTAGATCGGCCGGCGGCACTTTAACCCGCACCTGCGTCGACCCGGAAAGCTGTCCGAGCGCAACCCTCACCGCCCCGGTCAGTAACAGCGGATCCATCTGCGCCTCGCGACGCAAAATGCGGGCCGTGATCGCCAGCGCCAGCTCGACAACCTCTCGTTCCACGAGATGCAGGTACCGGTCCCGCTCTTCGGCGAACTTCGCAATCAGTTCCACGCCTTGGCGCACCCGCCGCTGCTCCTCCGAGACATGCGCTGCCGTCAGCGCTTCTCTTTCGGCCTGGCGACCTTCCAACCGCCCTTTTTCCCGTCCCGTCTCGAAAGATCTTCGCGTCTCTTCGGCTAGTCGTTGGTCGAACTCCGAGCGCAGTCCGGCCTCAACAACCCCTTTTGCGCGGGAGTGTGCAGGTTCCTCGTGCGAGGTCGCGGCGTCTTCGGCCGCCCCTCCCCAACCCTCCCACGCCGGCAGAAAAGGAGCAGCGGGATCGTCGGGATACTGAAAGACCTCAATGCGTTCGTCGGTCCCGCTTTTCATCGCCGATCCAATTTGCGATTCAGCCTGCTGCACGATCTCTCCAGTTCATATGACTGTTGAAGTCTCAACAATCCCTGCAAGGGTGTCCGGTCTTTAGATCAGCGAGCCCCAATCGCTTCACGCCCGTCAATCGTCGCCTTCTTGCCGTCATCTGTCATCTGTTTTCAAGCCAACATCTCGTCCCCGGTTTCGAGCTTCAAGATGACCTTGCCCTCAGCCTCAAGCCGCCGCGCGAGATTGAGAATCTCCTGTTGCGCCTGAGCAACTTCGCGTGAACGAACCGGACCCAGGACTTCCATATCCTCTTTCAACATCTCCACAGCCCGCGAGCTCATCGCCTTGAAGATCTGGGCGCGCAATTCGTCGTCGGCTCCGCGCAATGCCAGGGCCAGTTGACGCTTGTCCACGCCAGAGACGATCTCCCGAATAGTGGCCGGCGGTACGGTCACCAGGTCTTCGAAGGTGAACATTAGATTGCGAATGCCGAGCGCTAATTCCGGCTGCCCATCTTCAATGGTCTCCAGAATCTTCTTCGACTCCTCGGCATTCAGCCGGTTGAGCAGATCGGCCACCGCTTTGAATCCCGAGTAGCTCTTGCGAGCCGTATCGCCGACGCTCTCCAATCTCCGATGCAGAATGTGGGCAACCTTCTGCGCCATCTCCGGCGAAAACTGGCGCATCTCCGCCAACCGCTGGATGGAAACGACCTTGTGCTCTTCGCTCAGGTTGTCGAGCACCAGCGCCGCGCGCCGTGGGTCAAGATGCGCCAGTACCAGGGCGATGGTTTGCGGATGCTCGGCGTCGAGCAGCTTGCCCAGTTGCTGCGGGTCGGTCCGTTGCAGCTTGGCAAGATTGCCTTGGGCCGCTTCCTGCGAGCGCCGCACCAACATCAGCAGGTCGTCGGCCCGCTCCTTACCGAAGGTCTCCACCAGCAACCGGCTGGCATAGTCCAGCCCACCGTGCAGCACAAAGCCCTGGGTCTCCAGAAGTTCCCAGAACTCCTCCAGAACCTCACCGGAAAGCTCGGGTGTGACCCCCCGTAGATCGGCCAGTTCCTCAGTTAGCCGCTGCACATCCTGCTCCGGCAGGGCGCGCAGAATCTCCTTCGCCAGTTCCTCGCCCACCGCTACCAGCAGGATCGCCGCCTTGCGCAATCCCGGCAGATTCGCTGACTGGCGATGCCGCGCTGTCCCGTTCTCGTTTCCCTGATCCGCCAAGGCGTCCTTCTTTCTTTAGGCCCCTCTGCATCGAACTCGCAGTGCTCCTAGTCGGAGTGAATCCAGCTCTGCAGTAGACGCGAACTCTGCGCCGGTTCCCGCTTCAGGTGCCCGCTTACCTGATCGAAGATCTCCTGCACCCGGACCCGTTCAGGATCCGTCTCAACTTCCGCAGGAGGCAGGATTTGTTTTGGCTGAGCCTCTGCGCCGGCTGGAAGTGTCTTGGTTCCCGTCTTGGGTAGTTGTTTGGACCCCTGGCGTACGCCTCGCAAGGCAGGGCGCACAGCAAACGCCACCACTATAAGCAACCCGAGCAGCAAGGCGGCATACTTCACCAGCACCGGCGAATTCTCTGCTGTAGTCAAAACCTGTCCGGGAAGCGAAACCGGCTGCTGGGTTCGGTTTTCTTCAAAAGCCAAGTCCTGGACCGTCAATACGTCCCCGCGCGTAGGATCGAATCCAACCGCTGCTTGGGCCAGCGCGGTCAGGTTACGCAATTCGTCGGCCGACCTGGGAGTCCAGGTGGCGGTTTTGCCGTGCGCGGCGGGGGTAGCCAGTCGATCGTTCACCACAATCGCCGCGGTCAAACGTCGCACTCGGCCGGGATTCTCAATCATGTGCCGCACTGTCTTTGAAGCGCCGTAGGTCCCGGATTCCGACTTTGCCGTCTGGGGTGACGATGTCTGTTGCGGATAGACTGGCAAAGCCTGCGAGTTGGGGGCGTTTGAAGCCGCACCCGGAATCCCTGCGGCAACCTGTTGCGCTCCGCTTGTCTGTTCGGTTCGCTGCATAGAAAGCGTGACCGTCTGGTCGGGGTCGTAGCTCTCTTCGGTTTCCTCTTTCGCCGCTGGATCGTAATCCAACGTGACCGATGCCCGCACGTTCCCCACCCCCGTCACCGGCTCCAGAGTGGAAGTCAATTTCTCTTCCAGAGCTTGCTCGGCACTCAGTTGCATGGCTTCCGCAGTCTTTGGCCCCAATGGCAGATTCCCCGCCGCGTCCACCAGCACCACGTGATCTGGAGTAAGTCCGTCCACGGCCGAAGACACCAGGTTGCGAATCGCCTCCGGCTCGCCGTCGGCCAGGGAGCGATGGCGCAATTTGATCACCACAGTGGCTTTGGCCGGGCGCTCCTGTTCGCGAAAGAGCGAGTCGTGTGGCAGCACCAGATGGATCCGCGCCGATTCAACATCGGCCAGCGTTCCAACCGTGTGTTCCAGTTCGCCTTCGAGGGCACGCTGGTAGTTCACCTGTTCATCGAACTCCGAGCCCACCCAATTCGGCTTGTCGAAGATCTCAAATCCCAGCCGGCCGCTTTTGACGCCTCCCTTGGCCGCGGTTACCAAGCGCGCTTTATCCAGTTGCGCCGCCGGAACCTGAATCCCGCTTCCATCCGGGGTCGGCTCAAAGGTAATCTGCGCCTGTGTCAGCACCTGTCCCGTCTGGCGCGCATCCTCCGGGTCGAGATTGGCGTAAAGAACTTTCCAGTCCGGCCGCATCGCATACCAGATCAGTCCACCGGTTAGGCTGGCAATCAACAGTCCGGCAACAATCGTCCAAACCCGCTGGGGAGCTTGCATCTCCGCCCAGTGAACCCGCCCAAGGGCCCACAACCCGGCCAGCCGGTCGGTCAACCCGGGTTGTCCGGGTGTCGCCGGTGCGCTTTTCTGCAATTGTGTTCCGGTAGTCATGGTTAAGGTATCCCGCCGCTCTCAAGCTTGTGGTTTGCCTGCGGGTCCGCATTTCGGACCCGGCCAAGAATCTTAAAACTGCATTCCGATCACGCTCTGGTAGGCCTGCACCGCCTTGTTGCGCACCGCCAGAGCCAATTCAAAGGCCATACTCGCCTTTTGAGTTGCAATCATGGCCTGGTGTACATCCACACCCGAGCCAGTCATTAGCCCCGCTGCCGCTGTGTGCGCCTGACTCTCAAGCTGATCCACCTGGCCGACGGCGTCCGTAAACAGATCGGCGAATGGGGCAGACGCTGTCTTCCCAGTGCTCAACCCAGCGCCGGGTGATCCACCGATGCCGGCAAGACTGGGCAAC
Organism: Occallatibacter sp.; assembly: GCA_049590315.1. GTDB lineage: Bacteria > Acidobacteriota > Terriglobia > Terriglobales > Acidobacteriaceae > Telmatobacter. Next base: position 866 of record JBAWCO010000780.1, on the reverse strand, counting down.
CCAGAAACTGATGAATTTACGGCATTGATCGCTGCTTCCATTTGTCCTCCCGATTACACCTCGCCAGCTGCGGCTCGGCTGTTCAGCTATCCTTTGGCAATCTCCAGGGCTGCGGTGATCATGCCCTTTTCAGCCTGTACGGCAGAACCATTCAGGCCATATGCACGCGTTGCCCCCATCAGGTCCACCATCTCTGTGAGCGGGTTAATGTCCAGATATGAGACATACCCGTCCGGGCCGGCATCCGGGTGCCCCGGATCGTACCGCTTCAGCGGAGGCGTGGGATCCTCAACTACTCCGGCGATGTGAACGCCGGGAGCCGCGGATCCAGACAGCGACCCGTTGAGGCCAGGAAGCGCCAACGGCCCAGAAATTCCCGAAGTTGCGCTCGCCGAAGCCGGAAAACCTAAAGCAGTGTTCCCAGAAGTCCCGGAAGCTGAATTCATAGATTCGAGAAATCCGGGATCTCCCTGCCCTGCGGCGAAAATCACTTGCTGGCGGCGGTAAGGACCGCCCGCAGCCGTACGTGTCGTCTCGGCATTGGCCATATTGGCTGCCACCACTTCGGCGCGCATCCGTTCGGCCTGCATCGCGCCTCCCGAAGTCTCCATCATGCCAAACATGTTCATCGTGTTCCTCCCCTGGAATCAGCTACTTGTCAATGTGGATGGCATCCATTACGCGTTGGTATTCTTGCCGTAGCAGCGCTACACCGGTCTTGAACTTCAATTGCGCTTCGGCCAGATTCAGGCTTTCGCGGTCCATCGACACGTTGTTCCCATCGGGTCGCGCAATCAATCCGTCTACTGTCTTGAGCCGCACCGGACGCGCATCATGCCCCTTGTCCACATCGCTCATCGCTTCCC
>JBAWCO010000779.1:0-1800 GCA_049590315.1 Occallatibacter sp. | reverse complement strand
ATATCGGAGTGGCAGTCTGCTATGCTCCGTGGTCCAGGCTTTTCTGGGACCAGAATCCCCTCTTTGTCCAGTATCCGACGTTGTCCATTTACGCCGCAAACGGCGCGGTACGAGGGATCATTTCCGGCCTGGGGCTTTTGAATCTGTGGATTGCATTTCAAGACGCGTTCCGGCACCGGGACGGGTGACGCAGAGAGCGGACAGTGGCCGGTAAATAAGAATCGAGAAAGACAAGTATGGATCAGGGATCAGATTGCGGCGGAAAAGGCTCTGCACAGGAGAAGCCGGCAGCTCTGCAGAAGGCTTCGCTGGCCTATGAGAATCCCGAGTTCCTCAACGGGGCGGACGGCCGGCTGATCCGGGTTATGGCCGAGTATCTGGAGCCTCTGGCGCGATTCCGGCGGGAGAACATTCAGGACACGGTTGTGTTTTTCGGCTCGGCCCGGTTTCGCGGGAAGGAAGAAGCCGACCATGAGCTGGAACTGCTGAATAACACCGGATCGAGCCAGCCCGCTCCGGACCACGAGCAACCGGCAAGCGTACCGCAGATTGTGGAGGGTACGGCGACCGATCTGCAACGGAAACGCGCCGTGGCGGCGGTGGAGATGGCCCGCTACTACGAGGATGCCAGGCGGCTTTCCGGATTGCTGACAAAGTGGGCCAAGGGGATTCCCTCAAAAAGGCACCGGTTTGTGGTGACCTCCGGCGGCGGCCCAGGGATCATGGAGGCAGCCAACCGCGGGGCGTGGGAGGCTGGCGGCAAGACCATTGGACTGAATATACGGCTGCCGTTTGAGCAGTTTCCAAACCCCTACATTACACCGAGCTTGAATTTCGAGTTCCACTACTTTTTCATGCGCAAGCTGTGGTTTGCGTACCTGTCGAAAGCGCTGGTGGTGTTTCCGGGGGGGTTCGGGACACTGGATGAAATGTTCGAGATTCTGACGCTGGCGCAGACGCAAAAACTGGCCAAGAAAATCACAGTCGTGATCTACGGGTCGGAATATTGGAAGAAGGTCTTCAATCTGGATGTGCTGGTAGACACAGGTGCGATTTCGCCCAAGGATATTGAACTGTTTCAGTATGCCGATACGCCGGAACAGGCATTTGAAATGCTGCGGCACGGGCTGACGCAGAACTATCTGCTGGCCGAGGCGGCGGCGGGAAAGTTCGCTGAGACCCGCAAGACGGCCGACGGCGAAGACCTGATGGCGGGCTGGAGCGTGGAAGACTTCCTGGGGCCGGAGATGGCGAAGACGAGCAAATAGGCGAGCGCCTGCGGCAAGGATGCTAAGGCTTAGGTTGCGCGGCATTTTTCGTCGGCTTCGGACTATCAGGAACCCAATTGGAAATCTCGTCAGGGCCAGGTAGTGGATCGTCAACCAGAAGTGGCTTTGCCCACTCCGGGACTACGAAATCTCTCCGGTCAAGCGCCCAATGTGCCAACTCTTTTCCAGTGTTCACATCAAGAAGTGTGCAATCGTAGAATTCCTGGCCGTGCAGCGGAGCGACGTGAAATGCGACTGCGTTGCCACCTTTAAGGAATATCCAATTTTGGACTCCCAGGGCTGGCGGGTGGAATCTCCGAACCACACGCCCAGCTCTCCAAATATCAAGCTCGAAGGCGACAGCATAAGGGTAGTTTGTGCCCCCTTGGAGGGGAGTGAGCATTTGATCGGCGAGCCAGCCGGCTGTCCTCCTGTCTGGCGCAATGTGTATATCTTCAAAGCCGCCACCGGATTGCCACTTCCTGGGTCTTATCGCGTGGTCCCGTTGGTCGGCGGTGACGATGTGAACTAC
>JBAWCO010000778.1:0-2498 GCA_049590315.1 Occallatibacter sp. | reverse complement strand
TGTGAATCAACGTCTGACGAGCCCAGTGCGGGAAATCTGCACGCTGGGTTCTGTGGGAGCCGGGCGCGGGCGACTGCCTCCGGCCACCCAGTGGGTACGGCGAAAGCCGTATCTCTACCGCGACCCTATACTTCCGGTGCAAAGCACCGTGCACTTCACGATGCTGGCTGAGGCACCTTAAGAACTCTCACCGTAAGTGATGATCTTCCGAAAACATATAGAAAATGCAACTACGGCAAGTACTAAAGCCGTGGCGGGATCTAGAACAAGTGCCGCCTCGCCCGCTTCCCCGCTGAGCAGCTTTGCACAGAGAAAGGCCGCTCCGACGAATCCTGCTGCTGCAGCTATGGCCGCCGCAACAGCAGACAAGGCAATTGCGAAGATGATTTCACCGATTGTCCGGTGCGAGCGCTCAGTAGACATGCTCATTTCTCCCAAACGACACTCCACCTTCTGGCCGAGTCGGAATCACGCCCATTTACGTTAGAAAAGTTCCTTCAATGAAAAGACGGGCTGTGCGATATGACTCCACGGGTTATTACCCGATCCTCCCGACGAATTCACACCTGCTAAACATTGCATGAGCGCACCATCGCAGGATCGGTCGTCGCCTGATTCTTGACTCTTGCTGCATTTCCCATTTTGTGGATGTCGCGCTCTGGCATAGCACCTGTCATGATCCAAATAACAGCCATCCTGTGCATCAATCGGCAACGCAAGGCCCGGTGGAGGATTGGGATCGGAAGACCATGGATCGCCAAAATTCTCCCATGGCAGCCATTGTCCCCCAGTCCAACCAGGGCCACCATAATTTCCGTAGTAGTAGAAACAGGACCAGCACAAAGCGAAACCGGCTGGGGGAACTTGAGGCCCATACGGTCCTGAATATAGCCCAAGCGGATCGTTGAAATTGGTAGGATCATCATCCGCATATGCATATAGATTGGGACCACTCCCCGCAAACCCCATCGGATCTTCGCTCAGGAAGCGTCCAGTTGTTGGGTTGTAATATCTGGCCCGGTAGTAGTCGTGCTCGAACCACAGCATCAACCTTTCGGTGGTCGCGAAATTGTCGCTCTCAAATTCAATGCCGCACGTGCAATCCGAAGCACAATGTACGCGAGCAACGAGTAGAAAATGACGTTTATCGGAAAAACGACACACAGCATTTCAAGGGGCGTGCCGCCCCCGTGTGGTTCATGGGAGGACATTGCCCAAGCTTCAAATAACATGCCGGGAAGACCGAAGCCAAAGAACAGGTAGCTCACGTGAGAAAGCCGGCTAGTGTATGGCGACACTAGCAAGACGACCGCCGCAACCAGCGCGATCGACGATATCGCGACCCCAAACACGAATGCACTTTTGATGATCTTCATCGAGCCTTCTCAGTTGCAAGGATTTTGCGGCAAGAAGTCAGCCGGATTGACGTTGTCAGGTGAGTTCCAATACTCGCTTAGAAATAACTCAGTATTATTAATCGCCTCGTCGATATCTGCTTGGGGAGGATAGGCGTCACCCAGCATGTGGCTCAGAGACAAACCAGTCCACGCCTGATACCCGCGGTGTCCTGGAGCCGTGGCATCTTGCAGCGCGTGCATCGCCTCATCTGCTCTTCCATTCGCGAGGTCATTCAATATCTGCTGTTGAGTTCCCGCATAGGCCTGCTGACAAGTTTCGGAGTTTCCATTTGACTTTCTGCCCGCCATGGAATGCTTATGGGCTGAATTGGAATCCTTACCCTGGCTACCGTTCTCGAAGTCCACATTAGCGACTGTCTGAGCGCCTGCCCAAGCTCGATCAGGGCTGTACCCCATGGCAATCTCTGCTTGATATGTGATGTATGCGTGCCACCACCAATCGTATCGACCACTCGGATCTTTCCGATTGATTGGGTCGCCATGAGCATAGACGTATTGGTTGATCCCTCCTGCGAAGCCACTCGGATCTTCGCTGAGGAACCTGCCTGTGGTTGGGTTGTAGTATCTGGCCCGGTAGTAATTGATGCCGAGGCCGTCGGTCTCGCGACCGGTGTAGGTGAAGGTGTTGTTCGTTGTGCCGGGAATCGTAGGTGCAGTCACGGCAGGGAAAAGCGATACTTCGTCAATTGCGCGCGTCGCAGCGACCGTCATAGCAGCAGGCCTTGCATCGCAACGCTATCCCAGATCTCAGAAGCGAGATCTGGGGCACCCCAAGTTTTCTTTTCGTTCAGTGTCGCTAAAACCTGGGTCACCTGCTTGGCCAAGATCAGCCGGTACCGCACATACGTGTTCATATCGCCCATCGGAGTAAGAGTACTTCAACAATCAGAATTGCAGCGAACAAGAACTTGATGGCAATAACTATCCTGAGCTTTAAGAGCGTTTTACTAGGGAGGTTCTTCAAGAGACGCTCACGTCTCATTTCCTTTCGGATGCCGTAGAAGAGACCACTATAGTCGCTCACGCTTTCGCCTTGTTCCAACGTTTCATCGGTCAATTGGCGTTTCAGCTTGATTTCCC
>JBAWCO010000777.1:0-6292 GCA_049590315.1 Occallatibacter sp. | reverse complement strand
CCAGAATTCGACCAACTCACCATAGTTCGATGCCAGTTCAGAAAGTTCTGCCTGGTAGTACATGTCATACGCGGCTGAATCTTTGTATTTCGGCTCATGGCGATCCCAAGGCGAAAGATAGACGCCAAACTTCAGGCCGTATTTACGCGCGGAGCGGGCGACGTCGCCGACTACATCGCCATGGCCGTTCTGCCACGGGCTCGATTTGACGCTGTAATTTGTCTGCTCTGTGGGCCAGAGGCAAAAGCCATCATGATGCTTTGCGACCAGCACTACATACTTTGCGCCGGAGTCGCGAATAGCCTTCATCCACTGATCGGGATCAAACTGCGTGGGATTAAAGAGCGACGGATCAACGGTGCCGTCTCCCCACTCTCGATCGAGAAATGTGTTGGTGGAGAAGTGGATGATTACGCCAAACTCCAAGTCCTGCCATTCGACTTGTTGTGGAGAAGGCTTAATGTCTGAGAAGTTTTGAGCCCACGCACGGAAAACGCTAAGAAATAGAGTGAGACCAAAGCTCACCCATATTTTGCGGGAGTACTTCATCGGTTCGCCTCCGCTGGAAGCCGGACTTCTGCAGCCTGCGATCGCCACGTCCACAAAGTGTCTGTCCGCCACTGATTCATACGGCAACTACCTGGATGCCATTGGCTTTGAAACCCGCGAGCGCATCGGAGCCGATACCGGAATCGGTAATCAATATATCGATGTCTGCGACGGGACAGATCAGCGCCGGACTAATCATCGCAACTTTGCTTGAATCCGCTACCACGATGACTTGTTTTGCTTGGCGGACCATGGCGCGAAAGACAGCGGCTTCATCCGGCTCAATGGTGGTGGCTCCGCGCTGCACATCCACCCCGCATGCTCCAATGAAGACTTTGTCAAAAAATACGCCGCTCAGAGTCTCCATCGCCGTTGGGCCGGTCAGTGAAAACGCACCTGCCCATCGCATCGTGCCTCCCGTCAGGGTCACGTTCAATGAGGCCTGATTGCTTAATTCCATGCCGATATTCACCGCGTTGGTGACCACGTTAATTCCACTACGATGCCGGATGCAGCGCGCGACCTGGGTGGTGGTTGTACCCGCGGTGAATCCGATGGTGTCATGCTCACGGATCAACTCTGCTGCCGCAACGCCGATGCGGCGCTTCTCTTCGGCAAAGCGTCCCTCCCGTTCCTGGAAAGAGGAATCGAAACGAAACGGCTCATACTGTGTTTGCCCGGCCAGTTTTGCGCCTCCATGCGTTCGGTGCACCAGGCCACGCTCTTCAAGCCGAGTCAGGTCTCGGCGAACGCTGGCGCCGGAAGCGCCCAAAAACTCCGACAATGAATCTACTGTCGTGTTTCCTTGGCGCAAGAGCACCTGCAGGATTCGTTTCGCTCGTTGATCGGTCTTCGTCGACATTAGGAACCAGATCGTGATTTTCTTCGGATTGTACATGGACGCATAGAACAGGCAGCCTAGCCGGGTTGTGCGTCAGCCCGCTGTGTAGCGAAACGCTCAAGCGAACTTGCCAGTGCGCGCACGCTCTCCTCCCGTACAACAAATCTTTTGTATTCGCGCTCCCGGATATCGCCCATCGCCATGCCTTTTTTACGGAACTGAACAGGGCTGCTGAACTCAGTTCGTGCGCTGGAATGGAACTCAGTGGCGCCCGTCTGCTGCGCAACAACGGCGATGGTGTCAGCTGTGATACCGCTGGCAGCCATGATGGAGATACGTCCTTTGGCAGTCTCGACCATCTGCGCTATCTCACGCATGCCTAGGCTGGCGTTGGGCGCTCCACCAGAAGTGAGTATGCGGCAGGCGCCGGTGGCAAGAACATCAAAAAGTGCCATGGATGGTTTCGGAGTCATATCAATGGCGCGATGAAACGTTACCGGCAACGGACCTGCCAACTCCACCAATTGCTGTGTGCGAGGCACATCAACGCCGCCTTGTTCGTTCAGCAACCCCAGGACGAAGCCGTCCGCGCCCAGGCGCCGCGCCTGCTGGATCTCCTCCTGCATCACCTCGAACTCCAGGCCGGTATAGCAGAAGTCCCCGCCTCGAGGGCGAATCATCACGAATAGGCCGATCGCAATGCTTCGCCGAACCGAGGCAATCAGGCCCGCGCTCGGGGTAATACCCCCTTCAAGCAGATCATTACAGAGCTCAACCCGCTGTGCGCCGCCGCGCTCCGCGGCAATAGCGGATTCCACGGAATCGACACAAATCTCAAGTGTCATACTGGCTGCGCCCCACTCCCCAAAGCCCACATCCATCGACAAAGAACACATCCTCGGCCGCGGAACGATGTGTTCTGGTATTCCACGCAGACCGAGTTGTCGCAATCAAACGAAACAGCGCCGCTCGCTAAAACGAATACTTCGCGGAGAACTGCAGGTGGCGCTCGACCGAACGCGGGTTCTGGAGCGAGACGTTCCCAAAGGTACTATCGGTGATGCCGGAATCCGGATTGCCATAACTGACAATGTTGAATGCGTTGAACGCATCGAATCGGAAGCCTACCGTGTGCTCCCGAAAAATGTGGAAGTCCTTGAATGCAGCAAGGTCTGTATTAAAGAAGCCCGGGCCGCGCACTGCGCCGTTCCTCTCCGTTCCAAAGGTGTTGTTGGCGGGAACGCCGAATGCGCAGGCACCGTTATCCACTCCAGATGCGGTGCAGGGGGCTGCCGAGGGATCGGTGCCGAACCAGTTCACATTACTGCGTCCCACGATCTTCAGCGAGCGGTATTGGTTCACGCGGCTGCTTCCGTAGCTGTTGGAATTACTCGACCCGCCGGTAATGTTGTCCGGGAATCCAGAGTAGGCAACGACAGCAGTGGAGAGCTTCCACCCTCCAATTACTTCGTCCAAAACGCGGCTGGTCGAGGAGAAGTATTCCTTGCCGCGCCCCACTGGGACTGCGTACACGCCCGTGGCGGAAAGGTTGTGCTTGATGTCGTAGCCGGCCAGGCCGTCGTCTGCGCTGCTGTTGTAGTAGTTCTGAAATGCGCCGCTGAAGCCATTGATGTTCAAGGAGTAATTGCCCAGACTGTTGGTCATGGCCTTGCCGTACGTGTAGTTCACGGTGTACTCCAGGCCATGATCCAGACGCTGACGCAACACCACTTGCAGCGCGTTGTAGTTCATCATGGCTCGCGACTCGGTAATCAGCAGCCCCCCGCTACCACCGACGCCTAGCGCGGAGTCGACCCCATTCACACCAATGTATGGACTGTTGTAGAACGGGGCTGATGTCTGATCGTTATTGACGGTCAACTGGTTCACGTTGCCGTAGTCTTCAATATGCTGCCCTGTCTCTCCAACGTAGCCTGCCTGCAATGAAGCTGTGTGGGTGAGCGCATATTCCAAAGTCAGGTTGTATTCCTGCACGTATGCGGGCTGGATGTTCTGAGGATACGCAGTGTAGCCGTTGTTTGAGCTGCTGTACTGAACGGCAGTGTCTGAACCGGTAAAGCCTTCCTCGGCGGTGTTCGGCGTGGGCACCGATGTAGTTGTAGGTGCGCTCACCGAGAAGCCCGCCGCCTGCAGGAACGGCGCAATGGCCGTGAGGCGCTGATTGTACGAGTTGCCTTCATAGAAGCTCGATGCGCCGTAACCGCCACGGACCACAAATCTGTCGGTCATCTGGTACGCAAATCCGAGGTGCGGCATCCATTGACGGTAGTTCGGCTGGTAGCAGGCCAGATTGCTGCAGATTCCCGCCCCGGGCAGGGCCCCCACGGGGAGGTGGCCGGCATACTCGATCTGCCCTGTCTTCAAGTTGATGTTGCCCGTCCTGTCTTGCTCTTCCACCCAGGGCTCATCGAACTCGTAACGCATGCCGAAGACCAGCGTCAGGTTGGGGAGCACCTTGAAGCTATCCTGCGCAAAGCCTGCCGTCCGCCATTGGCGCTGCCCAACGTTGACGCTGCCCAGGGTGACGCCACCTGACGAAACGCGGTCCAGCACAAAATCCGCCGGGCCGTAACCGCCGGAACCGTTTCCATTCGAGGTAAACGCGCCGGTGTAGTTCAGCGAACCAAGATAGCCGTCGTTGTTTCCTGTCGGGTAGTTGTTCTGGTAGCGGCGCGCTTCAATGCCCATGCTGATGTAGTGCCGGCCTCGCTGCCAGGTCAGGTTGTCGATGTAGCTATAGGTGTTGTCGATGATGCCGCCATCAAAAGCCGGCGTGCCCACGTCGCTAAGGTTATTGCTTACGGTTGGGTTGGCGGAGCTGCTGAGGCCCTGGTTGGTAAACCCGTTGAACCGCTGGTTAGGAAATGAGATGCCAACCTTGGCATTGCCCGATGTTCCAAAAAGTCCGGTTGAATCTACCGGGAAGCCCTGGTTCCAATCCGTGCGCGTAAAGCCGACGCGCGCCGAGTTGACCAGCGACGGCGAGAAGATATGCACCCAGTTGGCGCCGGTGAGCCAGGTGGGGTAGAGATTGACGCCCGGGAACGTAATGGCCAGCACCGGGGTCGATCCGTCGTAGGCGTGGGAGATCGCATAGAACCCCGTGATCTTGTCTTTCGCCCGTGGATCGTATTCGATCTTGACGTCGCCTTGGTCGTTGGCCTTGTAGCTGCGATAGGGCGCCTGGTAGTTGTTGTTCGCGATTCCATCGCTGGGAGTCACACACTTGCCGTTGCTGGGGGTCACAGGATTGTCCCCGCCGCAATCCGGGTAGAGATTTGCATTGGCAAAGAGAAATTTGGCCACCGGATTAGTAATCGGCACGCCTTTGTTCCCGGCATACGGCGCAAAACCGTTCAATGGGTCGTAGAGTTGGATAGGATTGGGTCCGCTAAGCAGAACTGAGAAATCGCCGTTCCGCATCGCGTCCGGTATCACGCTAGCCGGATTCGACCCACCCACGTGGTAGCGCGATCCCAGGTAATCGCCAAAGAAGAATAGCTTGTTGTGCAGGATCGGCCCGCCCACCGTGCCGCCAAACTGAGCAAAGGAATATGGGCTCGTTGGAAGGCTTTGATAGCCATGCGGGTAGGTGTTTGCGTCAAACCGGTAATCCTGCGCATAGCCGTAGGCCGAACCATGGAACCGGTTGGTTCCGCTCTTCAGCACGAGCACCACGCCGGCGCCATTCACGTTGCCGTAGTCGGTGGGAGAGTCCGCCGTCAAAACCTGAATCTGCTCGATCGCAGCCGGAGCGGGACTGTAGGAGATCAGGTTGTTATACGTCTCGTTCATGTCGATGCCGTCCAGCGTGTAGTTGTTAGCCTGGGCGCGGTTGCCGTTGAAGTTGGGCGTGTCGGAGTTATAGGTACTACGTTCAAAGCTCGCCGGGCCTGAGGTTCCATAAGTTGTCACCGCGCCCGGCATATAGAGTGTCAAAGCCGAAAAATCCTGGCCGTTGAGTGGGAAATTCTCGATAGTATTCGCAGTAAATGTGCTCGATATGGTGGGGTCAGTCGTATTCAGGATGGGCGCAGCAGCTGAAACGCTCACTATTTCCTTTGAAGTTCCCACGCTCAGCCTGATGTTGAAATTCGCCGTCTGCAATACCTCCAGCGCGAATGGCCGCAGCGTCTCCGTGTTGAATCCGTTTGCCGTCACAACAACCTGATAGTTGCCAATGGGCAAGAATTCGATGCGAAACACGCCCGTCGCATTCGTGATTGCGTATGAATCCACGCCGGTATCGAGGTTGTGAGCCACAACGTGGGCGCCGGCGGCTACTGCGCCATTGGGGTCCGTCACTTCGCCTGTGATTGAGCCGGTGACGGTCTGGCCGTGTGCGATCGCGACGCATGCTGATAGGGCAAGTACACATCCGAATGCAATTCGCAGGAAATTGGTTTTCATGGTGGCCTCAATTCTGCTTGGTTCAAGCTGTCTTCAATGAGCAGGATCACGGTTGGGGTCGACCCCATTTTGGAAGCGGTCTTGCCCGTGACCCGATGAAAGTTTTGCTAGGCGGTACTTACCGCCAAGGTCAGTGTGAAGTCCCTGGGTAACGTATTCGAGAAAACACGCTCACTCCGGGCTACGAATGGGAATAGTGGGGGACAAATTCGCACTGTCGAACACTTCGGTTCCCGGAATGACGAACGATCCGAAAACCAGATGTGGACAGAATCGTAGCCAATATTTGAGCAAAATGTCAATAAAAATGGCGATATGGCGAAAATTGATCCCTCAACAGGTATTTACCAAAGCAGAAGCGAGGAGCAGGAATGAAATGAAGGGGTTGCGCAAACGGCAACCCCTTGAGCGCATCTCAAGCCATTGCTGGGTGTCTAGTCACGGGCAACAGTCTGGAGCTATCCGCCGAAA
>JBAWCO010000776.1:0-1615 GCA_049590315.1 Occallatibacter sp. | reverse complement strand
CGTTAACAGTGAACAGCAAAAACCTGGGCCAAAGGCCAAACAACGACGAGGAGTGAGAGATGAGCATTCTAATTGTGACCGGAATTGAAGGGGCCCGAAATTGCGCATCTGCGGTGGGCGGACAACTTGGCAGGGATGTTGAAGTGGCCGAGGGACGCAAGGCAGCGCTGGCAGCGATGCGCCGCAGGGAGTTTGCCGTCGTGGTGGTGGACGAGACGATGGCGGAGTGCGATCCGTCGGCCGCCGAGGCAATATGGGATCATGCAGGGCTGGCGATTCCCCTGCAGATCAACTTTGCACTTTCCGGGGCAGCGCGGCTGACTAGGGAGATTCGCGCCGCGTTGCACCGCCGCGAGCGCGAGCAGTTGCTGGCTCGCCGGGCAGCAACCGCGGCGATTGAAAGCGAGCTGAAAACGACCGTCGCAGGCTTGTTGTTGCAATCGCAGTTGGCTCTCTCCGGCAGTGACCTCTCCTCTCCCTTGGCCGACAAGCTGCGAGTCATGGCAGAGTTGGCCGGCAATCTGCGGCAGCAGTTGAGCGTACCTGCTCAGGTTCCCAGGGTTTCGGCCGCCTGAGCGGTTCCTGTCCTCGGCTGCGGTTGTACGAATAAGCCGAGGGGTGAAATCGGCGAAACTCCGGCATTGCTTAACCGGCCAAGACGCAATGGCATAAGCTGAAGAGAAGATGAAAGATTCTGCTGTCTTGCTGATCGATTGCCCGGACCGCAAAGGCCTCGTGGCGCGCGTTTCCTCGTTGCTTTACGAACGGGGCGCCAACATTCTGCATGCGGACCAGCACCAGGACCACGACCTGGGGCTCTTCTTCATGCGCGTCGAGTGGGCGCTCAATGGGGCGGAGGAAGATTTCAGCGGGCAACTTGGATCGACTACTGAGCCGGAACGGTTCGATCTGGAGGGATTTCGATCGGCCTTCGCGCCGCTAGCCGCGGAGTTGGAAATGCGCTGGAAGCTGAGCTCCAGTGCGCGTAAGCCGAAGGTGGCCTTGTTCTGCTCGCAGTATCTGCACTGCATGGCCGATCTTCTGCACCGGTGGCGCACCGGCGAACTGTTCTGCGACATCTCCATCATTGTTTCGAACCACAAAGAGGTGGAGAAACTCGCGGAGTTCTATGGGATTCCGTTCGAGTTTTTGCCGGTGGCATCGGGGACGCGAGAGGCAGCAGAGACGCGGCAACTGGAGATTCTTGAGAGCAAAGGCGTGGAACTGGTAGTGCTGGCGCGCTACATGCAGATTCTGTCACCGGAATTTGTGGCACACTATCCGGCGGCGATCATCAACGTTCACCACTCATTTCTGCCGGCGTTTACAGGAGCCAAGCCTTACCACGCGGCGCATGCGCGGGGAGTGAAACTGATCGGGGCCTCAAGCCATTACGTGACAGAACTGCTTGATGATGGACCGATTATCGAGCAGGACGTGGCACGCATCTCGCACCGCGATCAGGTGGAAGACCTGGTCGCTCGCGGGCGCGACCTGGAGCGCATTGTGCTGGCGCGCGCAGTGCGCTGGCACCTCGACCGGCGGATCCTCTGCTACGGAAACAAGACAGTCGTGTTCGATTGAAGCGATTGTCAGTTGTTTTGCAGCCGAGAGT
>JBAWCO010000775.1:0-8153 GCA_049590315.1 Occallatibacter sp. | reverse complement strand
GTGTTGCTCAAAAAGCGTCGCCTTCGGGCGGCGCTTTTGCTGTTTGGATGGCTGCCGATTTTCGATTGCGATGGTCAATTCAGCGGCTGCGTGTATGAATGAAATGGCCGCTTCCCAGGGATGGGGGGTGGTGCGGAATGTTCGCTCGGATGGTTGCGATTTCGCGCAAATGTTCGCTTGGATGGTTGGACTTCTTTGAAGGGTTAACCTTGTGGGCCTGCTGCGTTTGCGTTTTGGCACCAGGAAAAGTGCCGAATTAAGCGAAAGGGTTGTTGTGAATTGAACGGTGTTTTTGGAAACCGCTCAGAAGGTTGCGAAAAAGGGGCATAAAAGGCTTCAGATGGGTGAGTTTTTCGCGCCGGCGCTCACAGGAGCAGGGAACAGGGAATAGAGATTCTGGGAGTGGTCGGGAATCCGGTTGGCCGCTGGATGATCGTCTCCCACATCCCAAAGTCGAGATGTGAGCCACGCGACCATTGTGGATGCTCAGACTTGGGCCACCCCCGTCCCTAACGCGTGATGCAGAACATTAAACAAATCTAAGAATTTGCCGATTCTATAAAGCGGTGAACAGAAGATCCATTACGCGGACGCTTGCCGCGATGCTACTCGTGTGCGGTGTATTGCGCGCGCAGGAGTATAGCTTTCGCAATTATGGCAGCGCTGAGGGGTTGAACAACCTGTCGATACGGACGATCTACCAGGATCGCATGGGCTTTCTGTGGGTAGCCACCGTAAATGGACTCTTCCGCTACGACGGCGAACAATTTGAGGTTTTCGGAGCGGCACAAGGACTGCCCCCTGCCCCCGGCACCGCGCTTGGCGACGCTCCCGACGGCTCCTTGCTTGCAGGAGGAGCCTTTGGGCTCTACCGTCTACGCGGAAACCGCTTCTATCAAGTTTCAGGCCCCTTCAAGACCGTCGGCGAGTTACAGGGGATTCAGTCGGACGGCAAAGGACACACCTATGTGAACACCGACCAGGGCCTGATGGAACTTTCCACCAAGCCTGGTGGGAATGAGATCGCGGTACGTAAGATTCCGCCTTTAGCGGGCACTACCAAGACCGAGTATTTCGGCGCTCCCGAGGCTGGCGGAGTTCTGACCGATGGGGACGCCGTTTTATATGGATGCGGCCATGCGCTGTGCCGCTTGGAAAAGGGTGAGACCCGAGTCTATGGAATTAAGAACGGGCTTCCAACTCATACCGTTGTGGCTATCCGGAAAGATCACGAAGGTAATATCTGGGTCCGATTAAGAGATGTAGGTGTGTTCATCTTGCCGGTCGGCGAGAATCTGTTTCGGAAGCCAGAAATGCCATACCAACGTCAGCATATGTCCAGTATTCCGTCCACTGATTCGGATGGGCGAGTTCTGATGCCAATGCCCGACGGGATGCTGGTTGGGAACGAACAGAGCTGGCAGAAGATTGACCACACATCAGGGCTTCGCGGAGTGGTCTACACGGCATTCGAGGACCGGCAACATTCTCTGTGGATCGGTTTGAAGGACAGGGGATTGGTTAAGTGGCGTGGCTATAGAGAATGGGAAAACTATACGATAGCCAGCGGGCTGCAGAGCGATGAAATAAACGCGATTCTACCCCAGCAGGGCGGGCCGATCTGGGTGGCCTCCGATGGAGGATTGTTACGCGGAGAACGACAGGGTGTCGGCGTCCAGTGGAAGAAGGTCTCGGCGTTGGAGGGGACGATGGTCACCGTCGTGCGCGAGGGGCCCGACGGAGCATTGTGGCTGGGCGCCGGATCACTCGGTGTTGCGCGGTTCGACGTGCGCACGGGCAAAGTAACGTGGTTGAGCAAGACGCAGGGCGCGAGCAAAGGGGTCTTCGAGCTGTGCTTCGATCACAGGCAACGACTTTGGTTGGGAACGAATGGAGGACTCTATATGGCCGAGGCTCCATACACGAAGTTCGTTCTTATCTCCGAGCTGCCCCAATCGCGCATCCGAGCGGTTGTCGAGGGCAGCGATGGCACACTCTGGGCGGGAGGGGCAGGTGGACTTTTCTCGTTCAATGGCGAACATTGGACGAGTCATTCCGAAGGCAAGCCATCAGGGCAGCAGGTGCTTTCGCTGGGCGTCGGCGCCAACGGGACAATATGGGTCGCATACCGTTTAAGCAACGAGATCGATCGTCTTCATCTGGGGCCGGGTGGGTTGGATATCCAAAAGAACGTCCAAAGGCCGGGCTCGAATGAAATTGTGTATTTCATGCAACCGGACGCCCACGGGCGCATGTGGGTGGGCACCGATCATGGCGTAGAAGTGTGGGATGACGGGCACTGGAGCCACTACGTGATGAGCGACGGATTGATCTGGAACAACTGCAACCCGAACGGCTTTGCGGCAGAGCCGGACGGCACGGTCTGGATCGGTACCAGCGGCGGACTCTCGCGTTTCAAGCCGCGTCCGCGCTACAGCCTGGATGCTCCGATTGAAGTAGTGTTTACCAAGTTGGAAATGAGCGGGGCTGACGTTTCGAGCTTGAGCAATCCGACGTTCGAGATGCACACCAACTCTCTCCTTGCGCGTTATTCAGCGCTAAACGCACCCCGTGAGAACGCGGTCATTTTTCGCTACCGGCTGAATGGGGCCAGCTCAGCCTGGACCGAAACGACACAACGAGAACAACGATTTGCACGGCTGGCACCAGGAGATTACAGGCTAGACATTGAAGCGCAGAATGGCGATGGTGTATGGCGTGCGCATCGGGCGGAATTCGGCTTCAAAATTCTCATGCCGTGGTATCGGAGCTGGTGGTTTTTCGCGTTGTGCGGGCTTGTGCCGTTCTGCGGCACTGGGGCCTTCTACCGGATTCGGATGGCCGCGGCGGCGACCAGGGAGCATGATCTCCAACTGCTGGTCGAAGCGCAGAAGACGATCCAAAACTTAGCCTTCTTTGACCCGTTAACCGAACTTCCCAATCGGCGGATGCTGTTGGACCGCCTTGGCAAGACCCTGGCCTTGAGCGCCCGCAACGGCCGGTTACGCGCACTGCTGTTTGTGGACCTGGATAAGTTCAAGACGCTGAACGATTCGTTTGGCCATCAGACCGGAGATCTTCTCCTAAAGGAGACCGCGCAGCGGCTGACCGCCTCGATACGCGAGACCGATACCGTCGCGCGACTAGGTGGAGATGAATTTGTCATCATCCTGGAAGAGCTCAGTGCGCTTCCCGAAGAGGCAGCGTCGCAAGCGGCGATGATCGCCGAGAAGATACTTACGGTGACCAGCAAGCCGTATCTGCTCGCCGGCCACGAGTGCTTTCTCTCTTCGAGCATTGGAATCACGGTCTTTGGGGTTCAGCGCAAGAGCACGGAAGAGGTCTTGCAGCAAGCCGATATAGCAATGTATCAGGCCAAGGACAAAGGGGGGAATACTGCGCGATTTTTCGCCCCAGATTTGCAGACCGCTATCAATGCGCGCGCGGTCCTCGTAGAGGATCTGCGCGAGGCAATCAAGCAAGGTCAGTTCCTGCTCTACTATCAGCCCCAGGTAAACCGCGGCGTCGTGACCGGCGCAGAGGCGTTGTTGCGGTGGGAACATCCGCAGCGTGGCATTCTGCTTCCCGCTACTTTCATTCCGATGGCCGAAGAAACTGGGCTGATCCTGCCACTGGGAGATTGGGTTCTGGAAACGGCTTGCCGACAATTGGCTACATGGGCGGACAACAAGGAAACGGCTCATCTTTCGATTGCGGTGAATATCAGCGCACGGCAGGTGCGACAAGCAGATTTTGTCGAGAAAGTGCTGGCCACGCTTGCTGCGACCGCAGCCAATCCGAAGAACCTCGAGTTGGAGCTGACTGAGAGCATGCTGGTGGAGAACATCGACGAAGTCGTTGCCAAGATGACCGAACTGAGCTTGCATGGTCTAAAGTTTTCCCTGGACGACTTTGGCACCGGGTATTCTTCGCTAAGCTACCTGAGCCGTCTGCCACTGGACCGATTGAAGGTCGATCGCAGTTTTGTGCGTGATATTTTTGCGGATAACCGCGGCCGTGCCATTGCGCAAGCTATTGTCTCTTTGAGTAGCGCAATGGGTTTAGGGGTAATAGCCGAAGGCGTGGAAACTGAAGAACAGCAGAGATATCTCGCCAGTGTTGGATGTCATCTTTACCAGGGATACTTCTTTAGTTGGCCGCTGCCGATCCGTGACTTCGAGAAGTTGTTGGCGCAGCCGCAAAGCAATGCCCAACCCGCCTCCGTGGGATCGCAGGGACCTGAGAACCTACTCTAGGAAGCGACGGTGCTTCGAGCCTCCCTTTACCGACGCGCCCGGCGCGCTCATTGAGATTCGCGCGGGGCGGATGGTGGATGCGGTTAGACTCAGCTTGATGCTTGAAGCGAGTGCGACGCTGATTGTGGACTGGCTGCGGGAGATTGGGCTTACGGTCAGGTTGGCCGAGCTGGGAGCGGGGACGTTTCTCCCTGGGGTGACGATTGAGCCGGGGGGGATTATTGTCGACCCGGAGCGGTTGCTCTACCCTGGCGATCTTCTGCATGAGGCTGGACACCTGGCGGTAATGGCGCCGGCACAGCGCGCCGTCGCCGAATCGAATGCCGGCTCCGATATGGGGGATGAGATTGCCGCGCAGACCTGGTCTTATGCGGCGGCTGTCCATCTCGGACTTCCGGCGGAGATTGTCTTTCATGCCAGCGGTTACAAGGGCGCGGCTGAGACGCTGATCGGGGTTTATCGCGATGGCAAGGCGGGAGTGCCGCTGCTGCAGTGGATGGGATTGACGCTGGATAGCAAGCGGGCGTCGGCCGCGTCGGTTCCTGCTTACCCGCACATGATTCGTTGGCTGCGGGGGGAGGCGGATTGAGGGGGATGGGTGCAGGGGCTGAAGGCCAGGTTTGTTAAGAGATGCTTGCGGCATGGCGAAGGTCGTGCGCTGATACAAAACTTGTGGTGACTGGGACGCGGGTTTTGCCGTTTGCGCCTGCCATAGGCGAGAATGAAAGGGTCGTTATGCCCAATAGCCCACGCACCTTCGAGTCCCCCTTTACCGACGTGCCCGGCGCGCTCAACGAGATTCGCGCGGGGCGGATGGTGGTGGTGGTGGACGACGAGGACCGCGAGAATGAGGGCGACCTGACGCTGGCCGCGGAGTTCGTGACACCGGAAGCGATCAACTTCATGGCTCGGTTTGGACGGGGGCTGATCTGCCTGACGCTGACCGAGGAACGCGCCGATCATTTGCGGCTGTTTCCGATGACGCAGCAGAACTCGTCGCGGTTTGGGACGGCGTTCACGGAGACGATTGAAGCGCGCGAGGGAGTGACGACGGGGATTTCGGCGGCGGACCGGGCGCACACGATTAGGACCGCGATCGATCCGCGGTCGAGCTATACCGATTTGGCAAGGCCGGGGCATGTGTTTCCGCTGCGCGCGCGCAAAGGCGGCGTGCTGGTGAGGGCGGGGCAGACTGAGGCCTCGGTGGATCTGGCGCGGCTGGCGGGGCTGAATTCGTCGGGTGTGATCTGCGAGATCATGCGGGACGACGGAGAGATGGCGCGGATTCCGGATTTGATTCCGTTCTGCAAGGAACACGGGCTGACGATTCTTACGGTGGCGGAGCTGATTCGCTATCGGTTGCGGCATGAGCGGTATATTGTGCGCGCGGGGGAGAGCCGCATTCAGACGCGCTATGGCGAGTTCCGGATGATTGCGTACGAGAGCGCGGTGACGGGCGGCGAGAGCCATATCGCGCTGGTGAAGGGTGAGCTTTGCAGGGATTGTCCAGCGATGCATGGCGGGCCCGCGGTGGAGGGGTTGGCTGGGAATTTGGAGCAGGCGGTTGATGGTGCGGGGGATGGGACTGGATTGAAAGCAACGGAGCTGAGGGCGTCTTGTTCGCATGCGGTGCTGGTGCGGGTGCATACGCGTTGCACGGCGGGCGATGTGTTTGCGGCCGACTGCCGATGCCGGGAGACTCTTGACCAGTCGATGCGGATGATTGCCGAGGAAGGCTGCGGAGTGGTGCTCTATCTGCACAACACCTCGCGAGGCTTTGAGATTGAGCACGCTCCGGCTCCTACAGAGGCATTTGAGCCGGGAGGTGCAGCGGCAGTTCCTGAGGCGGGAAGTGCGGGCGTGGGGCGGCTGATTCTGCACCAGGAACTGCGACAGCGGGAAGGTTCGCAGGCGCGGACGGGGCGCATCTTGCGGGCGATTGGACTTGGCGGGCAGATCTTGTCGGACCTGGGGATCCAGCGGATCCGGTTGCTGTCGAATACGCCGATGCATATTCCGGCACTGGAGGGATTTGGGCTGGAGATTGTGGAGCAAGTCCCGATACAGGTGGAGGAATGCAGCCGGGTGGGATGAGTTTGCGCGCTTTTGCACCCCTGATGCTGGAACCGGCGGGGTGTTGGCTCCGTACTTGATTCCCAGAGGAGGCGCCCATGCGAAATCTGGTCTAGCGTCAATGTATCTACCTACTCTGGTTTTGGTGGCCGCTGCGATTGCGAATGCCCAGACCGGCAGCGGGGGTTGGTCCAAGTCCTATCCGGTTTCGGAGAAGGCGTCACTCACTTTGAGCACCGGAGACGCCTCAGTAGAGGTGAGCAGTTGCGGGAGTTGCCGCGAAGTGAAAGTCGGCATCGATTGGAGGGGGCGCAGGCCAAGCGACTTTGATCTGAACGAGTCCCAGAGCGGCGATCATGTGAATTTCGAGCTGAAGGAAAAGACTTACATGGGTGTCCACTTCAAGGTGGGGAGTTGGCATAATCCCCGCATTACGGTTGAGACACCCTCCCGCCTGGACATTGAGGCGCGAACAGAGGACGGTAGTCTCAAGGTTTCCGGAGTGCAGGGGAGCCTGGAGTTGCACACCGGCGATGGCGCGGTGAACGTTGAGGATGTGGCCGGGTCGATGCGGTTGACCGCCAGCGATGGCAACATCAAGATTCACAACGTGACTGGAACGCTGGAGACGCGCTCGTCCGATGGTCATGCGACGATCGATGGCAGGTTTACGGCGTTGCAGGCGCACACCAGCGACGGCAACCTGGACGTGACGCTGAGTGAAGGTACGCATTTGACTTCATCGTCACGCATCGAGAGCTCCGATGGCCAAGTGACGGTGAAACTGCCGCGAACACTGGCGGCTGATCTGGACATTCATACCGGCGACGGTCAGATCCGCAGCACGCTGCCGCTCACAATGGAAGGCTACGACTCGAGCCACACCTCCGGACACAACTTGCGCGGCCATTTGAATGCGGGCGGGGTACCGCTGACCATTCATACGAGCGATGGCAATGTGACGATTTCGGCTCTTTAAGCGAGGGGGATCGCTCCGGGGCTTTCGGGGCAGGGACCGGGTGGATCTGGTCTGGTGCAATACGCGCACATAGACTTTCAAATACTCCCATGCAGAATAGGGCCGAGGAATGCTTTGAATTAGAGATCGTGTGGTAAATGCCGATACAAATAAGGGAATGCATAAGGGAATGCAGCCGGGCTAGGGTGACGGGGCGGGCACTACACAATTTGGTGATTGACTATTGTGTGCCGAATAGTGTCAATTTTCTTACAACACCCAAATTTGGTCTCTTTTTTTTCGCGCTTTGAGGAATTATCACAAAGGCGGACGACTGGCTCGGGCATTGGTTTGCCCGATTTGGAAAGTGTATGGAAGAAATCGGCGCTGTTTCCACGATGTTCGAGACGGAACAAGAAGATCGGCATAGTCTCTACGCCCTGAGCTGGAGTTACGCGCAGGACGGGAAAATTGCGGTTGATGCCGACACCGGGATTCTGGTGGATGTGAACCCGGCAACGCAGACGCTGATGGGTTATTCTCGCCAGGAACTGATCGGGAAGCACGTGACGGAGCTGCATCCGCACGCAGAGCGGGCTCGGGCTCAGTTGGAATTCCTGGAGTCGAGACACCAAGCCACTCTTCACGCGGGATTTCATCTTCAACGCAAAGACGGCCGGCTGGTGCCTGTTGCGGTCTGGTCCTCGGATCCGGTGAGACTGAGCGGTCACACCCTGTTGATCGGCGAGTTCCGGGATATTACCGATCAGCAGCAAAAAGAGCATCAACTTTCAGCGCAAAACTGGGCATTGTCGGCGTTCTCGATTGCCGCGTTGGCGCTTGGGCGGGCCCACACGGCTGAAGGA
>JBAWCO010000774.1:0-34961 GCA_049590315.1 Occallatibacter sp. | reverse complement strand
GTGCGGTTTGCCGTGAACCGTCCGGAACAATGCCAGGCCCTCGCGAAAACCTTGCCACAAGCCGACATATCAGGACGAATTTGTTTCTTCGATGAGCGACTCCGCGATGTGCCATTGAGAATGCGTTCCAGGCCTAACCATCAATTTGTCTGGAACACCGGTGTGTCTCGGAATTCGTAAATCACGCAGCGAAGGGAATCCCCGTGGAGCAGCTCTTCCCTCATTTGGCACACCCCTCATCCAACTTGTTTGAGGAGATCCCTTGTTCACGTCGGTATCGTGCAGGGGGCAGTCCGAACTCCCGTTTGAACGCACGATTGAATGCGGACTCGGACTCATACCCAACGTCGGATGCGATATCCGCCACCCCCTTGGGCGTCTTCGCCAACGAGCGAGCGGCCAGTTGCAGCCTCCACCGGGTGAGGTAGGTCATAGGCGGCTCGGATAGGTACCGCGTGAAGCGCTCGCTCAACGCGGAACGCGACATGGCAACCTCGCTCGCCAGGCTTGCGATGGTCCATGGGTGATCCACCCGTTGGTGCATCAATCGAAGACATTTTCCAACGGTCGCGTCGCGAGCTCCGGCAAGCCAGCCGGTTTCAGCGTCGGGCAGGCTCATGACGTAGCGGCGCAATGTATCGACAAACAGGGCCTCCGAAAGTTTGGCCAGCATCGCTTCGCTGCCAATGCTCCCGGAGCCTGCCTCTTCAACCAGATGCAAAATGGAATTCTCAAGCCACTGGCCGGAGTGATCGGCTCTGACATTCACCTTGAAGATTCGGGGCAAGCCGCTCAGGATGGGCCGGCCCAGGTGCGGATCGCAGGCCATGAATCCGCAGACGAATCGGGTGCTCTCTCCCGTTCCATCAACCCGCAGCGCAGTCAGGTCGCGGGTCATCACTTTTTGCAGGATCGCGGCGGACGCTGGCTGAGGCTCAGTCGATCCAGCGGCGTCAGAAATGAAGTGAGCATCCCCATGGGGAAAAATAACGACGTCGCCGGCTTCGAGCGCAATCGGCTCTCCATCTGCAACTCGCGCCGTTGCATGCCCCTCAACCAGGAAGTGATAGATCACCAGGTGCGGTGCTCCGGGAGCCAGCGCCGGAGCAAGCGTCTGTGATGCGGGTGAGTCGTAGCCCCATGGGGCCGAAAAGTGCGCGTGGAAGAACACCGCGCCGTTCAGTTTGACTCCAGCCAGAATCTCAGAGAATGCGTCCATTCGACCCTCCTCTGGACGATCTGCAAAATTCTCTGGAAGCTCTGCAAATCAATCTTGCGATCCCAGACGCCTGGGCAAGAAACTGCGACGCCTGAGCATTGTTCGTTTTCCAATGCGTCTGCACAATCCTAACTGAGTGAATTCTCAGACACAACTTAAAAGACAAAAGGAGCAATGCATTTTGACTAAACGAGTTTTCTACTTCCTTTTCGGAGCGGTCAGCTACGACGTGTTCTTCGCTTCGTTCCTGTATGCCATTGGATTCGTCGGCAACTTCCTTGTGCCCAAGACCATGGATTCTTCTTCCGCCGATCATTGGCCGACGGCGCTGCTGATCGACCTGGGCCTGCTGGCGCTGTTTGCCGTGCAGCACAGCGTGATGGCGCGCCCCAGCTTCAAGCGTGTGTTCACCAAGATTGTGCCCGCGACGCTGGAGCGGAGCATATACGTGCTCGCCAGCAGCGTCGCGCTTCTCTACTTGTTCTGGCAATGGCGGCCTTTGGGCGGGATGGTCTGGGATGTCCAGAATCCATTTGGGAGAACGGTGCTTTACGGCGGGTTCGCGTTTGGCTGGCTGCTGATTCTCTACGTGAGTTTCCTGATCAACCACTTCGACCTGTTCGGGCTGCAGCAGGTCTGGCTAAATCTCAAAGGACGGCCGCAGCCGAAGGCGCGCTTTGTGACTCCATTCCTTTACAGGATGGTCCGCCATCCGCTTTATGTGGGCTGGTCGATGGCTTTCTGGTGCACTCCGACTATGACCGTTACCCACCTGGTCTTTGCCTTGGGAACGACAGCGTACATTCTGATCGCAATCCAGCTGGAAGAGCGCAATCTGATCGAGGCGCATCCGGAATATGCTGAGTATCGCGAGCAAGTCCCCATGCTGGTTCCGGGATTGCCTCGAAGCGTGGAGACTCCGCGCGCGGCGGCCCTCAGACGAGGTTAGCGAGGGCATGATGCCGTCGCATCTCCGCTCGGCAACTAAGCAGTACCTGCGGGGTACGGGCGTCAATGCCCGCCCCGCCATTTTCCCGCTCAGGTTCCACTAGGAGAGACACCGATGCAACCCCTATGGCAGTTCCAGGGTAAGTGTACTCAGCTTCATTTTTCGTCGCCGCTTCCTGATGGTCGCGCCCACCAATGCAATCGAAACATTCCATTCCACAGCAACAAAAGTTACATAGGACAAGTGAGGAAAGACTATGAAGATTCAACGAGAAAGTCAGGTGTGCCGTTCCCATCTTCTCAAGATGGCGATGCTATCGCACCGAGCCGTCGATTATTCGGTTAAGGCTTATGAGTTGGGAGACCTCGAATTCTGCGGGCTCATCCGCAGTTCCGATCAGGAGTGGCGCAATCTGCAACGCGCGATCGGCGACAGAGGCCGTGCGCTTCTCGCAGCCGGATCATCGATTGATGCTCACTCGCTCGCCGCGCGGTGCAGGCTACGAATATACAGCGCTCTTCGGGTCACATATACGGCCGCTGCCGAGATTGCGCACAATTCCGCCCTTATCGCCGATGTCGATCCGTCAATCAGAACCCCGGAAATTCAGCAGATGGGAAGACTCGTCAATGGACTCGTCACGCTGTACACCGTGGCCCTGTTCACAAACCAGACACAGCTTGTCAAGGCAATCCTGCGAAGCGATCAAGACCGGCATTGGTTCGATCTAACTCTCAATGTTGTTCGTCAAAGTCTCTCAATGCGCCCCAGCAGACAAGCCCGCTCCGAACTTGCGATCGTCAGGAGTCTGGGTCAAATCGCCGAGCAAGCGCACGAAGCCGCAAAAGCGATTTCGATCTGGATGGAGAATATGCGTTATCTCGCAGTCCCAAGCGAATGCGCAGCGTAAGTCAATCAGCCCACATCTGGAGCAGGGATTCGTGCGAGTCCCTGCGCATTTGTTGACGCAGCGAGAGCCCGATTACGAGGCAACATAAGCCCCGATCTGTCGGCGTGTTGAAACATCCTTCAGAGTAAGCGAGAGGGATCGGTCTAAGCCGGGGTGTCAACCTGCGATATCAATCCCAATACACTCATTTGGCATTCCTCTTTGAACGCAATCGCGCTCGACCGTTGGATAGGGACCGGGAAACGCCGTATGCGACGGCGACCCTCAGCCGAGGGCAGGTCCCTGGATCCCAGTCGCAAAGACTTGCGAGGACTGAACTGGGTCAGCCATAGTTTGGTGCAATGTGAGCCATGTCTTCGGTGGATGCGGTGCAGGCTATGGCTCAATCCTCGGAAGATGGACTTCCTGCCTTAAACGCTACCGGACTATTCGCATCCTGACTGGCAAACTCAGCACCTCTCGCAGTCATGATGACCTTCTGATTGCAGATCGATCCACAGCGCATCGGTCGGGACTCGTCGGCACCCGCAAATGGGACCAGCATCGGCGTACAGATGACCCTTGGTGTCAGCGTGGTTGGATTTTCCGCATCCTGGCAGGGCCAAGCTGGCGAAACGCCCCATTCGTTCTGGTTTGTGTCGTTTGACACCGCACGTCCACACGGATATACAATCGAGCCATCTGGTGTCGGGAAGGCGGTGCAAGTCCGCCACTACCCCGTAACTGTAATCGCTGAGAATTGGACATGGAGCTTGCTCCGGCCACTGAGGGTTTCCTCGGGAAGGCTGTCTGGATTCGTTGAAGCGTGAGTCAGGAGACCGGCCAGATGCCAATCTAGGCTTGATCCGGCTTCGATGGGAGAGCTGGAGAGCGTTCCCCTGTCGGTCAGGATAAGCACCGGCGATGTGAAAGCTGCCTACACAATTAATCCCGCTGTCCACGGTGGAGTTGTACTCCGCGGTCAGAGGTAATGCATGCAGGAGAGAGACCGCAAGTCGGTCACACTCGTTCTCGGCGGCGTTCGCAGCGGCAAGAGCCGTTGGGCGCAGGAACTTGCCGGGAAGTCTGAGCGCGTGGCGTATGTCGCGACGGCACAAGCTCGCGACCTGGAGATGCAGGAAAAGATCCGCCGCCATCGAGAGGATCGCCCCGCGCACTGGCAGACTTTGGAAGAACCGCTGGAACTGGCGCGTGTCCTCATGGACCACGGAGCGAACTTCGACCTGTTGCTGGTCGATTGCCTGACTATATTTGTGTCCAATGTCATGGAGGCAGCTCAGACCGATGCAGAGAGCATGGAGCGGCGTCTCGATGCCTTCCTAGAGGCGCTGCGCATTGTGTCGACCGCGGTGGTATTGGTTTCCAACGAGGTTGGCAGCGGAGTGGTTCCTCCCTATCCGGCGGGCCGGATATATCGCGATGCACTGGGAGAGCTGAATCAGCGAGTGGCGGCGATTGCCGATCATGTGGTGCTGATGGTCGCTGGCCTCCCGCTGGCCCTCAAAGGAAGCATCGGAGCGCGGCCATGATTGCCTTCATGGTGGCTGGAACCGCGAGCGGCGTGGGCAAGACAACGGTTGCGCTGACCCTCATGGCGATGTTGCGAGAACGCGGCCTTCGCGTGCAGCCGTTCAAGTGCGGGCCGGACTTTCTGGACACGGGACACCATAGCGCCATCTGCGGTCGAGCGTCGCGCAACCTGGATACGTGGATGCTGGATGCCGAGGCGAACCGCGCGATCTTTTCGAGCGCCAGCCGCAACGCCGATGCCGCGATCGTCGAAGGCATGATGGGGCTCTACGACGGCGTGGCCGGCGGCGGCGAGGATGGAAGCGCGGCGCAGATTGCAAAGCTCCTGGACCTGCCTGTCGTGCTGGTGATGGATGCCGGCAAAAGCGCGCGCAGCATTGCCGCCGTGGTGAAGGGTTTCGAGAGCTTCGATCCCGCGGTGCGCTTCGCAGGCATCGTGCTGAACAATGTGGGAAGCGACCGGCACTATCGCCTGCTCGAAACTGCGATTCGTTCGGTTACAACGACGCCCCTGCTGGGCCATCTGCCGACGGACACGGCAATCGCAATTCCCGAGAGACATTTGGGGCTCCATACAACGGAAGAGACAACGTCGGTTGAAAACCGATTGGCCGCATTTGCGCAAACGGGAAGGCAGCATCTCAATATTGCGCCGCTGCTGGATCTTTCGCGGGCGGATGCCGCGGCAGCGAGCGAAGCCATCCCGATTCCGCACCCTGAACAGGCACGTGTGCGCATTGGAGTTGCGCGGGACAAGGCGTTCTCGTTCTATTACGAGGATAATTTCGATCTGCTTCGGGCGAACGGCGCGGAGATCGTGGCTTTCAGTCCACTCTCAGACGCAGGGCTTCCGCAGAATCTCGACGGACTTTATCTCGGCGGTGGATATCCGGAACTATATGCGGAACTATTGAACCGTAACACCTCGATGAGTACCGAAATTCGTGCGTTCGCGGAGTCAGGCAAGCCCGTGTATGCCGAGTGCGGCGGCATGATCTATCTGGGCCGTGCACTGACAACGCTCGATGGGCGCAGCTACACCATGGCTGGAGTACTTCCGATGGAGTTTGAGATGACGCAGAGGTTGGTGCACTTTGGCTATGTAAATGTCGAATTCGCTGAGGAGTGCTTACTCGGTGATAAAGGAACGCAGGTGCGTGGACACAGCTTTCATTGCTCGCGTGTGCAAGTGAACAGCGCGATGCCGGCCGCGTATCGGCTGAAATATTCACTCTCCGGGCGCGGCGAAATGGAGGGCTACCAATACAAGAATGTACTGGCCAGCTATGTACACCTTCATTTTCGCGGGAATCCCACGCTCGCCACATCGCTGGTGATGGCCGCGTTTCGAGCGCGCGCCGTGGAGGTGCAGGCATGAAGCGGCTTTGCGCATGGCTTCTCTTCTGCATTGCACTTCCCGCATGCAGCGCACGGACCGTTCGAGATCAACTGGGACGCACGGTCCAGGTTCCCGAGCATCCGCACCGGCTGGTGTGTTTGATGCCAAGTGTTGTGGACGATGTGTATGCGCTTGGAGCTGGAGCGGATGTGATTGCGGTGACCGACTACACCAAGTATCCGGCGGAAGCCAGAACCAAGCCCAGCGTGGGATCGATTTTGTCGCCTTCGATGGAAACGATCCTATCGTTGCATCCGGATCTGGTATTGGGCAGCGCAGATATGAGCCATTCCGAGACATTGCAGCAACTGGAACGGCTCGGCATTGCCGTATTCATGGTAAACACGCATGGAGTGGAAGGGATCTACCAATCCATTGCAAGCCTCGGACTGGCCCTCAACCGGGAGGATTCCGCGAGGGAGTTGATTGCCAGACTGCGCGGACGCGAGGCTGCAGTGCGGCGGCAAGTGAGCGGCAAGCCGGTGGTGAGCATCCTGATGCCGGTGGGGTATGACCCGATTGTCACCATCGGGAAACACGCGTTCATCACAGAGTTGATCGAAATTGCCGGCGGGCATTCCGTTACCGGCGACCTCGACCAGGAGTGGCCCCAAGTGAGTCTGGAAGCAGTGTTGGCGCGTGCGCCCGAAGCACTGCTGCTCATACGCGGATCGAGGATGTCGATGGAGAGGATTCGAGAGCAGCCGGGCTGGGACAGTATGCCGGCTGTGAAGAACAACCGGGTTTACTACGTGGACGACCGGATCAATCTTCCGAGCCCGGTTGCCTTCGATGCGCTGGAGGAGCTAGCGAAGCAGTTTCATCCGTGACTAGCCAAGCAATTTCATCCGTGAGAGGTAAGAGGCACCTCTAACCATAACCACATAACAGCTGGATGATCGGGAAGCGCGGTGCAAATCCGCCACTACCCCGTAACTGTAAGCGAAGAGGCGCGGCTTGTTTGCCACTGGAGAAGATTCCGGGAAGGCGGCCGTTAGCTGTTGAGGCGCGAGTCAGGAGACCGGTTCAGCTCAAATCTTCCGAGGGGAAAACCATGTTCCGATCTTCGCGCCTATGCCTTTTGAGATGGACTGCCAGTCTCATCTTCGCCTTCACCGCCATCGCACATGCTGCACCGATTTCTGCAATTCGCGGTACCGTGTCCGATCCGTCGGGCGCAGTAATTCCAAACGCCAAAGTTGAGCTGCTTGAAAACGGCGTGCCGGTTGCGTCTGTGACTACAGATGGAAAAGGACAGTACCGCATTGCTCGAAACCCCGGCTCCGGCTCACGGCTGCGCGTGTCAGCCTCGGGATTCAGCACGGGGGAGAAGGCGCTCGGTCCAGCCAGCAATCGCCGTGAACTGACCGTAGATTTTGCCCTTCAGATCGCATCTCTTTCCGAACAGATTACGGTGACGTCCACGGGCGCTCCCACGCCCCAGGCGCAGTTGGGCGCGGCCGTGAACATCCTGGATACATCCGACTACCAGGGGACGCGAGACATTCAGGAGGGGCTGCGGTTTGTACCCGGATTGCAGGCTACGGAGACGGGGCAGGCGGGAGGAACGACTTCTGTTTTCATACGCGGCGGCGGAAGCGATGCGAACAAGGTTCTGATTGATGGAATTCCAGTAAACGACATTGGCGGATCGGTTGAGTTTGCCAACATCGCGAGCGCCGCGGTAGCGCAGGTGGAAGTTCTGCGCGGCCCCAACAGCGTCTTGTACGGATCGGATGCGCTTGCAGGCGTGATCAGTCTGACGACGGCGAGAGGAAGCACGCCGCTTCCGCTGTTCACCTATCTGATCGATGGCGGAAACCTTGGAACGTATCGGCAAGAGGGTACGGCTGGCGGCAGGTATCGGAGGTTCGACTATTTTTCTGACTACTCGCGTTTCGACAGCAGCAATGCGATTGCCGATGACGAGTATCACAACGGCACCTATGCGGGGAATTTCGGTTGGAAACTTTCCCCGGCGTCCAGCCTGCGCGCCACGATTCATCATGACCGCGTCGCATCCGGCGTGCCGGGAGCAATTGAGCTCTATGGCTTGCCAACCCAAGCCGAACAAGCCAATGAAGACGCCTACTTTGGCGTAACCTGGGAAGACACGACCACGGCGAATTGGCATAACCTGTTGCGGTATGGCGGCCTGCGATTGCGGTCGCAGTACGCGGAGTTCGCGCCCGCTGGGACTCCAGATTCCGGCTATACCCTTGGAGCGCTTGTCACGATTCAGGGGGCAAACGGGTATACCGTCAGCGGGCAGGCCCAGGAGTTTAACGATGGACCGCCCTATCCCTACACTTACCCCGGTTCGACGGACAAGGACTTCGTTTACGCACAGTCGGATTACCGCTTCAATCCGCACATCCTGGGTCTAGTTGCATTTCGCTATGAAGATGAGCGCGGATATTCGGGTGGACCAACGAGCTCGATCGCGCGGGGCAACTACAGCTACACATTCCAACTTCAGGGAGACATCCGCAATCGTCTGTTTTATACGCTCGGCGGCGGTGTAGAGGACAATGGGCTCTTCGGACTAGCGGGCACGCCGCGTGCTTCGCTCGCCTGGCAAGTGGCGCGAGGGGGCGCTGGATCAATTCTCAGCGGCACCAAGCTGCGCGCCAGCTTCGGTGAGGGCATCAAAGAGCCTGCTATCTTCGATCAACTCGATTCGCTCTATGGCCAGCTAGAGCTTCTTCCCAACGGCAGCCAACTCATTACGCAATACCGCATTTCTCCCATCGGCCC
Source organism: Occallatibacter sp. (assembly GCA_049590315.1). Taxonomy (GTDB): domain Bacteria; phylum Acidobacteriota; class Terriglobia; order Terriglobales; family Acidobacteriaceae; genus Telmatobacter. The sequence continues at coordinate 26,197 of JBAWCO010000774.1, read as the reverse complement.
CGAGAATTCCAGAACGTATGACGGCGGCGTCGATCAATTGCTTTTCGATGGACGCAGCCGCGTGAGCCTCACGGTCTTTCACAACGAGTTTACGAACGGCATTGAATACATCCCCCAGCAAGGCCTTGAGGAACTTGGCATACCCAGCGTGATTTACAACAACCTGCCGTATGGCGCAACGGATAACTCTCAAGCTTATCGGGCCCAGGGAGTTGAAACAGAAATCGAACTTCTGGCGACCCGAGACTTGTTTGTCCGTGCCGGATACACATACACCGATGCCCAGATCCAGCGCTCGTTTTCGAGCGACGCAATCGGGCCGAGCTTCAATCCTGACTTTCCTACAGTCCCCATCGGAGCCTATTCACCACTCATTGGCGCACGGCCCTTTCGGATCGCCCCGCACACAGGCTACTTCGAAGCCGGTTATCGTCACAGCCGCCTCTTCGCAAGTCTTCGCGGCACGCTCGTCGGCAAGCGCGATGACAGCGACTTCCTGGAATATGACGCGAATTACCTGCCCACGCTTCTGCTTCCCAATCACAACCTGGATGGGTCATACCGGCGCCTGGATCTAACCTCCAGCTATCGGGCAAACCGGTATGTTTCCATTGAGGCAAATGCCCAGAACCTGCTGAACGAACACTACAGCGAGGCATTCGGCTATCCGTCACTCCCGTTCATGTTCCGGCTCGGCATGAAGTTCACTCTTGGAGGTGAATCGTGGCCGGGGAAGTGACCGAGGACCGCGCCAGCGCATCGCATGGATGGGCACAGAAGCACAGTCAGCACTGGCTGCTTGCGATTCTGTCTGCTGCGGTCGTTTTTGCGGTGCTGGTTGCCGCGGGGATGGGCGCCGTCCATGTTCCGATATGGCTGTTGGTGCGTCAGCTGATCGGTGGTGGATCGCTTACCACCGATCAGCAAATCATCCTTTTTACAATCCGTCTGCCTCGCATTCTGGCATCGCTTCTTGTGGGCGGTGCGCTTTCCGTTTCCGGCCTGCTATTCCAGGGACTCTTTAGAAACCCCCTTGCCGATCCTTACGTGATCGGTTCTTCGGGCGGAGCAGTGCTCGGCGCATCGATCGGAGTATTTCTGCTGCCTCCGATTTCTGTTGCCGGATTCGGCACGACTGCGCTCCTCGCGTTTGCAGGCGCCCTGGGCTCTATCACGCTGGTGTATTGGCTGGCGCGCGTTGACGGCCGCACGCCCGTGGTGGCTCTGCTGCTGGCGGGATTCGCGGTGAGCACCATGCTGAGTTACTCGTCGTATTTCCTGGAAGTGCTGGATCGCGACTTCGGAACAGGCATTCGCGTGCTGGCGTCCTGGCTGCATGGAACCATCGCCCAACCGACATGGCCGCAGTTGGCGATTGTCTCGGCGATGCTGGCCATTGGACTTGTGGGTTCGGTTCCGCTGGCGCGAAACCTGAACACCCTCGCGCTGGGCGAAGAGTATGCAATGCACCTTGGTCTTTCCGTGCAACACACACGCATTGCCGTTATCGTGATCGGATCGATTTTGACGGCTGCAGCGGTGGCTCTCGGTGGGCTGATCAGCTTTGTGGGACTGATTGTCCCCCACATGCTGCGCATGGTGTTGGGGCCCGATCATGTTCGGTTGCTGCCGGCGACTGCACTGGCCGGCGCGCTCTTTCTGCTGGTGGCCGATACTGTGGCGCGCACCGCGATTGCTCCATCGGAGTTGCCGGTAGGCGTGCTGACGGCTCTCATCGGGGGACCATTCTTTCTGTACCTCCTGCGCAAAACCAAGCAGGAGGTGATGACATGAGGCCTCTCATCCAGTTCGCTCACGTTGATTTTTCCTATGGAGACAGAAACATCCTCAGGGACCTCGATGCCAGCATCTTCGAGAACCAGTGCATTGCGGTAGTGGGCCCCAACGGCGCAGGCAAGACAACATTGCTTCGCCTGGCAGCCGGTACGCTCGCCCCTGCAAGCGGTGAAGTGTACCTGAAGAGCAGAGATCTGCGGCATTTGAGGCAACGCGAGATTGCAAGGTCGGTAGCCTTTGTGCCGCAGAACGTCGAGGTCCCGTTTTCGTTCACTGTCGAGCAGTTTGTGGAGCAGGGCCGCACTCCGTTCCTGAAGATGTTTGGCGGATTGTCCGCCGCCGACTATGAAGCGATGCGCCGGGCGATGGAATTGACCGACATCTGGTCGTTGCGGTCGCGCGTCTTCAACCAGCTGAGCGGCGGCGAACGCCAACGCGCAAAGATTGCGCTCGGCCTTGCACAGCAGCCGCAATTGTTGCTTCTCGACGAGCCCATGCAGCACCTCGATATCGGCCGCCAGTTCGAGATGATCGACCTGATCGACCTGTTGTGCCGCGAGGGGATTTCCATTGTCGCCTCGATGCACCATCTTGCGCTCATTGAGGGAACTTTCTCGTCCGTCTGGCTGATGAGCCCGAATGAGCCAATGCGGCAAGGTTCTCCCGAGGAGATATTGCAGTCCGAGGTTCTGGAGATCGCCTTCAACACACCGCCGCATCACCGCTCCAGGTTGCTGGAGCGAATACGGAACCGAATGGAGCACACCTTATGAGTCAGATTCCTATCGCCTCCCTGGCGAGCGTTGTTGCGAAAATCGAGCCGATCGATCCCCGCCACTTGGCAGAGGCCCAACTCCGGCTCGACAGCCTCACCAAACCAATCGGCAGCCTGGGCCGATTGGAGGCCGTCGCAGCGCAGATGTACTCGATCTTCTCCGGCACGATCCCGCTCTCACTGCGGCGCGCTGTCTATGTGTTCGCCGCCGATCATGGCGTGACTGCGGAAGGTGTCAGTGCATATCCGCGTGAGGTCACCGCGCAGATGGTGCACAACTTTGTGGCAGGCGGCGCGGCAATCAATGTGCTTGCGCGGTTGCACGATGTGCAACTTACAGTCGTAGACGTGGGTGTCGATGCGGAGTTCGAACCTGCGCCGGGGCTCTGCCTTATGAAGGTTCGACGCGGTTCCGGGAATATGCTTCGTGAACTCGCACTGACACGGGAAGACCTTACAGCCGCTATCGAGACCGGCATTCGCCTGGCGGAAGCTGCCAAAGAACAGGGACAAACCCTGGTGGCCGTCGGGGAAATGGGCATTGGCAACACGACATCCGCGAGCGCGATTGCCGCGGTACTGACGAAGCAGAAGATCGGCGATGTGACTGGACGCGGCGCTGGACTCGATCTGGCTGGAAGGAACCACAAACTCAATGTAATTCGACGATCGCTGAGGAAGCACTTCGGCGTCTACGAGAATACGCCTGATCCCCTGGAAATTCTTCGCTGTGTAGGCGGATTGGAAATCGCGGCCATGACAGGCTTTATTCTCTCGGCCGCAGCGAATCGGATGGCCGTGGTTTGCGATGGTTTTATCTCGACCTCAGCCGCAGCCATCGCGCACGAACTTGCGCCGGAGGTCAGTGGATACCTGTTGGCTGGCCATTGCTCGGAAGAGCCTGGACACCGGCACCTGCTTCGCCATATCGGACTGACACCGATTCTCAAGCTGGGGATGAGGCTGGGTGAAGGGACGGGCGCGGTTCTGGCCATGCCGCTGATTGAGTCTTCCGCCCGGTTATTTACTGAGATGGCTACATTCTCATCGGCGAGAGTGAGTACAGCAAGCGAATGAGCACAATCTTTCAGGACATCGCAGCGGCATTTCAGTTCTTGACCCGTCTGCCTCTCAGCCGGCTTGCCTACAAGCCGGACGCACTGCCGCGTGCAGCGAAGTACTTTCCTCTGGTTGGCCTCGCGGTGGGAGCCGCCGCTGCGGGACTCTACCGCCTGCTGTCGACGCACCTTCCCATCTCGGTGATCGCAGTGCTGATGGTCCTCTTCTCGACTCTGGTGACCGGGGGGTTGCATGAAGACGGTCTCGCCGATGCAGCTGATGCATTTGGAGGAGGATGGAACCGGCAGCAGGTTCTCGAAATCATGAAGGACAGCCGCATTGGCAGCTTTGGGGCGCTCGCGCTAGTCTTTTCCGTCGGAGGGCGCGTGCTGCTGCTGGCATACCTTCCCAGCGGCAGCCTGGTGCAATATGTGATCACCGCGGAGGTCCTCTGCCGCTGGGTCATGCTTCCGCTAGGGGCTGTGCTGCCTGGCGCTGGTGAGCAGGGTAGTCAAGGAGCGCGCATTGCCCGCCAAGTGTCTGGCATCTCCCTTGCTGTGGGGACGCTCATTTCCCTGGGTGTCGTGGGTTTCATGTTGCGCCAGTCGACGGTTTGGCCGGTTGCCGTCGCGTTGGCAGTGACGCTCTTCAGCGGCTTGTACTACAAGTATCGAATTGGTGGCATCACGGGCGACTGTTTTGGAGCGACCAGCCAGGTTACGTTGCTCGCAGTCTACCTTTGCGGGGTCTGGCGGGGATGAACACCATTGTCTTTATTCGGCACGGCGAGACCGATATGACCGGCAGGTTCTGCGGCCAAAGCGACCCGGACCTGAACCCGGCCGGCGAGAGTCAAGTGATTCGAATGGCGGAGGAAGCTGCAATGCTGGGAATAGAGCGCATCTATTCGAGCGACCTGCGCCGCGCATCGCGGACGGCAGCAGCCATCGCGCAACGCATTGGTGTCGGTGTCGGCCATCTGCCAGCACTCAGGGAGATCCATTTTGGCCTTTGGGAAGGCCTCAATTGGGAACAGATTGAAGATAGGTTTCCCAAGGAAGCAGATCGATGGCTCCGCGAATTCCCGATGCAGAGTGCGCCGGGCGGCGAAGCGTATGCCGAATTCAAGGCAAGAATTGACGGTGTAATCGCACCAATGATCGAAGACGCTGCGGAGATGACGACAGCCATCGTCACACATCGCGGCGTCATGCGCTATTCGCTCACCAGGTTCTTCCGATTTCCTGACGAGGAGGCCTGGACAAAGACCGCGCCCTACTGCGCAACGGTGATTGCTGCTGCCGCTCGAACGCGCGATGACGAGGTGTTGCCGTGAGTGATCAGCATCTCGAAATTCGGGAATTGGCGGCATGGGGCTTCGATCACCCGGTCGATCGCGGTTTGCTCGGAGAGCAACAACTGCGGAGTGCAGCCTGGCCTGCGCATCGCAGATTGGCAGCGCAAATGACCTATCCGGCTGATTCTCCCATCTCCGTCGAAGAGACTCGGGAATTCGCCAGCGTGCTTGCAACCCGGAAGGACACGGTTGCGTTGAGCGGGGAGTTCGATGGCCTTGCCTGGGAACTCTCCATCGTCGATCTGCGGAAGCTTATCGCCTTCCAGCGCCGGATCGGATTCTCGCATCACGATAGCGGCCCAACCCATCGCGGGGACAGTCCTCGGCAGCTTCTCGATCTGGCGCTTCCGCTTCATGCACCTTCCAAAAGTCCATATATGGAAGTCGCGTCCTATCGCGGCCGATGGTTTCTTCGTGACGGATATCATCGCTCATTCCGATTGTTGAAGCAGAGCGTGTACCTGGTCCCGTGCGTAGTTGTCTACGCGGAAACCGTTGCTCAGATGGGCGCTGTTGGCAGCCGGTTCTTCTCGCAGGAGGTGCTGTTTTCAGAACATCCCCCGATGGTGACCGATTTCCTGGATGAAGAGATGACGGTGTGCTATCGCCGTGCGCTGCCCGAACAAGTCATGCCTTTTAACAGCCAGCAGGTGCTGGAGCCTGTCCCGGCCGGCTCCGACAAACAGGAGGTACTGTGAGTATTGCTACGAAGACAGGGGACGGCGGCCAGACGGGCCTTGCCGGAGGTATCCGCGTTTCCAAAGCGGATTTGCGCGTTGAGGCGTATGGAACGGTAGACGAATTGAACTCAACGCTGGGCTTTGCAAGAAGCATCTGCAAGAACCCGGAGATAGGCGCCGCGGTGCACGCTATCCAGAAGACGCTGTTCCGCGTTGGGTCATCCCTGGCCACTCCACCCGAAAGCAAGAAGGCGCGCCCACCGCTGTCTGCAGCCGATGTGGAGGAACTAACTGACATGGTTCATGCCGTCGAGGCAAAGGAGGGGATTCTTCAGGACTGGTCATTACCGGGAGCCCACGTGGAGTCTGCTGCCTTCGAAGTGGCCAGAACCGTGTGCCGGCGTGCTGAGCGGTGTGTCGTTCGTTTGATCGAAGGCGGTGCCCTAATCGATCCACAGGCGCTTCCTTATATCAATCGTCTCTCCGATCTGATCTGGCTGTTCGCGCGCCAGATCGAACTCGAATGCGGAGTGGACTCCCGTTTGCGTGACGAGACGAAAGCTGGTCCGCGATGGTCGCGAGCATGGTGATGGACTTACACCATTCGATGGAAGAAGCAATCCGATGAACGCGCGCGCCATCATGGTGCTCGGCACCGCCTCGCATGTGGGCAAGTCGCTCACCACAGCCGCGCTGTGCCGTATCTTTGCGCGAGCAGGTTATCGCGTAGCGCCGTTCAAGTCGCAGAACATGTCGCTCAATTCAGCAGCCACTCCAGACGGCTACGAGATCGGACGCGCGCAGGCTCTGCAAGCCGAAGCTGCCGGAATCGCCCCATCCATGCACATGAATCCAATCCTCATCAAGCCCAGTTGCGATACCGCCGCGCAGATTGTGGTGCGAGGCAAGGTGTGGCGCAAGCTCGATGCGCGCAATTATCAAAAAGTTCGTGTTGCCGAACTCCTGCCTGTTGTGGAAGAGAGCTATCGCATCCTTGCCGCGCAAAACGATGTCATCGTTCTTGAGGGCGCAGGGTCCCCCGCCGAGATCAATCTTAAAGGGAACGACATTGTGAACATGCGCATGGCCAGAATGGCGGGCGCGCAGTGCCTGCTAGTGGGAGACATCGACCGCGGCGGTGTCTTCGCTTCCTTGCTGGGAACATGCGAACTGCTGGACCCGGATGAGCGCGCCCTGATTGCCGGCTTCGTCGTCAACAAATTCCGCGGCGATGTTTCGCTGCTCTGGCCCGGGGTGCGCATGATTGAGCAGCGCCTTGGCAAGCCCTGCCTGGGAGTGATTCCGTATCTTGGGCACTTGTCCCTCGACGAAGAAGACAGCGTAGGCTTCGATCAGCGCCCCGAATCGCCGTGGACGGAGGATGCCGAGCCTTCGCGGAAGTTGCGCATCGGCGTCATTGCCTTTCCCTCGATTTCCAACTTCACCGACTTCGACGCGCTCCATGCCGAAACCTCTGTGGCGCTCAGGCACCTGCGCGATCCGGATAGCATGCGGCTCGCGGACGTCATAGTGCTGCCAGGCAGCAAGCAAACGGCCGACGACCTGCGCTGGTTGCGCGCGTGCGGGTTTGAGCCCGCGCTCAAGGCATTTGTGAGCAAAGGGGGGCTGATCGTGGGCATCTGTGGAGGTTTCCAGATGCTGGGCAGAGAGATTCTCGACCCTCACGGAATGGAGCGTGAGGGAATCGACCAGGCGCTCGATCTGCTTCCCATCAGAACCATCATGGCGCACGACAAGATCACGGTTCCGGCACGCGGCACTCTCGTCAGCGGCGCGCTCTTCCTTCAACCAATCGGTCCCTGTGAGGTCGGTGGCTACGAGATTCACCTGGGCACCACGGAGCATCTCGACGGGGCAGCGCCCTTCGCACGCATTGCGCGACAGAACAATGGAATGCAGGCCCTGCTCGATGGATGTGTGTCCATCGACGGTCGTATCTGGGGTACCTATCTGCACGGCCTTTTCGACGGAGACGCTTTCCGGCATACCTTTCTGCGTGCAGCGCGCGCGGGGCTGCAGTTGGACGCCCCGGCAGGGCTGGTTGCCTGGAGCGAGTTGCGCCGCCAACAGTTGGACATGCTTGCCGAGGCGTTTGCCGGCGCTCTCGATCTGGACGCCGTATTCGCAATGCTCGACTTGCCGCGTTGCGCAGACTTGGCTGAGAGGAGGCTCTCTTGATGGAGCAGGGCAAGTTCGCACCCGCGTATACGCTGGACTGGTGTGTGGGCGATCCGGAAGGTTGGCCGCATCCGGTGCGGCTCATTGGCTGGAGCATCGATGCCTCGGAGCGCGCACTTCGTCGTCGCGGCTCTGGAAAGCGCTTTGAACTGGCTGCGGGCGGGCTGCTCGCAGTGGGACTGCCGGTGCTCTCTGCGCTCTGCGTATACGCATTGTTGAAACGTCTGAGGGGCAACCATCCGGCATTTGCAACTGCTGCGGAGGTTTGGTTGGCCAGCACCTGTCTTAGCACACGCAACCTGCTCGACGAAGCTGCCGAGGTTATGCGGGCACTGGAGAACGGAGATCTGCAGCGAGCGCGTCTGCGGGTTGCGCGTATTGTTGGTCGCGATACGGATGAACTCAATGAAGAGGAAATCTGCCGGGCACTGGTGGAAACGCTTGCTGAGAGCCTGTCGGATGGAGTGATTGCGCCGCTCTTCTATCTGGCAATAGGCGGCGTTCCAGCTGCGATGGCCTATAAGGCGATCAACACGCTCGATTCGATGATCGGGCATAAGGACGAGAAGCATCTTTACTTCGGAAGGGTCGCGGCGCGCGTGGACGACGTTGCCAATTTTGTTCCGGCGCGCATCGCGGCGCTTCTGCTCTGTGGGTCTGCGCAATTTCTGCCGCGAACCAGCGGAGTTCGCGCCGGACAGATTTGGCTGCGGGACGGCGGCAAGCACGCCAGTCCGAATGCGGGGCAGGTGGAAGCGGCCATGGCCGGCCTGCTTGGTGTGCGGCTTGGAGGAACGAGCAGGTATGCGGGCGAAGCGATCGCATCCCCGCATCTTGGTGGAGAGTTCCCGCTGCCGAATCGCAACGCCGCGCGCCGCGCGTGGAAGGCTGTCGGCCTGGCTTCTCTGCTTGGCTTTGGCGGAGCGCTCTTGCTTGCGTTGAGGAAAAAACATGCGTGAAGGTTTCCTGCCGTCGCATGGAGGGCAACTGCGCGAGCTGGCTGCCGAGTTTGGCGTGCCTGAATCATCGCTGCTCGACTTCAGCGCCAGCATTCATCCGCATCCGCCGTCCGATCAGGTTGTAGCGGCTCTTTGCGATGATCTTCGCGAGCGTACGATTCTGACCACATATCCGGATATGCACTATACCGCTCTGAAAGAGGGAATTGCCGACTACGTGCAGGTAGACGTGCAGGCCATTGCCATTGGCAGCGGTGTGATGCCGTTGCTCGCCGCCGCTCTCTTTGCGCTTCGCCCGCGCCGATGCCTGGTTCCTATTCCTGCGTTCACCGAATACCGAAAGGTGCTCGACACGTGCCACGTGGAGTGCTGTACGTTTCCCTCGACACAAGATACGGGGTTCTTGCTGAATGGCGCGTTGGTGGCTGCCCGCTTGAAGGCCACCGGCGCACAGGCCTTGTTGCTGGCCAATCCGCAAAGCCCGTCGGGACGGTTGATGCCCGCGGAAGAGTTGCTCCAGTTGCGTCAAGCCGCGTCCGCGCTGGGCGCAGTCACCATCGTCGACGAGGCATTCATCGACTATGCTCCTGAGGACAGCCTCTCGCAGTGGGCCGCGAAAAGCTCCGGACTGATTGTTCTGCGCTCTTTGACCAAGTTCTTTGCGATGCCCGGATTGCGCGTTGCGTATGCGGTCAGTTGCCCGGAGATGCGCGCTGCCATCGAATCCCGCATCCCTGCCTGGCCGGTGGGATCGATCGCGTCAGAAGCGGCGAGGATGGTGCTCCAGGATCGGCCTTCGATTGCCCAGGCTCGTGCGACGAATGCAACCGAGCGCAATTGGCTGGCGGAGCAATTGCAGGCGTTGGGGCTTTGCGTCTTTCCCGGAGCGGCTAATTACCTGCTGATGAAAATCGATGGCAGCCGCAACGGCGCGGAGTTCTGGCGGCGGCTCATTGTCGAGCATCGCGTCGTTCTCCGCTCTTGTGCAAACTTTGAAGGTCTGGATGAACATTACTTCCGCATCGGCGTGCGCACCCGTTCGCAAAATGAACTGTTGGTGTGCGCGTTGAAGGAAGTCATGCATTTCCCACCGCGAAGCCTCGCGTCGGGAATTTAGGAGTAAATCGAAATGCGTCGGCTGAATCTTTTCTTCGCAATCTATTGGCTGCTCTGTTCAGCGGCCGTCACGGTTGCCCAGACTTCCACTTCGTCCTTGCGTGGGGATGTGACCGATCCTTCCGGCGCGGCCGTTGTGGGCGCCCAGGTGTCTTTGAAGAACCCGTCGACAGGGTTTTCAACTTTGCGCGCTACAGATTCCACGGGCGAATATCGGTTTCTCGGAGTACCCTCCGGAACATACACAGTCTCTGTGACGGCGAAGGGATTCGCAACGCAGTGCACGGTTGTCGAGTTGCTGGTCAACCAGCCGGCCACGCAATCCTTCTCGCTCTCCGTGGAGGCGCTCGAAACCGTGGTGCAGGTGAGCGCCGAATCGCAGGGGTTGAACCGTGTGGATGCCAGCATGGGGGATGCGGTCAGCGCCGCAACCATTCAGTCTCTGCCCATGGAGGGGCGCAACGTCCCCGACCTGCTGAGCCTGCAACCGGGAGTGTTGTACCTGGGCGAAGCGAACGACCAGAGCCATGACAGCCGCAGCGGAACTTCGAGCGGCAACCGCTCCGACCAGGGCAACATCACGCTGGATGGAGTGGACAACAACGATCAGGCGCGCGGATATGCTTTCACCGGGGTGCTCCGCTCTACTCTCGATTCAGTTCAGGAATTCCGCGTGACAACAGACGCCTTTGGCGTCGATAGCGGGCGTTCTTCCGGCGCGCAAGTCAGTCTGGTGACCAGGAGCGGCACCAACCAAGTGCATGGCAGCCTCTACGAGTACAACCGGAGTTCACTGGGCGAGGCCAACGACTGGTTCAACAAGCAGGCAGAGCTGTCGAACGGACTGCCGAATGTACCGGGCAAACTCATCCGCAATACTTTCGGAGCATCGCTTGGCGGCCCCATCAGGAAGGACAGAGCTTTCCTCTTCGTGAACTACGAGGGGCAGCGAACCTCGGAGAACCAGCAACAGACAATGACCGTTCCCACGCTCTCGATGCGCGCCGGGAATATCCAGTATCTGACCTCCACTCAGGGCTCTCCCACCCTCCTCGATCCCGCACAGATTGCAGGCATGGACCCTGTCTGTTCAGCGCAATGCAATCGCCCCTGGGGCCCTGGCGTGGACCCAAACGTGGTTGCGGTATTGAACCTTTATCCGGCGTCCAACGCCGAGTCTGCCGGCGACGGCCTGAATACGGCTTCCTATACTTGGCCGGCGCCCAACCCTGCGGCGCTGAACACGTATATTGCACGCCTCGATTTCATGCTCTCCAAGCGCAACTGGCTTTTCGCCAGGGGGAATCTGCAGAACGACAAAAGCTCCGCCGTGCCGCAGTTTCCCGGGCAGCCCGCCAGCTCGACTAATACGGATAACAGCAAGGGGTTTGTGGTGGGGGAGACATCGGACGCCTCCTCCAATCTTACCCACAATCTGCATTACGGATTCACGCGCCAGGGTTACGCCAGCCGCGGTATCGGCCAGGGCTCGTACGCGAACTTCTACAACATCAGCCCGCTCTATGCCGAGACCAGGACCACGCTTGTCGACATCCCTGTCCACAACATCATCGACGATGTGACCTTGACGCGCAGAGCGCATACGATCCAGTTCGGCGCCAATTACAGGCTGATTCTCGATCACCGCCGCTCCGATGCTCTCTCCTACAGCTATGGTTACACCAACGCCTATGCCCTGGCCCAGGCCGGCATTGCCAACACCGGGCAGAGTTTCGATCCGGCGGCATTCGGGTTCCCAGCGGTCGCCGGCAGCTTCGCGGACTCCTACAACTTTGCCATGGGCAATCTTGCAGGTCTTCTGGATCTGGTGACAACGCAATCCAATTACCAGATCGCAGCCGGCGGGAGCACGGCGAGTCTGCTGCCTGAGGGAGCGATCCTGGATCGCGAATTCAAGAACAGCGAGTTTGAATACTATCTGCAGGATTCCTGGCGTCTTCAGCGGCGTCTTACGTTGACATTCGGATTGCGACACGCGCTGCTGCAGACCCCTTTCGAGATTCACGGGCAGCAGGCGCAGCCCACGGCGGATATCGACCAGTGGTTCAGGACTCGAGGACAGCAGGCGGCGCTCGGCAATAGCGTGCAGCCGGATCTCTCCTTTGCGCCATCGGGACAGGCGCGGGGATTGAAGGCCTACTGGCCGATGCAGAGGAGAGATGTCGCTCCGCGAATTGCCGTTGCTTTCTCCCCTGGGGTTGCGCATGGCTTCTGGCACATACTCTTCGGCGGAGCCGATGAGAGTTCAATCCGCGCCGGGTACGGCATCTATTACGACCACTACGGTGAGGGAATCGTGAATCTCTTCGACCAGTACGGGTCGTTTGGGCTCAGCGAAAGCATCACCAATCCCACCAACTTGCTTACCCCCGCTACCTCGCCGCGCTTCACGGACATTCACGATCTTCCCGATATCACAGGCGCGCCCGCAAGCACGATCACCTACCCCGCGTTAGCGCCAAACAATCCGCTTTGGACGGGTTTCGAAATTGCGCACGGCCTCGATGATCGCATGAAGACACCCTATTCGCAGGTGGTCAATTTCTCGATTCAACGCGAGTTGCATCGCGCATTCGCCTTGGAGATCGCCTATATCGGGAGGTTTGGCCGACACCAGTTGCAGCAGATCGACCTGGCGGAACCGCTTGATCTGGTAGATCCAAAATCAGGTCAGGATTACTTCTCGGCAGCTACCCAGCTCTCCAAGCAAAAGTATGCGGGAGTTGCCAGCGTGGTCGCCATCCCCTACTTCGAGAACATGTTTTCCGATGCAGCCGGGGGCGGTCAGAGCGCGACCCAGAATATCTACAATCAGGTTTGGTTTCCCGGCAACGAGACGGGATCGCTCTACATGCTCGATATTCTCTGCACTCCTGGCTGCGGAGGCACGCCCAATCGCTTCTGGCCGCGCCAGTATGCCAGCATGTATGCGTGGTCGTCGATTGGAAACAGCAGCTATAACGCCGGACAGATTACGCTGCGACGGAAGATGAGTCGAGGCGTGCAGATGGAATTGAGTTATACCCTTTCCAAGTCCCTCGACATGGGCTCGGACAGCGAGCGCACCATGTTCTCCTCCAGCACCGGCACCAACGCCGGCAGCAGCTTCGGAGCCATCCTCAATGCCTGGAATCCACGATTGAATCGCGCCGTATCCGACTTCGATACCCGTCACCTGGTCAGCGGCAACTGGGTGGCGGAGCTTCCGGTTGGAAGAGGCAAGAGACTGCTGGGCGGCGCGAACCGCGCCGTGAATGGAGCGATCGGAAACTGGCAGCTTTCCGGGGTTGTGCGCTGGACCAGTGGGCTCCCTTTCAGCGTGATCAGTGGAGCGGGTTGGGGAACCGATTGGGATGAGCAGAGCAGCATGGTCCAGACGGCACCAATCCAAACCCACACTCATATCGATCATGGTGAGGCGCAGGTCTTTGCGAATCCTTCCCAAGCACTGAACGACATGCGCAACCCGTATCCGGGCGAAGCCGGGCAGCGCAACAACTTCCGCGGCGACGGCTACTTTGGCGTCGATGCTGGATTGTCGAAGACCTGGAAGACAAATGAACGCAACAGCATCCGGTTTGCCTGGGAGGCTTTCAACGTATCAAACTCCATTCGCTTCGACGTCAACCCGCTCACGTCATTGCAGAACATGACAACCAGCGGAGAATTCGGTGTGTATGATGCGACCCTCACAAAGCCGCGAGTACAACAGGTTTCTCTCCGCTATTTGTTCTGAGTTGATGCACCAGATCCCGGAACGCAGGGGAAACCACTGCGGAAGAATGGGATGCAGACGCGGATATAGAAGCCGCCGCTATTGAAGGCGCTATTCACCGCCTGCGGCCCAAGCCGATGACCGTCACTGCCGTGCTGGTAAGTCTTGTTCCAATCCTTTGGGAGTCCGGCATCGGATCCGATGTGATGAAGCCCATCGCCGCGCCAATCGTGGGTGGCATGATTACCTCGACCATTCATGTCTTGATCTTGGTTCCCGTCTTCTTCGTAATGATGAAGGAGCGCGCGTTGCGGAAAGGACAGTTGCGCGCACATCAAAGTCAGCGGCCTCATGAGGAACTGTCTTAAAGGCATTGAGGTTTGTGGCGGATATTTCCGATCCACAATCCGATCCACAAAAAGCGCTGTCTTCGACGACTTCGGTGGTCTCAGGCGTTCCCCACGGGTTTGTAAGTCGTTGAAAAACCAGTCACGGCCGCATCCTTCCTCCACAATGAGCAAGGTTTTACCATCGGCTTCACCTGCTAAGATTGGCGCCAGCATCAGTATGAGCGGAGCCCATCTGCCGGCAATGACGTGGCGCGACTATCACGAAGCAACGAAGCATAGCGTTGAATCGCTGAGGCGAGCGCGGCATGTTCTCGACTGGGTTAACATGCCAGATCCGTTTCGTCACTACGAAGGCGTGCCGGTTCTCGATCTGCCGGCAGATCCGCCCGCCCCTGAAACTCCAGCACTCGACGTGCTTCAGGGCACCTTTGGAAGCATGTCCGCAGGTGACGGACCGGCTTTCCTCTCGCAAATACTTTTCTATAGCGCCGCGATAAGCGCGACCAAGCGTGTCCCGTCCAGCGGAGATAAATACGCGCTAAGAGTGAATCCGTCCTCCGGGAATTTGCATCCGACGGAATTCCACTTTGTCACACGGGGTCTGAAGGAGTGGCCAGATGGGCTGTATCACTACGATCCATCAAGACACATGGCGGAGCAGCGCGGGAGCGGTACTTTTGAAATGGGGCTGGCCGGCGGCCCTGCGCCAATTGTGTTCGTTTTGACGAGTATTGCGTGGCGTGAGGCATGGAAGTACGGTGAGCGGGCATATCGGTACTGCTTGCACGACATAGGGCACGCCTGGCAGGCGCTTGCTCTTTCCGCTCGGGCTATCGGGTGCGATACTTTCGCGGTCGGAAATTTCGTGGACGATGATCTCGCCCAACTGTGTCGCCCGAGCCGGGATGAATGGCCAATGCTTATGATCAGCCTTCAAGGCGAGGCCATTCCAGTGCGCGAAGCCGACACCGGCAAGACCGTGTGGTTCGGCGGCCAGGCGAACCTGCTTTCGAAGGAGACGATTGCTCAGCCACTGATTGACAGCATCCACTTCGCCACAAAACAAAGGAGCAGCGGGAACAGTTGCGCCTCATTCGCAGAGCCGGCCCCATCTGGCTCAGGCGAGATTGAGCTGCCTCCTCCGGCTTCATCGATTCGCAGCTTTGGCGAGGTTGCCCGAATGCGACGTTCGGCGCTCGACTTCCTGGGTGGAATGCAATCAATGTCATGGGCGGAGCTCTCGACCATCCTCGCGGTCGCAGCCCAGCCATTGGCGGCTGACTTTGCCGGCACGCGTTTCATTCAGCTGTATTTGTATGCTCACCGCGTCGATGGGCTACGACCCGGCGTCTACAAGTTTTGGCCGGAGTGCGCCGAGTTGGAGCAGGTGCAGAGTGGCGACCAGCGCGTAGCGGCCGCTGCTCTGAGCCTCGAGCAGGACCTGGCCGGTAACGCCTGCGTGGCCTTTTCGATGATCGGCGATCTCGATCGTGCCGCTGGCACTTACGGAGACCGTGGCTATCGCTATGTGCATTTTGAAGCTGGCGCTATTGGCCAACGTCTGTATCTCGCCGCTGAGGCACTTGGGCTGGGTGCGACCGGTATCGGTGCTTTCTACGACGATGAAGTGCACCGTCATCTCAACTTGACGACTAAACAAGGACAGGTCGTGTACCATTTTGCGATTGGTTATCCGATCCCCGATCCGCGCATCTCGGCGTCAAATGATCCGCAGGAAATCACATGATGGGCACACTCGTGGATGGCGATATCATTTCATCGTTCGCCGTCCATTGCTGGATCAAGATGTCGCCCTAGTATTGATTTGTGGTTCTGTTGGAGCGCAAACGTGCAGAAACCTCTCGTTGCCGAGAGGCTTCGCGTGGGCCGAGAAAGGGGTAGCGCGTGTCATGACGCTACGCGGAGCACCCCAACTGTCAGATGCAAACTGGAGTCATTGGAGAATGAGCAGTTGGAATCAGGACACTACCCCAGATCCGCGCTAGCCGGTTCTGACCGGCTTTGATCGAACACGTGGAGTGGCCGAACCAGGAGGTCTCTCCGGGTTACGCTCGGGGAATTGATCGTGCAGAACCACATTGAGCAGCGACTTATGAACCTGGATACGGCCGTTGTATTCGATGAGGCCGAGCTTGCGAAAGCGATTCATGAAGAAGCTGACGCGGGACCGGGTGGTGCCGACCATCTCTGCCAGAGTTTCCTGTGTGATTCGAGGAATCAAGCGCTCCGGCTTACCTGGCTCACCAAATTCGGCCATCAACAGGAGAATCCTCGCCAAACGTTTTTCGCTGGAGTTGAAAAGCTGATCGACAAGATCGGCCTGGGTTCGCATGCTCCGGGTCAGCAGGAATTTCAGGAACATTTCGGAGAAAGAGTGCTCCTCGTGCATCACGCGGACCATCTCTTCCCTTTCTATGCTGAGCGCACTACAGAGGGCAGTGGCAGTGGCAGTGGCCAAGTGCAGCCCACCCCCGCTCGCCAACGACTCCTCTCCAATGAATTCACCTGCGGAGAGAAGCGCGATGGTGGCCTCTCTCCCGTCGTCCGAAACGACGGTAAGTTTTGCGCTGCCCGTCCGAAGATAGAAGATGGAGTCAGCCGAACTTCCCTGCGAAAAGAAGACCTGCTTGGGCTTCAATTGGACGACTCTTCGTCCAACTCCCGCTTCTTCTAGAAAGGTGGCGAGGTCAAAGGTCATGCTTCTCACCTCCGCCGTTTGAGTTGCCAGTCCCGGATGCGGTCTTCACGGGAACAGTTCGGAAAGGTACGCGACCGCTTCAGATTTGAGGCAGCCAAGTTTGCCAGGTTGCCTTCACAGTTGAGCAAAACTATACACCCTGCCACCTTCCTTGGGGCATTTCTTTGCACCCTCCTGAGCGACTCGGGTCGGCCTGGAAGGGCCGTCTCCACGGCCAACCACGCCATAAAGTCATACTTCCTTCTGCAAGAAAAGAGTGATATTTTGTCTTGCAGGCTGTGTGGATTCCATATGCGCCAAGCGATTGAAAATAAGGCCAAATATAGAATTCGAGGAGTGGAGGAGGATGGGCGTTTTCGCCGGGCGACTCTTTGGACCTCGGAGGCCGCCCCGCTGTCGATTCCGCGCTCCACCGGCTGAATTTGGCAAGGATGAGATGCATTTGACCAATACTCGCTCCCAATATGTCAAAGTGCGTTTGACCAATAACCGTTCCGGTTGTGTCGTTGTGCGTTTGACCAATTCTCGTCGAACAGATCCGACGTATGGGCGACAACAGGTTCGGTTGCCTGCGAGGCTCTGCCCTGCCGTAGCAAGGACTTGGACAGCAGCTGTGACTGACGAGAGGGGCGTTATCGGATCTTCGACTCGGGGTTCAGCCTCTCTCTGACGAGACGTAACCGTGCAACTGTGCTCAGGCCGCGCCTCCGATTCTTCTAACCAGCAGCCTCTATATAGAAGAGAGCCTCGGAACGCCGATCAATATCAGCGGGGCAAGTTGACCGATTTCCGATTAGGCTTCAAGTTCTCTCCTGACACGGATGCCCCGAGCAACCGCGTCCAGGAGAGAGAGTCATGAAAACCGCATTGGCCTTCTGGCGGGGCACGACTGCACCCGCTGCACTTCGCTCAACCTATGAACGCCCCGGCGCGATCAACTGGACACGCATTTCGCTGCTGTTCGCGCTTGGGATTGTTCTCACCGGCAATCTCGCCGCGCCCCTGGTAGCGACAGCACAGAACCTCGGTACATCTCCACAGTTCGGCCAGGCGGTTCAGGGCCAACAGGCTACCACGGTCGAGGGAACGGTCCTCAACATCGTGAACTGGGGCTGCAACGTGATTGCCCCGGTGATCGCGATCGCGTGCCTCGGGGTCGCGGGGTGGCATTTCAAGAGTGGCCGCGGCTATCTGGGTTGGGGCGTCACCGGTGTTTCTCTTTTGGTGATCTCCGGACTTGGACGCATGGCCGAGGGCTTTATCACGCAAGCTCAGGGCATTCAGTAGGGAGTCGACGCGATGCCTGTGCCGCAATTCCTCTCCGACCTTCTTCAACTGCTGTTCGATCTTGCGGTGCCAGCGGCGTTCTGCACGCTGGCTGCCGCAGGCGTGAGCTTGCGGCATGAAGGAGGCACCAACTTCCACATAAATGGCAAAACGGGGAAGTACACCATCTCCACCGTGCCATTGTTGACCCGTGTGGACAGGGGCAAGGTGGTTGTCACAAGCAAAGTGTTGGTGGCGAGTGCCGTCACAATCACTCGGTTGGGTAGCCATACGGGTACCGGAGAAGAGTGGGCGGACAAGGAAAACGCCGTTACTGCGGCGGACGCACAGGCCTTCAAGCGCGCTTGCAGTTGCTTCGGCCTTGGGCGGTATCTCTATCGCTTCGAAGAGACCTGGGTACATCTCGACAAGCGAGGAGAACCCGTTGCACTCCCGATGCTTCCCGAATGGGCGCTGCCACCGGGAGTGACCGTGGTTCCCGCGAACGGCCGAGCCGTCGACGTGCGTGGCCCTGTCGACCACAGGCTGACGTCCGAAATTGAGAGTTTCCGCAACACATTGGGAGTGGACATCTACCAGGAGATCTTACGGCGGGCGGGCCACAGTAACAATGCCCGGACGATCCCGAATGCAGACCGGCAGAAGAACGTTGTGGAGTGGATGCAATCAGCATCGCGTGGATTTGAGCGACTTCGTGGGCTGGTTGAGATAGCCGGCGATGCCAGGTTCATCGCTGCCATGGACAACCTGAAGTTCGCCACGACCACATGTCTTCCCAGTTTGGCGGCACTAAAGCAATTGGTTGAGGAACTCGAAGCCATCACCGGCCAGCAAGTTGCGTAGGAGTGCCGCACTCACAGGAGGGAACTGATGTGTCAGGTAAAGGTGCTTCGCCCTGTGCATAGCCTCGTCATTATCCCAGTTGAAATTGCCATCTATTGCAAGATGTGCAGAAACGTCACGAACTCGAACTCCGAGCAGTGCGGCAAATGCGGAAGCGAACTTGTCCTGCGTCTTATCACACTGGTCGATCGACCGCCCGGTGGTCCGGACTCGGGTCCAGCTTCGTCTGGTTGCGTTATTCCCGGTTTCCGTCTCGAAGTTGCCAGGGCGGCTTAAGGAGGAACGATTCATCCGGAGCCGGGAGCCAGAGTTCCACTTCGGTTCTTGGGAGAGAGTGACATAGTCGCTGTGGTGCCAGCAACTCTGAGTGCTGGGCGCGCATTCCTCTCCGATGACTAAACCAAAGGAACTTGAATCTCGCCGAATAGAAAGGCCGGTTTTTGCCTTGGACGCTGCCCGCACTGGGCGACCGTGAAATTCCACAAATCTTGACAAAAATGTCAAGCAAGACTATATTGCCTTGTATGGCATGAGTGGTACACGATGTCTCCGATCCCCGTTTTTGAGCCCGGCGGACTTCTGCCATCGGGCGACTACGAAGTTTCGTTCGAGGAATTGCGCGACTCGGTCCTGGTGCGCGGCCCTGGCGACTCAGCAGGCCATTCCGCGTGGGATCGGGCCTGGCGTTTGCAATTGGTGGATAACCTTGAAATCTTAACGCGGCAATTGTGGCAGGTCGGTATCAGGGAGGTTTTCGCAGACGGCTCTTTCGCCGAAGACAAAGATCACCCCAATGACATCGACGGCTATTTCGTGTGCGATCTGATCCAGCTCAGTAGTGGCGAACTGACGCGCCAGCTGAACCTGATCGATCCGTTCAAGGTGTGGACCTGGGATCCTGCTTCGCGGAAGCCTTATCGCGGTTTTCCGAAAAAGCAACTCCCCATGTGGCACCGCTATCGAATCGAGCTTTACCCGCACATCCCTGGCATGGGCACCGGTTGCGGAATCTTTGACCGATACGGCAATGAGCTTGAGTTCCCATCCGCGTTTCGTCAATCGCGCCGTGACGGCAAATCCAGAGGGATTGTGAAGATCAAATATGGAGGTCAGCCATGATTCGCAACGAGACGGAATACCAGGAAGCGTCGGAGCGTCTTGCTCAGGAGCGGCAACGCCTCATCGAACATAAGGCGAGGTTGAAAACTGCCGGTCTGGCGAAAGAGGAGATCAAGCGAGTCATCGACCCGTTCGAGTCTTTCCACCTTCAGCTCAAGGAAGAGGTGGAGAGCTACGAGAAGCTGAAGCGGGGAGAATTTGACGAGCTTGACAATCTTCGCGGACTGGGGCACCTTCTGATCTCGATTCGCATTGCTCAGGGAATCTCACAAAGAGACTTAGCAAAAAGACTCAGTGTGCATGAATCCCAGGTATCCCGGGATGAGCGGAACGAATACTTTGGAATCACACTGGAGCGGGCAATTCGGCTGCTCGATGCGCTCAATGTGAAGCTGCACACCCAGGTTGAAATAGTGCCGGAACGGGAAGTTGAAGTCGCCTGATCCCGTGCTCTATCCGTTGCTCAATTCCTCGCGTACCCTCAGGCGGCGGTCTTCGCGGCTTTCTTCTTCGGCTTCGGTGGCGCAACAGCGGCAGCAATTGTCTCTTGCTTGACGGGCTGCTTCACCGCGGCCCAGCGCTTGATCTGTGCCTGACGGATGCGTTCCCGCGCTTCCGCACTCAGCTTTCCGCGCTTCTTCCTCTTCTGGACAATCGGAACGACGACGGATTCTGTATTCGCCGGCCGACCCGGTTTGCGTTTGACCGCATCCGATCCTACTGAACTCAAAAGAGCCTTGACTTGCTGGAGACGGGAGATTTCGGCATCGATCGCGGAAAGAATTGACTTAGACATAGTGCGGTAAACACCCCCGCTGTGCAGGATACGCGATGCACCGGTTGGTCTGCATCGATCCTGCGCGTTCGGTGGCATCTACGACTGCGCATTGTTGGCAGTTATCTCAATCTCAATCCGACAGAAAGGGGATTCGATGGCACGAAGTGTCGCGAAAATTAAGATGGGATTTTACCCGCTCCCGGAGAGCGAGGGCGCCAAACTTCGCCAGCTTCTCAGCTTCACAGGAGCGGCATCGGTGGTCGATCCTTGCGTGGGGCAAGGCGTGGCTCTGAACCTGATCACCCAAGGCGCCGATGTGCGGTGTTACGGTGTGGAACTCGATGCCGAACGGGCGCTCGCAGCAAGCGCCAAAGGCATCGAGACGATCCAGGGGAATGCCTTTGACGCAGTGGCCAGGCCCGAGTCTTTCTCGCTGCTCTATCTAAATCCGCCCTACGACTCAGAGATCGGCTCGGTTGGAAACAGCCGCATGGAGCGTCTCTTTCTGGAACACACCTTTCGGTGGCTGGTGATGGAGGGCGTGTTGGTGTTGGTCATCCCGTTCGAGCGCCTGCATGAGTGCGCCGGGGTACTGAGTTCGCACTTTACCAAGCTGAACATCTTCCGCATGACCGATGAAGAATCGGTCCGGTTCCGGCAGATCGCAGTGCTTGGAGTTCGCCGCAATGTGCGCGGCGTGGCTGTCGAGGAAGCGAGGCGGCAACTTCAGCGGATCAGCCCGTACGGCAGCTTTCGGGCGTTGCCTGAACTGGTGCCGGACGCGTGCGAGCAATATTCCGTGCCTCCGACCGGTGAGGCAGGACTGAGCTATCGCGGCCTACCATACGATCTGCTGGAGGACCTGCTCCCGCTGTCGGGTGCATGGAAGCAGACGTTGCCATTTCTGATGCCGCGCGAGGACGTGGCCACTGGGCGTCCGATCACGCCGCTGCATGGAGGCCATGTGGGGCTGTTGTGCACGGCGGGCCTCTTGAATGGCGTCTTCGGCCAGGGCGAAGACCGGCACGTCGCGCGATGGAGATCGGTCAAGCATGTGACTACATTTGTCGAGGAGGACGGTGATGAGCAAATCATCCATCACCGCGAACGCTGGGCAAACGAACTGCGGTTGGTCTATGCCAATGGAAGAACCCTGAAGCTGACCGAGACACCGGCGAAGCCAGAAGGAGAAGAAGATGCAGAACGCGCACCTGAGGCTCGGGTTGCTTGAATACACTCGCATGACGGAGAAGACCTCAACCAGAATAAGGTTGCGGGTTGACCGCTACGTGGGCGAAGACTCGCAGGCGCATCTGATCAGTGTTTTCGGGAACGATTCCGACGTGGGCGCGATCACGTCGGCCGTTCACGAGAAAGCCAACTTCACGCTCACTTTCCCGGACGGCGAAGTGAAGGAAGTCTCGCTCGGCGAGCATGCGTCCTGCTACAAGGGAGCCGTGAATCTACCGGATCGGAATCATCCCGTGAGGCACCTGGTGGCTGTTTCGGAAGATCTGTGTGCGAACGGTAGCGTTGGTCGAACAATTCTGCTCGGATACAACCGTGAACAGGCCTGGGCTACGCTTGTGAGCTTTTTGGG
This sequence comes from Occallatibacter sp., assembly GCA_049590315.1. Lineage (GTDB taxonomy): Bacteria > Acidobacteriota > Terriglobia > Terriglobales > Acidobacteriaceae > Telmatobacter. The sequence goes on along the minus strand of JBAWCO010000774.1, from coordinate 3,823 downwards.
GCTGCCCGCCGATCCTTCATGGGCCGAGCCCATACTCAGTGTTCTTGAGAAACAAGAGCGCATTTCGGCTCTCGACGGCATCGGATGCCTGCCGGTGCAGATCTCAGCGACGACGGAGGAAGTGCTTGGGTGGATTGGAAATGGCTTGAAGTCCAAGACCTTGAGTTTTCCGGAGAAGAACGGCCCAATTACATGGCCACGAGAGTGAACCGCGCGGCCGCTCCAATGTGCTCGAAACCCATATGGCAAGTGGACGCCGCGAAATTCATGATTTAGAGTCACAAAGCGATGGCCCAGGTCCTTCACCCAAGTGCGACTGCGCTGCCAGGTCCGTGGCGGCCGCTCCGTAACCCGATATTCCGAAACCTGCTTGCATCCAATCTTGTCTCGGATATTGGCACGTTCATGCAGAGCGTCGGCGCGGCATGGCTGATGACTTCGCTTACCAATAGTCCTCTCTACATCGCTCTGATTCAGACCGCAACCGCACTGCCTTTTTTCTTGTTGGCTTTGCCTGCTGGGGCGCTCGGAGACATCTTCGATCGGCGAAAGCTGATCGCCCGGATCGCCCGGAGATTGTGCTCTTCGGCAATCGCGGAACAGCCTGGACGCCCGCCCAGAGCGTTGCGATCGTCTGCTCGACCACGAGAGTCTGGTCAGACAATCCGGGCACAACTCCTTGAATAACAAAGAGTGTGGCGAGGCCAAAGATCGTAAACCACCAGGTGTGGGCTATCACGATGTCATCCCTGTTTGGCAATCCTTCATCCTTGGCAACATCGAAAAAGAGTTGCACGAAACGCGCGAACAACGGCGCGCCAAGGTCGTCGATGTATTGTCCAGCGCGGACGCCGCTTCTGTTCTCAGGTCCGAAGAAGACGTTACGAAACTGTTGTGGATGGGCAATGCAGAATTGAATCAAGCCGCGTGAAGTCGCAAAAAGGCGATCTTTCGGTGCAAGATATTGAGCGGCAATCGCGTCGAAGTTCTGAATCATCAGCCCGATCGTCTCGCGGCTCAGCTCGGCAAGAATATGTGATTTGTCCGGGAAATGCTGGTAGATCACTGCGTGCGTATAGCCGATCTCTTTCGCGATCTCACGAAGCGTCACGGCTTCGTAACCGCGATCGGCGAACATTTTGCCTGCAGCCGCAAGGATCTCGTTCCGCAACTTCTCCTTGCGCTCTACCCGACGGCTTGGTGAGATGGATGTCATTTCAACAGCCTAATCCCATTTTGCGATTTTTTCAACCATCTGTTACTTTATGACCACTGGTTGACAACCAGTGATTATTTTGCAACCAATGGTTAAGTCGATCCTCTAATAGTCAGATCGCTCGTTGGTTGGGGCGGTCAAATACGAGGCAAAAGGAGGAAGCGATGAAAGTTCTAGTAATTGGAGCAGCGGGCAAGAGCGGAGAAGCGCTGGTAAATGAGGCGCTGGCGGCCGGCCATAAGGTGACGGCTTTCGTGCGTGGTGCCGCGTCGTACAAGAAGGCGAACGTAAGAGTTGTCGCGGGCGACGTGCTGGACGCGGATGCGGTCGACGCTGCGGTAGCCGGACAGGATGCGGTGATCGACGCGCTGGGCGGCAAGACGCCGTGGAAAGTGACGACGATGGAAACGAGCGCGGCACATAATATTGTGGACGCGATGCGGCGCAATGGCGTGCAGCGGTTGCTGAAGATTTCAGTGGTGGGTGCGGGCGAGAGCGTCAAGAACGCCGGCTTTTTCAACGAGCATCTGCTTATGAAGACCTTTCTGCGGGGTCTGCTGGTAGACAAGGCGGGCATGGAGGCAGAGATAGAAGGTAGCAACTTGGACTGGACGCTTGTACGGCCGCCGATGTTGACCGACGGTGAAAAGACCGGCGTTGCCAGGGTGCTGAGCACGGAGGGCGCGGAGAAGGCGCACAAGATTGCGCGTGCCGATCTTGCGGCATTCATGGTGAAGGAACTGCAAAACAGAAAGTATGTGCGTCAGGCCGTGACGGTCACGACCACATAGCAGGGCCTTCGCGAAGATCAACGACCTCTTTCATCGAGGCGATCCGATCGGCTGAGTAAAGGCCTGTAACGATTCATGCGACAGATCACTGTGGGAACTCACAGGACTAGCGGAGTGCTAGCTGCGCAACTCACTAGTTCTGGCGTTCGCATCGGAGCATCACTTTCGGTCTAACAAGGAGAAAACAATCATGCATTTAGTCATGGGCATTACTGGAAAAGTTGGCGGCGCCACTGCGCGGCATCTGCTGAAGCAAGGTAAACAGGTGCGAGCCTTTGTGCGCAATCGCGAGAAAGCCGCGAAGTGGGCAGACCAAGGCGTGGAGTTGGTGGATGGAGATTGGAATGACGCGGCAGCCATAGCGGCGGCGCTCAAAGGTGTTGAGGGCGCGTTTGTTATGTTGCCGGCTGTATGGGCACCCTCGCCCGATTACAGAGAAGCAAAGGACGTGATTGCGAGCTATGTCGAGGCGCTGACGAAGATCGTGCCGCCGCGGGTAGTAGCGCTCTCGTCGATGGGCGCGAATCGAACAAGTGGGATAGGGATGATCACGGCCTTATCACTCCTGGAGCAAGGTTTTTGGAACTTGTCATCTCCGGTCGCATTTGTGCGCGCTGGGGGCTTTTTCGAAAACTTTCTGTTCGGCTTGCAGGCCGCTCAAGGCGGAACACTACCAGTCTTCTACAATCCTACAAACCGGAAATCGACAATGGTCGCGTCAGACGACATCGGCGCAGAGGTGGCAACGCTTCTGACTGGGCCGGAGTGGTCAGGGCATCGCGTCATCGAACTGGGTTCGATGGTAAGCGCGGATGAAGTGGCCGCACAGTTGGGTGAAGTCCTGGCGATCGATGTGAAAGCATTTGCGATCCCGCGTGCTGGATGGGCCGAAGCCTTCCAGCAGTTCGGCATCCCGAAGGGCCACACCGGACCTGCCGAAGAAATGTTTGACAGCGTTAACGCGGGATGGATGGACCTCGGAATCACGGGTACGGAACACGTAGCGGGCACGACATCGGCATGCGATGTGTTTGCGGCTGCACAGAATGCAGTCAAGGCGTAATTCCGGGGCAAGGTGAATCAGCCGCAGTTCCATGGGAACTGCGGCCTAACGTCAAGAAAGATCGAACCGCATGAGGAGGATCACTTTGAATATGAAAGCTCAACACACAATAGATAAACCTGCGCGGGCAGGTCGAGCAATTCAAATAGCCGCGATGGCAATAACCGGCCTTGTCGTCGTCAGCTTTGTATACTTCGGAAGGTTATATCTAATTCACGATCCAGGCGAATGGAGGATTGCGAATCAGCAACTCGGATACCCGCTTTATATCATCCCCCTGCTTGGCGTGACCCACATCCTTGGTGGCGTGGGCCTTCTAATTCCCAATGTGCCTCGATTGACCGAGTGGGTTTATGCCGGTCTCACGATCAATCTTGCACTCGCATTCTATTCACAGCTGATCAGCAGTGACAGTACCTGGGATAAATTTGATCCGATTTTCGTCATCACGTTCGTCTTTGCTTCGTATGTATTGAGACGCCGCATGCGCACAACCATCTGGTCGATATGAAGAACAGGCTCGGCGAGGGGTTTTGCTTTTTCCAGACAAGTCGCGGAGGCCCCACGAGGGGCCGGCCCTCCACTCATCCAAACACTAGTCGGCCGAATAAGTCACGTCGCGTTTACTGACTTTTGGGCTGCGAAAGCTCAAATGGCGAGAACAGGGAGATAACCGGCCAATTTGCGTTTGTGCCAACAATTGCAAATCGCCTGATCTGGTGCGGGTGAGAGGCGTGTTGTATTATTCTTCAG